>NZ_JAABLS010000018.1:0-260744 GCF_009915195.1 Proteus sp. G2674
GCTGATATGATCTTAGTGGCAGGAAAAGGGCACGAAGATTATCAAATCGTTGGTACTCGCCGTCTTGATTACTCTGACCGATTAACTGTTGCACGGTTATTGGGGGTGATCGCATGATAGCGCTTTCTCTCGAAACTATTGCACAAGTCACTCAAGGCACGTTGAGTACTATTACTCAAAGCCAAGCCAATCAATTAATGATCAAATCAATTTCTACCGATAGCCGTAAAATTGATGATGCTTGTCTGTTTATTGCTTTAGCTGGTGAACGTTTTGATGCTCATGACTTTATTGCTGATGTCAAACAAAAGGGTGCCGTTGCGGTTTTAGTTAATCGGAAAATCGATGTTGAATGTCCACAAATCATCGTAAAAGATACCCGCTTAGCAATGGGGCATATTGCCGCTTATATCCGTTCGCTTAGCAATGCTAAAATTGTCGCATTAACGGGCTCTTCGGGTAAAACGTCCGTTAAAGAGATGACGGCTTCGATACTGCGTCACTGTGGTGAAACCTTATATACACATGGCAATTTAAATAATGATATTGGTGTTCCCCTGACACTCTTTCGTCTAACCCCTGAACATCGTTTTGCCGTGATTGAACTTGGTGCTAACCATATTGGTGAAATAGCCTATACCGTGGATATGGTTAAACCAGATAGTGCATTGGTCAATAATCTCTTTTCTGCACATATTGAAGGTTTTGGTTCCTTACAAGGGATTGCTCAAGCTAAAGGTGAAATATTCACTGGCTTAAAAGAGCAAGGCACAGCCATTATTAATCAGCAAAGTAATGATGTTGCGCTATGGCAACAGCATTTTAACTCACGTCAAACTCAGTGGTCTTTCTCTTTATCTGCAGACACTCAGGCCGATTTCTACCCAACGGATATTGTTGTTAATCAACTCACCACCGATTTTACATTGCATACGCCAGAAGGGGGTGTAGCAATCACCCTACCTTTACCTGGTCGCCATAATATTGCCAATGCGTTAGCCGCAAGTGCGTTAGCCTTGTCGGTAGGGGCGACATTAACGGATATTCAGCAAGGTTTAGCGGTACTGAAAGCCGTACCTGGCAGACTCTATCCTGTTGAATTAACAACAGGAAAAATAGTGTTAGATGATACCTATAATGCTAATGATGGGTCGATGATAGCAGGGCTGCAAGTTTTATCTCAATTACCAGGATATAAAATCTTTGTCGCTGGAGATATGGCTGAATTAGGCGAAGATTCAGAAAAATGTCACCGTGATGTGGGACGTTTTGCCCATCAAGTCGGTATCGATCGGGTATTAACCGTGGGTCATTACAGCCAGTTTATTAGTCAAGAAAATGAAGGCGGTGAGCATTTTTCATTTAAAGCTGATTTGCTTACCCAATTAATTCCATTATTACAGCAGCATGATGTTGTTTCAGTTTTAGTAAAAGGTTCACGAAGCTCAGCAATGGAGGATATCGTGAACGCATTAAAGGAGTGCTTTGAATGTTAGTTTGGCTAGCCGAATATTTGGTTAAATATCATACATTTTTTAATGTGTTTTCTTATCTGACATTCAGAGCGATTGTTGGTTTATTGACGGCATTAATTATTGCGTTATGGATGGGACCCCATTTAATTGCATGGTTACAAAAAATGCAAATCGGGCAAGTGGTGCGTAACGAAGGCCCTGAGTCACACTTTAGCAAACGTGGTACGCCGACCATGGGTGGGATCATGATCCTATTTTCTATCGCTGTATCAACCTTATTGTGGGCGCGATTAGATAATCCTTATGTATGGTGTGTACTCTTGGTGCTAATTGGTTATGGCATCATCGGTTTTATCGATGATTATCGCAAAGTAGTGCGTAAAGATACTCGAGGCTTAATAGCGCGTTGGAAATATTTCTGGCAATCGGTATTAGCTTTAGCGGTTGCATTTAGTATGTACGCGATTGGTAAAGATACCCCAGCAACGCAACTTGTCGTGCCTTTCTTTAAAGATGTCATGCCACAACTTGGCATGTTGTATATCTTACTGGCTTATTTTGTCATTGTTGGCACCAGTAACGCGGTAAATTTAACCGATGGTTTAGATGGCTTAGCCATTATGCCTACGGTGTTTGTAGCGGCTGGGTTTGCATTAGTTGCATGGGCTACAGGTAATGTCAATTTTGCCAGCTACCTAAAAATTCCTTATTTAATGCATGCAGGCGAATTGGTGATTGTTTGTACCGCCATTGTCGGTGCGGGATTAGGCTTCCTTTGGTTTAATACTTATCCTGCCCAAGTCTTTATGGGTGATGTTGGCTCTTTAGCATTAGGTGGCGCATTAGGTACTATCGCCGTGTTATTACGCCAAGAATTTTTATTAGTGATTATGGGGGGCGTGTTCGTTGTTGAAACGCTCTCGGTTATTTTACAAGTAGGTTCATTTAAACTGCGCGGCCAACGTATTTTCCGTATGGCGCCAATCCATCATCACTATGAATTAAAAGGTTGGCCAGAGCCTCGTGTGATTGTCCGCTTTTGGATCATCTCTCTTATGTTAGTCCTTATTGGTTTAGCGACATTAAAGGTACGTTAACATGGCAAATTATCAGGGGAAAAAAGTTGTTATCGTGGGACTAGGCATTACCGGTCTATCCTGCGTTGACTTTTTTATCCGCCAAGGTGTAACACCTAAAGTGATAGATACTCGCCAGCATCCCGCGGGTTTAGATAAGCTACCTGCTGATGTTGAGTATCATACGGGGAGTTTTCATCAAGTATGGCTTAATGACGCTGATTTAATTGTCTCAAGTCCGGGTATTGCGTTATCAACGCCTGAGTTAGTTGAAGCGCGAGATCATGGAGTGGAAATTGTCGGTGATATTGAGCTATTTTGCCGTGAGGCAAAAGCACCTATTGTTGCGATAACAGGCTCTAATGGCAAAAGTACCGTAACGACGTTGGTGGGGGAAATGGCTAAAGCTGACGGGATCCCTGTCGGTGTCGGTGGCAATATTGGTGTACCTGCTTTAACGTTATTAACACAGCCTTATGACTTATATGTCTTAGAGCTATCGAGCTTTCAATTAGAGACAACCTATAGCTTAACAGCGGCGGCTGCCACGGTATTAAATATTAGCGAAGATCATATGAATCGCTATCCGTTAGGATTAGAACAATACCGTGAAGCTAAATTACGTATTTATGATAATGCTAAAACCTGTGTCTATAACGCAGATGATGTTCTGACATTGCCTTTAGCTGGCAAAGATACACGTTGTGTGAGTTTTGGTATCGGACAAGGGGATTATCAGCTTGATAATACCAATCGTTACTTGAACGTAAATGGTGAAAATATTCTTGCCACTTCACAGATGTTCCTTTCTGGTCAACACAATTACACCAATGCATTAGCCGCATTAGCGTTAGCTGATGCAGTGGGAATTTCTCGTAAAGCATCACTAGCTGTTTTAAACACCTATCATGGCCTTGCTCATCGTTTCCAATTAGTTTACTCCCATAATGGGGTACGTTGGATCAATGATTCTAAAGCGACTAATGTAGGTAGCACAGAAGCAGCTTTAAGAGGGCTTGAAGTAGAAGGGACTTTGCACCTGTTGTTAGGTGGGGACGGTAAGTCTGCTGATTTTAGCGCGCTATTACCTTATCTCAGTGGCGATAATATTCGCTTATATTGCTTCGGACAAGATGGTCAAGCATTGGCAAATTTACGACCACAAGTCTCACAATTAACCGCGACTATGGAAGAGGCGATGCGATTACTTGCACCAACAGTGCAAACTGGCGATATGGTGCTACTTTCACCCGCTTGTGCAAGTCTAGATCAGTTTAAAAGTTTCGAACAACGTGGTGATGAGTTTGCCCGTTTAGCGCAGGAGCTTGGCTGATGAGTGTATACGCAATGCGAAGATTAAAACAGTGGCTGGTGGGAAGTTATCAAACAGATAACAGCGCGTTCGTGCCTTATGATCGCACTTTGCTCTGGTTTACATTCGGATTAGCGGTTGTCGGGTTTGTGATGGTAACCTCGGCGTCAATGCCTGTTGGACAACGTTTAGCAGAAGATCCTTTTCTATTTGCTAAACGTGACGGCATTTATATGATTGTTGCCCTTTGCCTTGCATTAGTGACAATGCGGGTGCCAATGGCGGTATGGCAACGCTACAGTAGCTTAATGCTGTTTGGTTCTATCTTGCTATTACTCGTGGTATTGGCAGTGGGCAGTTCAGTAAATGGCGCATCACGTTGGATTGCATTTGGGCCTTTACGTATTCAGCCGGCAGAACTTTCTAAATTGGCACTGTTTTGTTATCTCTCCAGTTATTTGGTGAGAAAAGTAGAAGAAGTGAGAAACAACTTTTGGGGATTCTGTAAACCTATGGGGGTGATGTTAATATTAGCCGTATTACTGCTATTACAACCCGACTTAGGTACGGTGGTCGTGCTGTTTGTGACCACATTAGCGTTGCTTTTTTTAGCCGGTGCAAAAATTTGGCAATTCCTCGCCATTATTGGTACAGGTATTGCCGCTGTTGTGATGTTAATTATTGTTGAGCCTTACCGTGTACGACGTATCACTTCGTTCTTAGAACCTTGGGAAGATCCTTTTGGTAGTGGTTATCAGTTAACACAATCCTTGATGGCTTTTGGACGCGGTGATCTACTGGGGCAAGGGTTAGGAAATTCAGTACAAAAGTTAGAGTATCTACCTGAAGCTCATACTGACTTTATTTTCTCTATTTTAGCAGAAGAACTTGGTTATATCGGTGTGGTTTTAGTGCTTTTAATGGTATTCTTCATCGCTTTTCGTGCGATGCAAATTGGACGCCGTGCTTTGTTACTCGATCAACGTTTTTCAGGTTTTTTAGCTTGTTCGATTGGGATCTGGTTTACCTTCCAGACGTTAGTCAACGTTGGTGCGGCAGCAGGTATGTTGCCAACAAAAGGGTTAACGTTACCTCTTATTAGTTACGGTGGTTCGAGTTTGATTATTATGTCAACGGCTATCGTGATGTTGTTACGAATTGATTATGAATCACGCCTAGCACAGGCTCAGGCGTTTGTAAGGAGTCCTAAATGAGCGAACGTAAACGCCGATTAATGGTGATGGCCGGCGGAACAGGAGGGCACGTCTTTCCTGGATTAGCAGTTGCTCATTATCTGCAATCCCAAGGCTGGGATATTCGTTGGTTAGGAACCGCGGATAGAATGGAAGCACAATTAGTGCCTAAGCATGGCATTGAAATCGAGTATATCCGTATTTCGGGTCTACGAGGTAAAGGGGTAAAAGCGTTAATTGCTGCACCTATTCGTATTATAAAAGCGATTTTTCAAGCCCGTCGGATTATGAAGCGCTATCAGCCTGATGCCGTATTAGGCATGGGAGGCTATGTTTCTGGACCAGGCGGTGTTGCAGCATGGAGCTGTGGTATTCCCGTTGTTTTACATGAACAAAATGGTATTGCAGGCTTAACTAACCGTTGGTTGTCAAAAATAGCCAAACGTGTGTTACAAGCATTCCCCGGTGCGTTTGCTAATGCGCCTGTTGTTGGTAATCCGGTTCGTGACGATGTCTTAGCACTTGAAGCCCCAGCAGAGAGATTAAAAGGCAGAGAAGGTGCTGTCCGAGTGCTGGTTATTGGTGGTAGCCAAGGTGCGCGTATCTTAAATCATACAATGCCAGTGGTGGCTGGATTATTAGGAGAGCGAGTTACAATTTGGCATCAGGCCGGCAAAGGGAGCGAAAGTGATACCAAATTACGCTATCAAAATGAACTTTCTAAAAATTCAGTTAAATCTGAGTATAAAGTTACTGAATTTATTGATGATATAGCGCAAGCTTATCAATGGGCTGATGTTGTTGTATGTCGTTCAGGTGCATTAACAGTTAGCGAGATTGCCGCTGCGGGGTTACCCGCTATTTTTGTTCCTTTTCAACATAAAGATAGACAGCAATATTGGAATGCATTGCCATTAGAAAATGCCGGTGCGGCGCGTATTATTGAACAGAATGATTTAACGCCAGAAGCGATAGCTGACACCCTAGAAAATTGGGATAGACATCAGCTAATGCTAATGGCAGAAAAAGCACAAAGTGTTGCGATTACGGATGCTACTGAGCGAGTCGCTAATGTAATTATCGAAGTGGCTAAAAAATAAACGTAACTTGTAACCATTAACTTAGAGTGAAGAAGTAAATAGTGAATACACAACAGCTGGCGAAATTAAGATCTTTTGTGCCTGAGATGAGAAAAGTTAGGCATATCCACTTTGTTGGCATTGGTGGTGCCGGCATGGGCGGGATCGCCGAAGTGTTGGCTAATGAAGGTTATGCAATCAGTGGTTCTGATTTAGCGCCTAATGTAGTCACACAACAACTCGTTGCATTAGGGGCGACAATCTATTTTAATCATCGCCCTGAAAATATTCGTGATGCTAGTGTTGTGGTGGTTTCTACCGCAATTAGTGCAGATAATCCAGAAATTATTGCAGCAAGAGAAGCGCGTATTCCTGTGATACGTCGTGCAGAAATGTTAGCGGAGTTAATGCGTTATCGTCACGGGGTTGCGATTGCAGGAACCCACGGTAAAACAACAACAACGGCGATGATTTCGAACATTTATGCACAAGCAGGATTAGATCCAACCTTTGTTAATGGCGGTTTAGTGAAATCAGCAGGTACCCATGCTCGTTTAGGTTGTAGCCGCTATTTAATTGCAGAAGCGGATGAGAGTGATGCTTCTTTCTTACATCTTCAACCTATGGTTGCGGTGGTAACGAA
Organism: Proteus sp. G2674; assembly: GCF_009915195.1. Taxonomy (NCBI): domain Bacteria; kingdom Pseudomonadati; phylum Pseudomonadota; class Gammaproteobacteria; order Enterobacterales; family Morganellaceae; genus Proteus; species Proteus sp. G2674. Next base: position 6,779 of record NZ_JAABLS010000018.1, read on the forward strand.
TATTGAAGCTGACCATATGGACACTTATCACGGTAATTTTGATAATTTAAAAGAGACTTTTGTTACTTTTTTACACAATTTACCGTTTTATGGTCGCGCAGTGATGTGTATTGATGACGATGTTATTCGGTCAATTATTCCTAAAGTAGGGCGTTATATTACTACCTATGGTTTTAGTGAAGATGCTGATGTACGCATTACTCATTACGAACAAAAAGGTGCGCAAGGATTTTTCACTATTTCTCGTGAAGATATGCCTGATTTAGATGTGGTATTAAATGCGCCGGGACGCCATAACGCATTAAATGCAACCGCAGCCGTGGCTGTTGCCACAGAAGAAGGGATTGCGGATGAGCATATTTTAGCCGCACTACTTAATTTCCAAGGTACTGGGCGTCGTTTCGATTTCTTGGGAAATTTCAGTCTTGAGCATGTGAATGGTCAAGAAGGGGAAGTCATGCTGGTGGATGATTATGGACATCACCCAACAGAAGTTGATGCAACGATAAAAGCGGCACGAGCAGGTTGGCCTGATAAACGTTTAGTGATGTTATTTCAACCGCATCGTTATACACGTACTCGTGATTTATATGAAGATTTTGCAACGGTGCTTAATCAAGTTGATATTTTATTATTAACCGATGTTTATGCAGCAGGAGAGGCGCCTATTCCCGGTGCAGATAGTCGTTCATTGTGTCGTACTATTCGTCAACGTGGCAAACTAGATCCGATTTGGGTTTCTGATGTTGAGAACATCTCCTCAATATTAGCGGGTGTATTAACAGATAATGATCTTGTTTTAGTTCAAGGTGCTGGAAATATTGGTAAAATAGCGCGTCGCTTAGCAGAAACAAAATTACAACCATCTTTAAGCGAGGATTAAGACGGATGTTTGAGCAAGTGAACATCATTTATGGTGAAATAGTTAAGAAAATGACTGTAATGGTGGGAGATTTTAGTCAAAAAGAGATCTTATTTGCGAAAAATACGATCGGTAATTTGCTTGCTCAAAGAGATGTGGGAAAAATTTATCAGTTAAAAGTAGCGAAATTTAAAGAAAAACTCGCTATTTTGACTTTTAAGGTAAATAATTCTCAACAGATTGAACAATTTAGTGATTTAATTATCAAAGCTAAAGGTATTTATAGAGTATATATATCTAGTGGAAGTATTAATCGTAGGAATATCGTACAAAAGAATAGCCGATTCTCTTATTTGAATGTTGCGCAGGGGTGAATGAATTTACTATGTCACAAGCAGCGTTAAATAATAAAGAGATAAAAGAGAAACGTCATTCTGATAGACCGAGTAATGGTAGCTATTTATCAGGATTAATCTTCTTTTTATGTGTGATTGCCACCATTATTTGGGGCGGAATACAAGTTGTGAATTGGATGAAAGATGCTAATCGTCTGCCGATATCAAAGCTTGTACTTACTGGTGAGCGGCATTACACAACGAATGATGATGTGCGTCAGGCCATTTTATCTTTAGGCCAACCAGGCACTTTTATGACACAGGATGTCAATATCATTCAGCAACAAATTGAACGTATGCCATGGATCAGGCAAGTGACCGTACGTAAACAATGGCCAGACGAATTAAAAATCCATCTGGTGGAGTATGTGCCATTTACCCGTTGGAATGACACACATTTTCTTGATAGAGAAGGCCGAATTTTCAGTCTGCCAACGCGATTGGAAACACAAGGAAATTACCCACTATTATATGGGCCACAAGGAAGTGAGAAAATGGTATTAGCAGGTTATTTAGCAATGAGAGATCAGCTTCTTGCCAGTAATCTGAAATTAAAAGCAGCATCAATGTCAGCTCGTCAAGGATGGCAATTAGTCTTAGACAATGATGTCCGATTGGAGTTAGGGCGTAAGGATACCGAAAAACGGATTGCTCGCTTTATTGAGCTGTATCCTATCTTGCAACAACAGACTGACAAACGGGTTGATTATGTCGATTTACGTTATGACAGTGGTGGTGCAGTTGGATGGGCTCCTTTATTACTTGATGTGAATGAATAAACAAGACGTGGCAGATGACACGATGAAGGCGAAGGCAGAACAATAATGATCAAAGCGACGGACAGAAAATTAGTAGTTGGTCTTGAGATTGGTACGGCCAAAGTAGCCACCCTTGTCGGTGAGATCCTGCCTGATGGCGTAGTGAATATTATCGGGGTGGGAAGTTGCCCATCTCGGGGTATGGACAAAGGTGGCGTGAACGATCTCGAATCCGTCGTAAAATGTGTACAACGGGCTGTAGATCAGGCTGAATTGATGGCAGATTGCCAAATATCGTCAGTATATTTGGCGTTATCAGGCAAACATATTAGCTGCCAAAATGAAATTGGTATGGTGCCAATTTCAGAAGAAGAAGTAACACAAGATGATGTTGATAGCGTGGTGCATACTGCGAAATCCGTCAAAGTAAAAGATGAACACCGTGTTTTACACGTAATACCGCAAGAGTACGCCATTGATTACCAAGAAGGGATCAAAAACCCTGTTGGGTTATCCGGTGTACGTATGCAGGCTAAAGTACATCTGATTACCTGCCATAACGATATGGCGAAGAATATAGTAAAAGCAGTTGAGCGCTGTGGTTTAAAAGTGGATCAACTGATTTTTGCAGGACTGGCTTCAAGTTTTGCTGTGCTAACAGAAGATGAGCGCGAATTAGGTGTTTGTGTCGTTGATATGGGTGGCGGAACCATGGATATCGCCATATATACCGGTGGTGCATTAAGACATACTCGTGTCATTCCTTATGCAGGGAACGTTGTGACTAGCGATATTGCTTACGCTTTTGGTACACCACCAAATGACGCTGAAGCAATAAAAGTGCGTCATGGCTGTGCATTAGGCTCTTTAGTTGGCAAAGATGAAAATGTCGAAGTTCCAAGTGTCGGAGGTAGACCACCAAGAAGTCTACAACGGCAAACACTTGCTGAGGTGATTGAACCGCGTTATACCGAGCTTCTAAATCTTGTTAATGAAGAGATTTTGAGTGTTCAGGAACAATTACGTCAGCAAGGAATAAAGCACCATTTAGCGGCAGGTATTGTTTTAACAGGTGGTGCTGCACAGATAGATGGACTTGTTGAATGTGCTCAACGTGTTTTCCACACGCAAGTACGGATCGGTAAACCGTTAAATATTACCGGGCTAACAGATTATGCGCAGGATCCCTTCTATTCTACGGCAGTCGGGCTTTTGCATTACGGTAAAGAATCTCACTTTGGTGAGGAAACTGAAACCGAAAAACGCTCTGCAGTTAGTGGTTGGCTAAAAAAACTCACTGGCTGGTTAAAAAGAGAGTTTTAATCATCAGACAAATTTAAAAAGAGGTCGTTTGAGCAAGCGACCCTAAAAGGCACAAAACGGAGAGAAATTATGTTTGAACCTATGGAATTAACCAACGATGCGGTGATCAAAGTCATCGGCGTTGGTGGCGGCGGCGGTAATGCGGTTGAGCACATGGTTCGTGAACGTATTGAAGGCGTTGATTTCTTCGCGGTCAATACTGATGCTCAAGCATTACGTAAAACAGCAGTTGGACAAACTATCCAAATCGGTAATGCCATTACGAAAGGCTTAGGTGCAGGTGCAAACCCTGAGGTAGGTCGTAATGCTGCCGAAGAAGATCGTGAAGCGTTACGCGCTGCACTAGAAGGTGCGGATATGGTATTTATCGCTGCGGGTATGGGCGGTGGTACTGGTACCGGTGCTGCGCCAGTCGTTGCCGAAGTGGCGAAAGAGTTAGGTATTTTAACGGTTGCTGTTGTGACTAAGCCTTTTAATTTTGAAGGCAAAAAGCGTATGGCATTTGCTGAGCAGGGAATTACTGAGTTATCTAAGCATGTTGACTCATTAATCACTATTCCAAATGACAAGCTACTAAAAGTACTCGGCCGTGGTATTTCGTTACTTGACGCATTTGGTGCGGCAAATGATGTATTAAAAGGTGCTGTTCAAGGTATCGCAGAACTGATCACTCGCCCAGGTTTGATGAACGTCGACTTTGCTGACGTGAGAACGGTGATGTCAGAGATGGGTTATGCCATGATGGGATCTGGTGCAGCTAAAGGCGAAGATCGTGCTGAAGAAGCCGCTGAAATGGCGATTTCAAGTCCATTACTGGAAGATATCGACCTGTCTGGCGCACGTGGTGTGTTAGTTAATATTACAGCAGGCTTTGATTTACGTCTTGATGAGTTTGAAACCGTCGGTAACACCATTCGTGCATTTGCATCAGATAACGCCACAGTGGTGATTGGTACTTCTCTTGACCCTGAAATGAACGATGAACTGCGTGTTACTGTGGTTGCTACAGGTATCGGCATGGATAAACGTCCAGAAATTACGCTGGTAACTAATAAGCAAAATCAACAAAACGCTATGGAAAATCGTTATCAGCAAATGCAAAATAGCATGTCCTCTTTCTCTACAGTAGAAGAGAGCAAGCCTGCAGCTAAAGCGGTTAATGAACAATCTACTCAAGCTAACAAAGAGCCAGATTATTTAGATATCCCTGCTTTCTTAAGAAAACAGGCTGATTAATCGTCAAAAAGATTGGCATCTCCGCTTTTTGTGCTAAACTGTCCTGCCAATTATAAGTATAATAATTGGTAGGACGGATAATATTGCGAGATAAAATGATGATCAAACAACGGACATTAAAACGAATTGTACAAGCAACTGGTGTGGGACTCCACACGGGTAAAAAAGTTACGCTTACAATGCGTCCGGCGCCAGCTAATACTGGGGTCATCTACCGTCGTACTGACTTAAATCCACCGGTGGATTTTCCAGCAGACGCAAAATCAGTTCGTGACACTATGTTATGTACTTGCTTAGTGAATGAAGATGATGTGCGTATATCAACCGTTGAGCATTTAAATGCAGCACTGGCTGGTTTAGGCATTGATAATATCGTAATTGAAGTGGATGCACCTGAAATTCCTATTATGGATGGCAGTGCAGCACCTTTTGTTTTCTTATTGCTTGATGCAGGTATTGAAGAGCTTCGCACTGCGAAAAAATTCATCCGTATCAAGGAAACAGTACGTGTTGAAGATGGCGATAAATGGGCGGAAATGCGTCCTTATAATGGTTTTAAATTAGATTTTACTATCGATTTTAACCATCCTGCTATCGATGCAAGTACTCAGCGTTATAAATTAGATTTCTCTGCTGAATCCTTTATGAGTCAAATAAGTCGTGCTCGTACATTTGGATTTATGCGTGATATTGAATATTTACAATCGAAAGGATTGTGTTTAGGCGGTAGCTTTGATTGCGCTATCGTGGTTGATGACTATCGTGTCCTCAACGATGATGGTTTACGTTTTGAAGATGAATTTGTTCGTCATAAAATGTTAGATGCAATCGGTGATTTATTTATGTGTGGCTATAACATTATCGGTGAATTTACCGCGTTTAAATCAGGTCATGCACTAAATAATAAATTGCTCCAAGCTGTTTTAGCAAAAGAGTCTGCTTGGGAATTCGTCACCTTTGAAGACGAAGCGAAAATGCCAGTGGCATTTAAAGCACCATCGACAGTTTTTGCTTAATCGCTCAATTGTAAAGCACGTTAATTATCTCTAATTAGCGTCATCTTTGGCTGTACTTGTACTCTCTCCGGCAAGTGCAGCCAACCGTTCTAATCTTTCTCTTAATTTCTTCGGGCTTTTCTCTGCCAAATATTTCAATGATTGTGCACTCTCTACACTTAAATGGCGTTTTTTTACGGGTGTTGGATCTTTTAATGATGAAGTGACACTCTTTTTTCCCGCTTTTATGCTTAAAGAAGGATTTATTTTGATGTCTATTGAGGATAACGATGGTAAAATTTCCTTTCTTAATGCAGAAAGTAATGATGGAATTTCATAACGTAATCGGGTCATCCAACTTGCGTTTGTGACTTCAATAATTAAAATAGCATTGCGATAATTGGCGACACGGCATTTACCTTGTAACGGTGCTGGTAAAAGTGCCATGACGGTACGATTTAATTTGAGTAAAATTGTTGCACGCTGTTGTATAAGCTGTAATGTGCTTTTATTGGAACCTTCAAGCTCTTTTAGGATGTTTTCCAATGATTGTGGGTAGCTATCCCGCATAGATTTTGACTCCACAAATTATAAAATTAAATAACGAAGGTTAATGAGCATTATAAATTTTTGGCGACAATTTGGCAGACGATATTTTTGGTCGCATCTGCTATTAGGGATGGTAGCAGCAGGTATTGGTATGCCTTCGCTGGTGTCTGCCCATGCTGAAAATCCATCACAAACGGATACACCTTCCTCACAAAATCGTCAAAGCCAAGCATTAATCGCTTTTGATAATTTATTCTTACGCCAGAGTGTACAGAATCCTGCTTCATCCTTCACCTTTAATTACTGGCAACAGCATGCCGTTAAAAATGTGATTAAGCAGCTCTCTTTTGCTTTTACCATTCATTCACCTGAATTGATGGTAAAAGCAAAAGATGAGCCATCACCTGTTGCGAATGTTGCTGAGGTCATGCTTGATACGCTTTATGCGTTACTGACTCAAGTGCCATCTTCTACCCTAGTTAATTTACCGATTTCCCGTGGCGTGTTAACGGAAAATCGTATTTCCTATCATACCGGATTATGGCTTGCTCAGATCCGTGGTATCCGCGCTGGACCTTACCTAACAGCTTAATTGAGTTTGTTAATCTTTGTTAGATTATGCTTATCTCTATGATTTATCGTCGATAAACATAGAGGCTGTATTCGGCGTATTTACGCCATAAATGAGAATAAAGAGTTATGTTAGGTAAAATTGTAACCAAAATTTTTGGTAGTCGTAATGAACGCGCTATTCGTCGTATGCGTAAAGTGGTTGCTCAAATCAATCAACTAGAGCCAGAATTTGAAAAATTAACCGACGATGAATTGAAAGCCAAAACAGATGAATTTCGTGAGCGTTTAAAAAAAGGTGAAAAAGAAGAGGATATTTTACCTGAAGCTTTTGCCACTGTACGTGAAGCAAGTAAACGTGTTTTTGGTATGCGTCACTTTGACGTACAGCTTATTGGCGGTATGGTACTAAATGATCGCTGTATCGCAGAGATGCGTACAGGGGAAGGTAAAACCTTAACTGCAACACTGCCTGCTTATTTAAATGCGCTATCAGGTAAAGGGGTGCATGTTGTTACCGTCAATGACTATTTGGCGCAACGGGATGCGGAAAATAACCGCCCACTATTTGAATTCTTAGGGTTAAGTGTTGGTATCAACCTCCCTAATATGGCACCACCAGCAAAACGTGAAGCTTATAACGCAGATATCACTTACGGTACAAATAACGAATTTGGTTTCGACTATTTGCGTGACAATATGGCGTTTAGCCCTGAAGAGCGTGTCCAACGTAAATTACACTATGCATTAGTGGATGAGGTTGACTCCATTTTAATTGATGAAGCTCGTACTCCACTGATTATTTCAGGGCCTGCTGAGGATAGCTCTGAACTTTATATTAAAATGAATAAAGTTATTCCTCATTTAGTGCCTCAAGAAAAAGAAGATTCAGATACCTTCCAAGGGGAAGGGGATTACTCTGTCGACGAAAAAACGCGTCAAGTGAATATTACTGAGCGTGGCTTAGTTAAAATTGAAGGGTTATTAGCCGAAGCAGGTATGATGAAAGAGGGCGAGTCACTTTACTCACCTGCTAATATCATGCTTATGCACCATGTAACGGCAGCCTTACGTGCCCATGCGTTATTTACAAAAGATGTTGATTACATTGTTAAAGATGGCGAAGTTATCATTGTTGACGAACATACCGGTCGTACCATGCAAGGCCGTCGTTGGTCGGATGGTCTACACCAAGCGGTAGAAGCAAAAGAAGGTGTGAAGATCCAAAATGAGAACCAAACATTAGCGTCCATTACATTCCAGAACTATTTCCGTTTATATGAGAAATTAGCGGGGATGACCGGTACTGCAGATACCGAAGCTTTTGAATTTAACTCTATCTACCGTTTAGAAACTATCGTTATTCCAACTAATCGCCCAATGGTACGTAAAGATTTACCTGATTTAGTTTATATGAATGAAAAAGGTAAATTTGCCGCGATTATTGAAGATATTCGTGAACGTACTAAAAATGGACAGCCGGTACTGGTGGGGACCATCTCGATTGAAAAATCTGAAGAGATCTCCCAAGCACTTACAAAAGCGAATATTCATCATAATGTCCTGAATGCCAAATTCCATGCTATGGAAGCAGATATCATTGCTAATGCGGGGTTACCATCAGCGGTGACTATCGCAACTAATATGGCTGGTCGTGGTACCGATATCGTATTAGGGGGAAGTTGGCAGACTGAAGTTGCGAAGCTGGAAAATCCAACAGAAGAGCAAATTGAAGAGATCAAAGCACAATGGCAAAAACGCCATGATGCGGTATTAGCTTCTGGTGGTTTACATATTATTGGTACTGAACGCCATGAATCACGTCGTATCGATAACCAGTTACGTGGTCGTGCGGGGCGTCAAGGGGATGAGGGTTCTTCTCGTTTCTATCTGTCAATGGAAGACTCCTTAATGCGTATTTTTGCCTCTGATAAAGTATCAGGCATGATGCGTAAACTGGGAATGAACGAAACAGAAGCTATTGAGCATCCATGGGTAACTAAAGCGATTGCTAATGCACAACGTAAAGTAGAAAACCGTAACTTCGATATTCGTAAACAATTACTTGAGTATGATGATGTAGCCAATGATCAGCGTCGAGCTATTTATACTCAACGTAATGAGTTGTTAGATGTTGCTGATGTCAGTGAAACTATCGACAGTATTCGCCAAGATGTGTTTACTTCGATGATTGATAACTATATTCCACCTCAATCACTAGAAGAGATGTGGGATATTGAAGGTTTAACGGCTTGTCTGCAAAATGACTTTGATTTAAATTTACCTATCAAAGAGTGGTTAGATAAAGAGCCTGAACTACATGAAGAAACACTGCGCGAACGTATTTTAGAAAAATCAATCGAAGTCTATAAAGCAAAAGAAGAGATTGTCAGTGCTGAAATGATGCGTAACTTTGAAAAAGGTGTCATGTTACAAACACTGGATTCACTGTGGAAAGAGCACTTAGCGGCGATGGATTATCTGCGTCAAGGTATCCATTTACGTGGTTATGCACAAAAAGATCCAAAACAAGAGTACAAACGTGAATCTTTTGCTATGTTCGCTAATATGTTGGAATCACTGAAATATGAAGTGATCAGCACATTAAGTAAAGTACAAGCTCGTTTACCTGAAGAAGTTGAAGAGTTAGAGCGTCGTCGTCGTGAAGAGGCGGAGCGTTTAGCTAAACAGCAACAACTTAGCCATGAAGTGACAAAAGAATCACAAATGTCTGCCGTTGATGGCCAAGTGGCATCAGGCAAAAAAGTGGGTCGTAACGAACCTTGCCCTTGTGGTTCAGGTAAAAAATATAAGCATTGTCACGGTAAATTAGGTTAATTGTGATCACACAATAGAATTTAATTATCGAATATAGCTAGTACAAGTAAAGTAACCCCCAATAGCTGGATAACCAATTATTGGGGGTTTTTCTATAAAGCGTAGCCGTGTGACTAACAGACTATGCTGGTCTTATTTTGTATTATTTCTTTTCAGAAATAGATGCTTTTGTATTGACGGTTTCATTCGTTTTAACGGGGGATTTAAAAGAAATATCTCCACCTACCAGTTGTTTTGCTAAATCCACCACAGAGGATTTCAGATCAAGATCGGCGCCGGCTTCATAATGATGACCTTCAATATTTTCTAATTTAACGCTACTTCCCCCTAAATCAACTTGGCCTTGTTTACTCGCAATTTCTGCTCCGGTGAGTTTTGTCGAGCCATTCACATTTAATGATAGGTCGTTGTTGCTAGTTAAGGAGGTGGTTTTAGTGACAGCATCATTATCTACATGAGTGACTTTGATATCCGCATTAGCAGTATGACCCTCAGCACCTGTTACGATATTCTTAATACCATTACCAACTTTACCAAAACCTTGATCAATTTTGGCTTTAGTTTCATCACTGATACCTGTTTTATCTGCAATAGTTGAAGAGAGGGAATTGTATTTATCAGAGATAGCATCTGTTGATGATTTAATTCCTGAATCAATCGTATCTTTGATAGTTTTCTCTAATAATGACCCTCCGGCTTTAGCCGTTTTATTCACTTGGCTTGATTTAGGATCATTGGTGTGGTTATAGCCAACATTGACGCCAACAGTGACATGGCGATCACTCTCTTTTTGGCTAGCAATATTGAGTGAACCACCGACATTACCCGTAACGCTATCAGCAGTCACATTAGCACCAGATAGTGTCAGATCTTTATTACTATTAATCGTTAATGTACCTGTTTCTAAGGTTGCATTTTGGTGGCTCGTTTTTTGTTGATCTTCCACGTTAACCAGTAATTTACCCCCTATGTTATGAATAGAGGTAGCAGGTTTCTCCTCTGTAACTTCTTTTGGGGTGGTATTGGTTTTTTTGCCATTAAAGCCAATATCTGTTCCCCAATTGTTTTTATAATCAGTAGACTGTGCGGATGTGATCTCGATATCACCGGATTGTGATGTTAGCTGAGTATCTTTACTATTAACTTGTGCTCCTTGAAGATGGACGCTATTGCCATTAATTGTTAAGTTTCCTGAGTTATTAATCGTTCCTCCTTCTCGAGATACGCTTTTCTCATCTTGTTTACCAATAGCAAATTGGGCACTGCCTAAACCATTCACAGATGAAGCATCATCGGTCATTTTCTTACCAAAACCTGCTTGTACTCCTCCAGATAAATTATTGCCTTTTTCAGTACGTTCAGAGCTCGCTGATTGTAGGTCGACTTTATTAGTTGCATTTAATGCAATATCTTGTTCGCTACTTAAATGAGTACCTTGTAAAGTCAGGTTATGCCCAGCGTTTAATTCAATACCTTGAGAGCCAGTGATAGCGCCCACTTTTGCGGTAGTCTGCTCTTTGCTGTGATGAGTGGTCCCTGCATTGAAACCTCCGCCATAGTCTTTACTCTCTGGCGTGGTGCCCACTTTCAGATTTGCACTACCATTAACATTAGATTGACTTTCGCTATGAGTATCAGTCGCCTGTGCAAGAGTGAGATCACCCCCCGCATTGATAACTGTTTTGCCCTTTTGTGCATCAAATTGAGCACCTTCATAATGGGCATCTTCACCTACATTAATCGAAATATCGCCATTTGAGGTAAATTGGCTACCTTTAGCCTTTGTTTCCATTAAGGCGTTATCAGTTGTTTGGCCTTCACCTTTAATAGCAACGGTAATATCACTGCCCGTTTTGGTACTGACACCGATTTGTCCACCGCCTTTTGTTTCATGGAATGTCGTTTGATGTTTATCTTGCGCGACCTCACTTGTGTGGGTGTTTGCTGTGAGAGAAATACCCTCTTGGGTTGATTGATAGTGAGTACCTTGATCATGTAACTTATTATTACTATCAATGTTGATTTTTCCTGCATTGATAGAGGTTGAAACGGCTTGGCTATCGGTTTGTGATTTCTGACTACCTCCACCTTTAATACCAACTTCAACACCGACATTGGGGGTCTCTAAATTGCTAAGGTTAGCTAAATTAGCAATTGCATCTCTTGCTGTAACTTTTTTAGTTAAATCGGTATTGTTACCCGGTTTGGTTGTGTTAACACCATCTTCGATTGCTTTCTTAACTGGCTTCGTTACACCGCTATAATCAAGATTAACACCAACATCGATACCAACATTTAAGCTGTCAGTTTTAGATGTTTCACTATCATTGACGGCAAGATGCTGAATATTTTCACCAGACTCTTGATAACGCCCCTCAACATGGTGAGAAGCTCCTTCGTGAAGCAAATCTTTGTTCGCGGTAATAGTCAAATCACCTGCAACCTCTGTTTGGCTGCCTCTATTTTTTGTTACCTCTGTTTGTGTATGTTGTTTGTCATATTGAAAATCGGCTTTAGAACCGACTTTATCTACACCACCTGTGTAGCTAAAACCCCCTGAAATAGTGGTATCTGTGTTGTCCGTTTGTTTTTTATTTTCCGTACTAACAAAGGCAACATTATCACCCGTAATAGAGGCATTCCCTGCGGTAGTTTTTAAATCAGATCCCGCAAAAGTCACATCTTTATTCGCTTGCAGATCAACATTGACGCCACTAATGGTTGAGTTAGCTTGTTCTGTTTCAGTGCTAGTATTTTTATTGGTGGTATGAGTGATATGAAAGCCCGCACTATATTGCTTGTCTTCAACTTCTTTGGCGTGCCCAGTAATGGCTAATGATGTTTTTTCATCATCAATCTTAGTGACTTGTTGTGCTGATTTAACGTTGATATCACCTAAAGAATGAATACCTAATTTATCAGCGCTTTTGATCAAACTACCAATGACATTAACATCATTGCCACTGACAACGGTCAATTGTGCATCGGAAATGAGTTCACTACCTGTAGATGTTTGTTTATTAGTTTCATTTTTATGTGAACTTTTAGTGATATTAAACGCGGTTCCTGTGCGTTCATCGATTTTACTGATGGTTTCACTCAGCGCATTATCAATGACGACATCACCTTGTGTGGTTTTAACAAAAGCACCTTGGTTGCCTTTTACTTGGCTACCGGTAATGTTGACATTGTTATCTGCGGCAAGGAGCAATTGACCATCAGCGGTTAATTGTGTTGCATGACTAACTTGTTGTTGATTATTATTATTTTTATTCTTACCACCACCAATACCTCCCCACATAACATGATTATCGGTGACTGTTTTATCATTATTGGTTTTTTGGACGTTTAAATTAATATTATCTTTGGCATTGACCAGCACATTTTCATTCGCATGCAGTTTAGCACCTTGCGCCGTTATTGAGCCTTGAGCATCTAAACCAAGATCTTTACCTGCCGTTAATTCACTGGTTTTCAACGTCTCAGTTTGGTGGCTATTACTCCAACTACCACTTTCTAAGCGAGAAGTATGATTACGTTTATTGCCATTTTCACTACGACTTTCTTTCTCAACTAATCCATTGATATGGATATCTTTATTGGCATTAACAGCAAGGTTGTTCCCCGCATTAATTTTAGCCGCGTCTAAGGTAACATCTCCTTTAGTTGCGGTTAATGTTGCATTATTTTTAGCATCAATTTGGCTACCAATTTGCTGTATTTGTTCTTTCTCTTTAGTCACATCGTATTTCCACGAGTAGAACCAGCGATTATCAATATCGGTCTCTTTTTGCTGTAGCTGTTTACCATCGATAGTTAAATCAGCACCTTGTAAAGTGATATCATCCCCCATTAAATCAGAGGCTTTGATTTGATTATGGCTACTCGCCACTAATGTGATGTTTTTACCTTTTAATTCGGTTTTAGTGAGTGTTTGACTAGAGCCACTATTATTAACCGTGATCCCGCCACGATAGTTTTGGTAATTTTCACTGCCATCTTTATCGTAACTGTCATAACGGACTTGACTATCTGTTTGAATATTATCGGCTTTAACACTTAGGTCGTTATCTGCGGTAAATTTACCTGCTAATTTAACTCCACTACCTTCAGCCGTATTAATAATGCGGATACGACCCGATTGCATACTACCAAAGAAATAGCTATCTAATGCTGAAACGGGTTTTTGTGAAGAGAGAATATCAAAATGTTGTGAGAAGGTGTTTTGTCCAGTAAAGGCTGAAATTTCAGCAGCAGTGATTTTCCCTCTACTATCAATACGAGGAGCAATTAAGTCTAACAACCCTGTTGTATTTAAGCCATTTTTACCAAGCGATAGTAAATTGGTGTTGTTGAGGGTGCTATAGCCTTTTAGCTGACCATTTTCAAAGAGCGGATTACCAACAACTAATGAAGAGCGGCTGGTATTTATAAAACCACAACCATCACATGTGATACCATTTGGGTTAGAAAGCACATATTCAGCAGCGATACCAAAGACCTCTTGCTGACCTAATAAGAATGATGGGTTGCGGCTAACAACTTCATTCAAAATTAAAGAGGCAGCTTGACCATTTAAATTGCTGTTAGCGTTTAAATGACCCGCAAGTTGAGATTGTCCCGCTTCTAATGCGTTATTAAATACAGCCCCAGGCTTGCCAACATTGAAGTCTTGGTATTGGTTATGAGAAATCCCTTCGTTATTTGGCGTGACTATATTAATCACTTGCGTACCGCCATTAACAGCAGAGACATCCGGCCCTTGATGGCCTGCATCGGGCACGATGCCATTACCATAAGCATTAAGAGAGACAAAAATTATTGCTAAAGACGCAGCAAGTCGCCCAGAGGGTGAAAGTTTAAAGTTTTTTGATTTCATAGAGTTATCTCCATTTGTTGCTATGAATGTAGATCAAAATAAGTATGAAAATTTAACCAGTAGTTGAGTAGGATCTTTGGTTTTATTGGAATTTGTTTGGTGATACAGTAACTCGCCTTTTGCAACTTCAAGGTCGAGTTGTGCTTGTTGATATTGAATATTTAAGCCGGAGCTTAGGCCGTAACCACCTTGCCATCCTTTGTAGTTGCCATGTTGTTTTACTTGACCGATATCTACCCCTATACGAGGTGTGATAGAAAAGTGGTTAAGTCGATAGGGATAGGAGAGGGTATTGCGTAAATAGCCACCGTTATCACCAGAAAGTGTGCTTTGATCAAAACCACGAATAGCGTTTTTGTCTGTTAAACTTAGCCATTCAACGCCGGGGAGTGTGTCGTGGCTGTATTGGCCTAAAAAAGAACTATTGAATAAAAATGTAGAATGCCATAGAGAAAAGCGTTGATACCAATTAGCAAATAGCTTAACTTTTGTAAAGCGATAGTCGTTACCATTACCGTTAGCGATATAGGGTGTTTCCTCTGCGCCAAACCAGCCGACCGCTTTTTCAACACTCAAATTAGTGCTCAATACGCCATTTGGAATAATCTGCAAATGATTAATCCCTAATTCAATCGTGGTTAATTTAGGGCTACTGAGATCTAAACGAATTTGGCTAAAGTAGTTGCGTATACGTTTATGAGTGACTTGAATATTTAAGGTATCAATTTGTTTTTGGCTACGGCTAAAAGCATAATCGCCTCTAATACCTACTTGAGTGGTATCGCCATATAATCTGACAGTACGTGTTTGTAATTTTTGGTGAAATTGGTACTCCGAATAACTACCAAAAGAGCTAAAAGTAAAGCCACCATAAGGAATTGAATAGAGCAAAGTATAAGCGCGATTAAAACGGGTATTCGGGTTATCTGTTGTTATGTTGGCATTTAAGCTTACAAAATCAGATAAACCTAATGGGCTATCTAAACTAGCATTCGTTCGTATTAACCAGCGGCCTGAATTTTTCTGTCCATAATTGTCACTAGCGATATTGAGATGCCAAGGTGATTTTCGTTGATTAGACAACTTAATGACAGAGCCCCCCAATTCGGTACCGGGAAGAATATCCACTGTGACTTTATTTGATTGCAAGCGGTTAGCTTGATCTAAGCCTTGATCGAGTGTAGCGAGTTTTAATGGTTGCCCTTTGATTCGAGGAAATAGTAGTGTGATGTTAACACCTCGATCACCTCCTTCAATACGTTCAACAAACCCTTCAATAGCATACAGACCTAATTCGCCATGTTGGTTAGGACGTAAGAATTGGATACGTGCGGTAATATAACCATGTTGAAGATAACGCTGAGTGAGTTCTTTCACGAGGCGATTAATATCAGCACTCTTAATACATTGATCTGGTAATGGAGATAATGAATTGAGATCCTTCTCAGTAAGTAAAGTAATACCTTGAATATAAACGCCTTTTATAGGCAAACAGTGTTCTGACTCAGTAATTAAAGTTGGGGTAGGTGAAATATTTACCGCTTTTTCTTGCAGTTGCTGATAGCGATTTTGTTCTATTAATTGATTAATTTCACGTTGGCTATCTTGCAATGCACGCCTTGATTCACTGATTGAGCCTAAATTTCCTGTTTCATTTGCGCTTAATCCACTGGTAGAAAAACAGCTTAATAGTGTTAATAAAACAACTTTTTTTTTCATTTTACCTCGAGATAAAGGTATTAATTCAAATATAATAATAGGGCTTTAATATATATAGATAATAAATAATGTTTTATTATTATATTGAAATTAAAAATAATAAATACCAGTTACTCTTTAATTGAATATATTTTTAAAATTGATGGATTTAAGTAAAACTTTCCCTTTTTTTAGTATTAACTATCAATAAACGTAAAATAATCAGTATGATTTTTTTAGAGAGAATAAGCGTTATCTACAAATAAAATCATTTGTTTAATTTTTATTGTTATTGTATTTGTTGTGATTTTTGCTATGTAAATTACCAGTTAGAAAAAATCAATTAACCAAAAAATAGGTTTTTTAGAGAAAAAAGAAGAATACTGAGAGCGGTTTTGAAAATATTTAATTAAGTTAAAAGTGACTTTTCATTTGTTGGCAGTGATTTATTTATTTCATTATATAAAATATTCATTCTGTGAATAATTATTTCATTTTAATAAATAAAATATAAAAGCATTTATACTTTTACTATTTATTTATCTTAATAAATAGTGATGATTGAGTTTAAACGAAAAGAGTCCAACTTTTGCGGGTCGTTCATCAGGGGGGAGTAGATGCTGAATAGTGAAGAAAGAAAATCAACCTCATACTATTGGATCTACGGTATAATGGTGAAGTTTGTCAGTGAAACGTATGATCTAATAAGGCTGTTTATGATAGATAAAAAAAAACTACATATTGCTGCAGGTGTGATTTGTGATAAGCAAAATAATGTATTTATTACCCAACGCCCTTTGACATCTCATATGGGAGGATATTGGGAGTTTCCTGGTGGAAAACTAGAAGATAAAGAGACGCCAGAGCAGGCATTATACCGTGAGTTGCAAGAAGAAATAGGTATTAATGTGACGCAATGTCAGTTGCTTGAAACGGTAGAGCATGATTTTATTGATAGGCATATTACATTATCATTCTTTTTAGTCACAGAGTGGGAAAATAAACCTTACGGTAAAGAAGGGCAACTTTCCCGCTGGATACCTATTATGTCCTTAAATGCTGAAGATTTTCCACCAGCTAATCGCTCTATTGTTGCCTTATTGCAAAAATAATCAATACAGCCACTTCATGATTGTTGTGGCTGTATGAGTATGCTGTGGGCGTTTAATTAAACGGCTTAGGATCTTGCTCTGGCATTTCACTCCATTCATCGCTGTCATTGCTTTCGCTTTGACTTGGAATTCGCTTCTCTTCAGCCGCCCATTCGCCTAAATCGATTAACTGGCAACGCTTACAACAAAAAGGACGATAAGGGCTACTTTCATCCCATATTACCTCGGTTCGGCATGTTGGGCATTTCACTATTAATTTTTCGCTCATTATCTCTCCTGAATTTAATTGAGATGATTTCTATTGTTGATATTAAGCTATATTAACAACATGAAATCTCAAAAGGTAGTTCAGAAGGGATTGTGCCATGCTCACTATCAAGAGGCAAAAAGCGAATAGCATAACGGTTTTTGTGTCCTGAGACTTGAGGGTAAATTTGTTGGCTGGCAAGTAGCTTGATCCGTAATAATTCACCTTCTTCCGTACTGTCTTGATAAAAACCATTATGGCTTAATACCGGTTTAAATGTATCTGATTGACGAATAAGTGTTAATAGGGCATTTAATGCATTTTGTAGAGGATATAACCCTTCCTGCCAACAAGTTAACTTTTCAGTACGCACCGTTTGAGGAAGATTTAACCACAAATGCAAAGTAGGGACATCAAAGTTACAACATCCTCCCGGAATACTGAGGCGTTGTTTTACTAAGCTGATGATTTTATCTTGTTTTAAATGTTGTCCAATACGTGGTGCTTTACTTAATGCGCAAGCACTTTCTGATAACTCATTAATAATATGACTGACAATCTCTTTATCGACATTAGGAAAGGATAACCACTGTTGCAGTTTTTTTTGTCTTTTTTCTAACTCTTTAAGTAGTTCTGCGCGGATCTCCCCGCGATCTAAAACTTCAATAAATTCTGAAACGGCACGAAAAAAAGATAATGCAGAAGATAATGAATTAATAGATTGAAAACTATTTAATTGAATTAATGAGTTTTCAATTCTAAGCCATGAACGCATTTTCTCATTAAGCGGGTGTTCAAAAATAATTGTTGAGGTTTCTTCACTCATGGCTATTGTCCTGTATTGCTTTTTTGAGCTAATTCTAAGTAATGCTGATGAAGTTGTTTTATTTGTTCATCTTGATTTAAGCTATTATCGTGATTTTCAATAATATCATCAGCAACGGCTAATCGTTGTTCTCTTTTAGCTTGGGCTTGTAAAATTTTGAGTACATGATCTCGGCTTACACCATCACGTTGCATAGTTCTGGTAATTTGTTCTTCTTCAGTCACATCAACCACAAGAATACGATCGGCTAAATGTGTTAGTTTATTTTCAACTAATAAAGGAACAACCCAAATAAAATAAGGGGTGCGAATTTGTTGAATTTGTTTTTGCGTCTCTTGTTGTATCAGTGGATGGAGTAACTGGTTTACCCACGCTTTTTCTTGTTGATTTTGAAAAATAATATGACGTAATTGCGCTCTATTTAACTTGCCATCAGGCAATAAAATAGTGTCACCGAAGTGTTGCTGTAAGGCTTTTAATCCTGGCGAATCAGGCTCTACCACTAATCGGGCAATGACATCCGCATCCACAAGAGGGACGCCGAGTGAGGCAAAACCATTAGCGATGGTCGTTTTACCACTACCAATACCACCTGTAAGAGCAACTGTATAAGTCATTGCGTTCGTCTATTTTTAATTAATCAAAATTTACTGTTGATTGCGATATTCTAAAGCTTAAACTGATTTTTATCACAAGATAATAACCGCAATATTTGGGTTTTATTCAGTTATTATGATAAGCGATTTTCTGCTACCCTGACAGCCTAGCTTACAGTAAGTGGCTAAATCTTCGCTTAATCGGCTATTAATATATCAAAATGTAATGGTGATGCATTGTATCACTGATGTTTTGATTATTAGACGCATTGTTAATGACTTTAGGATATTGCTAGCATCAATGTATGGTATCACCTAGTTGTAACACCGGAAGATACATCGCAATAATAAGCGTGCCAGTAATCAATGCGATCAGTGTCATTAAAATAGGCTCAAGCCATGTTTTTACACTATCAAGACGTTCTTCTAATTGATGATAAAACCAGTGGGTAAGTTGCTGGCAAAAAAACTGTAGTTGTCCAGAATTTTCTGCTGAAGAGATAAATTGATAACAGATTGGCGGGAATAGAGGATTATGTCGCATAAATGAGCTAAGTGATTTGCCTTGAGTAATATGCGCTATCATATCAGTGAGTGCTCGTTGATACAGTGAATGCGTTAATTGCTCTGTAATAATTTTTAATCCCTGTAATAGTGGTAATCCAGCTTGTTGTGTAATCGTCATTATCTGAAAAATAATATGTAGCTGGTGATATCTTAATAAGATGCCCAAGTAAGGAAGATTAAGCCAACATCGTTGTTCAATGTCGCGAAATTTAGCACTATGGTGTTTAATAGTGTAATAGCTATAAAAAATTATTAATATAAACAGCAGGATAATTAAACTATTATGAGAAAACCATTGAGAACATCTAATTAAGGTTAATGTTAGTGTCGGTAGCTCAGTATTAAATGCACTGTATAAAGATTGATATTCAGGTAAAACATAGATCAACATAGATATTGTAATAACGATTAATGTTAATAATAAGAATAGAGGATACTGAAAAGCTTTTATTATTTTTTTTATTAAATCCCGCTGGTTTTTTAATTGTGTTGTTTGTAATAAGAGAACTTCATCAAGCTTACCACTCTCTTCACCAATATAAATAAAATGGGTTAAATAGCAGGAAAATAGAGAGGATAACGACTTAACTGTTTAGATAGCGCGCCTCCTTGATTTAGGTGAAAAATAATATCATTTAAAACACATTGCCAATGTAAATAACGACATTCTTCTTTAAGCAGTGTTAATGCGGGCAAAAGTGCTAAGCCTGAATGAAGTAATAACGCTAACTGTTCAAGAAGTTGAATGCGGTATTGTTTATCACTATTTTGAAAGATTATTACCCTATATAGGCGAATTTTTACTGGTAATTTTTGTTGTTGAATAAGTTGATCAATAACTTCATGTTTAGATTGAGCGACAATGTTGCCACTTAGCCATTCTCCTTGATAAGTTAATGCATTATAGCGATAGATAAAATGTAATTTCATTCAATATCTCCGACTACTTGATAAACTTCATCTAAAGACGTTATCCCCTTCTTTATCAGTTCAATACCTGAGTTAAATAGTGCGTAAGGTGAGGGGCGTGATTGCTTGGCAAGTTCAAAACAATCATAAATAGCTGTTCTGCCTTTGTAGCCGGAATAACAAAATTGACAACCTGTTGCTTGCCAATTGGGTAATATAATTTGTTGATTATTAATAATGAAATTTTTCTGTTCAGGTGATGGGTATTTACAGTCGCTACATAAGCAACGAACTAAACGTTGAGAAATAATTAATTTTACACAAGAGTCGATTAAATCTTTTGCGATGCCTAAATTAGCCAAACGGGCGAGTGTTGCTTGGGTAGAGTTAGTATGCAGTGTTGATAAAACTAGGTGGCCTGTTTGTGCTGCTTTTATTGCTATTTCTGCTGTTTGTTGATCACGTATTTCACCTATCATAATAACATCGGGATCTTGGCGTAATAGTGCCCGTAATATTGTTGCAAAAGTAATACCGGCTTTTTCTGTTATTTGTGTTTGATTAATGCCATGGAGAGGTAACTCAATAGGATCTTCAATACTATTAATATTACGATTATCTTTATTTAAATATTGCAAACAACTATAGAGTGTTAAAGTTTTACCACTCCCTGTGGGGCCGGTGACTAAAATCATTCCCTGAGGTTGAGTAAGATATTTTTTTAATAGTGTTAGGTGAATTGTTTGAAAACCTAACTGTGCTAATTGTGGCTGTTGCAGATTATTCATGAGCCGTAAAACTATTTTTTCTCCATATAAAGTAGGAAGTGTCGCAACACGTATTGAATAATTGTTTTTCTGATAAGACCAATTAAATTGACCATCTTGTGGTAGGCGTTTTTCGGCAATATTAATATTCGCGAGGATTTTTAAACGTGTCAGGATCTCGTCAGCTAATTGATTGTCAGGGGGAGAAAATAATACTAGATGATTATCAATTCTCGCGCGAATTCTCAGGCTATTTTGTTGTGGCTCTAAATGAAGATCAGAAACACGTTGAGCAAGGCTGTGACGTAACAATTGCTCAATAAACTCTGTTGCTGTATGGATAGTATTATTCATGAAAGCTCTTTTTTACGATAAATGATTTATGGATGGTAAGGGCTAGAAACAGAGCCTATTGGCTTTTCCACCTTGGTTGAGGTTGCCGTTAGATTGGTTTAATGAGATTTAAAAACCTTATGGCATAGCGTTTGTAACGCGGTGTTAGTTGATGTGCAGTTAATTTGCCAATGGGGAAGTGTCTCTTTACTGTTTGCTGCAGGAGTCATTACGATGGTTAGTCCTTCTAGTTGAGCCTTACCTTTTGCACTAATAACGCCATTGGCAACATGAATATCAGTAAGGTATCGACTACGAAATTGTTGAGGCATAAAACTGGCATCAGCATGGCATTGGTTATATTGATGTTCATAGTGACAAAGTTCCACTGCAGAACGATAAGGCGACAGGGTTTGTAATACATCAGTTAAGGCGGCCTTTTGGATATAACCATGATAAGCAGGGATCGCCACTGAGCTTAAAATTGAGATAATGGCAATCACAATCATCAATTCCATTAGCGTGAATCCATTCTCTGTTGAGTGATAATTTAATGTATTCATTTTTCTCTCCTTGATAAATAACCTGTTGAAGTATGAGAAAAAAGCGTTTTATTGGCGAATAGAGAAGCTAAGAATTGAGTAAAATATCGAAAAGAAAAAGGAGTGATACAAAATTAACCACTATTATTGAGAGCAAGTTCGCATTAATTGGCGGATATTATTAATAAAAATAGCTAATATGATTTTAAATGTAGAAAAAAGAGGGGTGTTGTGGAGATTAAGCAAGGCTGGCTAACGGGAGTAAAGCACGTTCCATCGCCAAATTATGACAATAGACCTGAAGGTGAAATCCCTTCATTGTTGATTATCCACAATATCAGTCTTCCTCCTGGGCAATTTGGTGGACCTTATATTGATCAACTGTTTACCAATACGCTTGCTGTTGATGATCATCCTTTTTTTAATGAGATTGCACATCTGCGTGTTTCTGCGCACTGTTTAATTCGCCGTGATGGTGAAATTGTGCAATATGTGCCTTTTACGGCACGAGCGTGGCATGCTGGGGTTTCCTTCTATAAAGGGCGAGAGAAATGCAATGATTTTTCGATTGGTATTGAGCTAGAAGGAACCGATGAGTGTGACTTTACGCCGCAGCAATATCAGCAATTATCGACACTCACTCAGCAACTTATTGAACACTATCCGGGCATTAAAGAAAATATTACCGGACATAGTGATGTCGCACCTGGTCGGAAAACAGATCCAGGACCTCATTTTAATTGGTCATATTACCGAGCACTATTAGCAAAATAACATAACAAAATGCATTAATAATTGATATTTTTGCATTGATAATCAATATATGAATGCTGTCACGCTTCAGTGTGACTGTTTATGTGTTTAATCAATGTTAAAAAATAGTGTTTTTAATCTTTTCTAATAATGCGATCTAGTTATCAAATTTGATGAATTTATCAAATAATTTGTTAAAATTTGCAGGTTTTTATGATTTCGCTCAACAACTGTATGGACAGTTAGTAAATACTTTGTTACTTTATTATCCATTACATTAAATTGGTATTACCAATTGACATTTCAATAACCAAGGTAATAGTTATCCAATAATGGCTTCTAGCAATATGGCTTACACAAAGATCCGCCAACCAAAGCTTTCTGATGTGATAGAACAACAACTTGAGCATCTTATTTTAGAAGGCACCCTACGTCCGGGGGAAAAACTCCTGCCTGAACGTGAGCTGGCAAAGCAATTTGATGTATCGCGTCCTTCATTGCGTGAAGCAATCCAAAAATTGGAAGCAAAAGGTTTTTTATTACGCCGCCAAGGTGGTGGAACCTTTGTGCAAGATAACCTTTGGCAAAGCTTTAGCGATCCTCTCGCTCAACTCCTCAGTGGGCATCCAGAATCTCAATTTGATCTGTTAGAAACACGCCATGCCCTTGAAGGTATTGCGGCTTATTATGCTGCATTACGCGGTACTGATGATGATCTTGAGCGTATTAAAGCCAGTCATGCTCGCATTATTGATGCTCATGATAAAGGGGATATCGCGGCGGAGTCGGATGCGGTATTGCAATACCAATTAATCGTTACGGAAGCTGCTCATAATGTCGTTTTGCTACACTTATTAAGGTGTATGGTGCCAATGCTTGAGCAGAATATCCGACAAAATTTTGAGTTTCTTTATACACGTAAAGAGATGTTAACTGCTGTAAGTGAGCATCGCACACAGATTTATCAGGCGATTATTAATAGAGAGCCAGAAGCCGCCCGTGAAGCTTCACACCGCCATCTGGCCTTTATTGAAGATGTTTTGTTGGATATGAGTCGTGAACATACTCGTCGTGAGCGTTCTTTGCGCCGGCTCCAACAACATCCTGATTTATTTTAGTAGCACAGATCCTGACCGCTGAGTCTGTACTACCTATCTCCCTGCAATATTCAGGGGTAGCGGTAATAACAGCAGGGCCTATCTTCCCGTCATATCCCCGTGGTATCACGGGAAGATAGGCTCCTATAACCATTAGAAACAGATAACAGATAAGGAATACACCATGTCAGATATGCTGAAAAATGACGTGGATCCGATCGAAACTCGCGATTGGTTACAAGCGATCGACTCGGTCATCCGTGAAGAAGGTGTTGAGCGTGCACAGTTCCTGATTGATCAGGTATTAAAACAAGCCCGTAATGGCGGTCTTGATATTGCTTTAGGTGGCTCTGTACACAGTGATTATATCAATACTATTCCTGTTGAAGATGAACCCGCTTACCCTGGCAATCTGGAATTGGAACGTCGTATCCGTTCTGCTATTCGCTGGAACGCAGTAATGATGGTTCTGCGCGCGTCCAAAAAAGATTTGGAACTCGGCGGGCACATGGCGTCATACCAGTCTTCTGCAACTTTATATGAAGTTTGCTTTAACCACTTCTTCCGTGCTCATAATGACAATGATGGCGGTGACTTAGTTTACTTCCAAGGTCATATCTCTCCGGGGATCTACGCACGTGCATTCTTAGAAGGGCGTCTGACTGAAGAGCAATTAAATAACTTCCGTCAAGAAATTGGTGGTAAAGGTTTATCCTCTTATCCACACCCTAAATTAATGCCTGAATTCTGGCAGTTCCCAACCGTTTCAATGGGCTTGGGGCCACTATCTGCGATTTATCAAGCAAAATTCTTGAAATACTTAGATCACCGTGGCTTAAAAGATACCACTAAGCAACGTGTTTATGCGTTCTTAGGTGATGGTGAAATGGACGAGCCAGAATCTAAAGGTGCTATCACTATCGCTGTACGCGAAAAATTAGATAACCTGTGCTTCGTGGTTAACTGTAACTTACAGCGTCTTGATGGCCCAGTTACAGGTAACGGCAAAATTGTTAACGAATTAGAAGGTATCTTCGCCGGTGCTGGCTGGAACGTGATCAAAGTGATGTGGGGCGACCGTTGGGATGCACTACTACGTAAAGACACTTCCGGTAAACTGATCCAGTTAATGAATGAAACACTGGATGGTGACTACCAGACTTTCAAATCTCGCGACGGTGCTTATGTTCGTGAGCATTTCTTCAATCGTTACCCAGAAACTGCCGCATTAGTTAAAGATATGACTGATGACGAAATTTGGGCGTTAAACCGTGGTGGTCACGATCCGAAGAAAGTTTTTGCGGCATTCCAAAAAGCCAAAGAAACCAAAGATAAACCAACCGTTATTTTAGCTCAGACCATCAAAGGTTATGGTATGGGTGAAACGGCAGAAGGTAAAAACATCGCTCACCAAGTGAAAAAAATGAACATGGACGGTGTGAAACATTTCCGTGATCGTTTCAATATCCCTGTTAGCGATGAGAAAGTAGCAGAACTGCCTTATATCACTTTTGATAAAGATTCAGAAGAGTACAAATATCTGCATGCTCGCCGTCAGGAACTAGAAGGTTACTTACCTGCTCGTCGTACTCGTTTTGATGAAAAATTAGAAATTCCTACACTGGAAGATTTCAGCCAGTTATTAGAAGAGCAATCTAAAGAGATTTCTACTACTATCGCATTCGTTCGTGCGTTGAACGTAATGTTGAAAAACAAATCTATTAAAGATCGTTTAGTCCCTATTATTGCTGATGAAGCACGTACTTTCGGTATGGAAGGTCTGTTCCGTCAAATCGGTATCTACAGTCCGAATGGCCAGCAATATACGCCTCAAGATCGTGAGCAAGTTGCTTACTATAAAGAAGACGTTAAAGGTCAGATCCTGCAAGAAGGTATTAACGAACTGGGTGCGGGTGCATCTTGGTTAGCGGCTGCAACATCTTACAGCACTAACAACTTGCCAATGATCCCATTCTATATCTACTACTCAATGTTTGGTTTCCAACGTATTGGTGACCTATGTTGGGCTGCGGGTGACCAACAAGCACGCGGTTTCTTAATTGGTGGTACTTCAGGTCGTACAACGCTAAACGGTGAAGGTTTACAACACGAAGATGGTCATAGCCATATTCAATCACTGACTATTCCTAACTGTATCTCTTACGATCCGGCCTTCGCGTATGAAGTTGCTGTCATTATGCAAGATGGTTTAGAGCGTATGTATGGTGATAAACAAGAAAACGTTTATTACTACATCACAACGTTAAACGAAAACTATCATATGCCAGCAATGCCAGCTGGAGCAGAAGAGGGTATCCGTAAAGGTATCTATAAACTGGAATCTCTGGAAGGCGCGAAAGGTAAAGTTCAGTTACTGGGTTCTGGCTCTATTTTACGTCACGTACGTGAAGCGGCACAAATTCTGTCAACTGAATATGGTATTGGTTCCGATGTGTACAGTGTAACATCATTCACTGAATTGGCTCGTGATGGTCAAGATTGTGAACGTTGGAACATGCTACATCCATCAGAAGAGCCTCGTGTACCATACATTGCTCAAATCATGAATGATGCACCCGCTGTTGCTTCAACAGACTATATGAAACTGTTTGCAGAACAAGTTCGCACTTATGTGCCAGCTGACGACTATCGTGTCTTAGGTACAGATGGTTTCGGTCGTTCAGATAGCCGTGAAAATCTGCGTCACCACTTTGAAGTTGATACTTCTTATGTGATTGTTGCTGCATTAGGCGAATTAGCTAAACGTGGTGAGATTGATGTGAAGGTTGTTGAAGAAGCAATCAAAAAATACAACATCAACCCTGAAAAAGTAAACCCACGTCTGGCGTAAGAGGTAAAGTGAATGTCTATTGAAATTAAAGTCCCTGATATCGGTGCAGATGAAGTTGAAGTCACCGAAGTGATGGTGAAAGTCGGTGATCGTATTGAGGAAGAACAATCCTTGATCACCGTAGAAGGCGATAAAGCGTCTATGGAAGTGCCATCACCACAAGCGGGTATTGTTAAAGAGATCAAAATTGCCGTGGGCGACAAAGTCGAAACTGGCTCTCTTATCATGATCTTTGATACTGAAGAGGGTGCTCAGGCACCCGCTCAAGAAGCCGCTCCTGCGCCTTCTGCTGCCGCACCTGCTGCGAGCGAACTGAAAGAAGTTCATGTACCAGATATCGGTGGTGATGAAGTTGAAGTCACCGAGGTGATGGTCAATGTAGGTGATACCATTTCAGAAGAGCAATCTCTGATCACGGTTGAAGGTGACAAGGCTTCAATGGAAGTCCCAGCACCTTTTGCTGGCGTAGTAAAAGAGATCAAAATTGCTGTCGGTGATAAAGTGAGCACAGGCTCTCTTATCATGGTATTTGAAGTAGCAGGTAGCGCGCCTGCACCTTCTGCATCAGCTCCGGCTCCTGCAGCATCAGCACCAGCAGCCTCTGCAATTAAAGATGTTAATGTACCAGATATCGGTGGTGATGAAGTTGAAGTCACCGAAGTGATGGTGAAAGTGGGTGATACCATTGCAGAAGAGCAATCTTTGATCACGGTTGAAGGTGATAAAGCTTCTATGGAAGTTCCAGCACCTTTTGCCGGTGTAGTAAAAGAGATCAAAATTGCTGTCGGTGATAAAGTGAAAACAGGCTCACTGATCATGACCTTTGAAGTTGCCGGTGCCGCACCAGCAGCACAAGCGCCAGCAGCGCCTGCAGCGTCTACATCAGCAGCACCAGCACCTTCTGCTCCAGCAAAAGCGCCTGCTTCTGCACCAGCAGCAAAAGAAGAATTTGTTGAAAACGAAGCTTATGTCCATGCAACACCTGTTATCCGCCGTTTAGCACGTGAATTCGGTGTGAATTTAGCGAAAGTTAAAGGAACCGGTCGTAAAGGACGTATCTTACGTGAAGACGTTCAGTCTTATGTGAAAGAGTTAATTAAACGTGCTGAATCTGCACCTGCTAATGCTGGTGGTGGATTACCAGGTATGTTGCCTTGGCCGAAAGTTGACTTCAGTAAATTTGGTGAAATTGAAGAAGTTGAACTAAGCCGTATCCAGAAAATCTCTGGCGCTAACTTAAGCCGTAACTGGGTAATGATCCCTCATGTTAATCTGTTTGATGAAGCAGATATCACTGAGGTTGAAGAATTCCGTAAGCAGCAAAATAAAGAAGCTGAGAAGAAAAAACTGGATGTTAAGATCACGCCATTAGTCTTCGTGATGAAAGCAGCCGCTAAAGCACTGGCTGATATGCCTCGCTTTAACAGCTCAATTTCAGAAGATGGACAAAAACTGATCCTGAAAAAATACATTAACATCGGTATCGCAGTAGATACACCTAATGGTTTAGTTGTACCTGTCTTTAAAGATGTAAACAAAAAAGGCATCTTAGAGCTCTCTTATGAATTAGCAGAAGTTTCTAAGAAAGCACGTGCAGGTAAACTGACTGCATCTGATATGCAAGGTGGATGCTTCACTATTTCTAGCCTTGGTGGTATCGGTACTACCGGTTTTGCACCAATCGTTAATGCGCCAGAAGTTGCGATTATGGGACTGTCTCGTTCTTCGATGAAACCAGTCTGGAACGGTAAAGAGTTCGTACCACGCTTAATGTTACCAATGTCATTATCTTTCGATCACCGTGTGATTGATGGTGCTGACGGTGCTCGATTCATCACTCTGATTAATCAGTACATGAGCGATTTACGTCGTTTGGTAATGTAATCATCTAAACCGGTGCTAAGCACCGGTTTCTCTGATTGCCGTGACAGATTTTGCAGTCATACATTCTAGGTTGTGAGATCTGTCATGTTAGAGCGCTTTTCAGCTTATTAACATTTCTGTAAACTGCATGCGGTATGTAAGTCTCGGTGTTAAATATGGATTATCGTCTGACTCGCCGGACAAATAAATAATGAGGTCACGATGAGTACTGAAATTAAAGCACAGGTAGTGGTTCTCGGTGCAGGCCCTGCGGGTTATTCCGCGGCGTTCCGTTGCGCTGACTTAGGTTTAGATACAGTTTTAGTTGAACGTCACTCTACATTAGGTGGTGTTTGTCTGAACGTGGGGTGTATCCCTTCTAAAGCGTTACTCCACGTTGCTAAAGTAATCGAAGAAGCGAAAGCATTATCTGAACACGGTGTCGTTTTTGATGCACCGAAAACAGATATCGACAAAATTCGCATCTGGAAAGACAAAGTTATTTCTCAGTTAACCGGTGGCTTAGCTGGCATGGCTAAAGGCCGTAAAGTAAATGTTGTTAACGGCGAAGCTCGATTCACAGGCTCACATACATTGTCTGTTGAAGGTAGTGAAGGTACAACAACAATCACTTTCGAAAATGCTATCGTTGCCGCAGGCTCTCGTCCAATCGAATTACCTTTTATTCCACATGAAGATCCACGTGTGTGGGATTCAACAGATGCACTACAACTGAAAACAGTACCAGAGCGTTTACTGGTCATGGGGGGTGGGATCATCGGTTTGGAAATGGGTACTGTTTATCATGCGTTGGGTTCACAAATTGACGTAGTTGAAATGTTCGACCAAGTTATCCCAGCGGCAGATAAAGACGTAGTTAAAGTCTTTACTAAACGTATCAGCAAAAAATTCAATCTGATGCTAGAAACCAAAGTGACCGCCGTTGAAGCAAAAGAAGATGGTATCTATGTCACAATGGAAGGCAAAAAAGCACCTGCTGAGCCTCAACGTTATGATGCTGTATTAGTTGCTATCGGTCGTGTACCAAATGGTAAATTATTAGACGCAGGTAAAGCCGGTATTGAAGTTGATGATCGTGGCTTTATCCATGTTGATAAACAAATGCGTACTAATGTACCTCACATCTTTGCGATTGGTGATATTGTTGGTCAACCAATGCTAGCACACAAAGGTGTTCATGAAGGTCACGTTGCTGCTGAAGTTATCTCTGGTAAGAAACATTACTTTGATCCTAAAGTTATTCCATCAATCGCTTATACTGAGCCAGAAGTTGCATGGGTTGGTATGACTGAAAAAGAAGCGAAAGAGAAAGGTGTTAGCTATGAAGTAGCAACTTTCCCTTGGGCAGCATCTGGTCGTGCAATTGCATCAGACTGTGCAGATGGTATGACTAAACTGATTTTTGACAAAGAAACCAACCGTGTTATCGGTGGGGCAATTGTCGGCTCTAACGGTGGTGAACTGTTAGGTGAAATTGGTTTAGCTATTGAAATGGGTTGTGATGCTGAAGATATCGCATTAACCATCCACGCTCACCCAACGCTATACGAATCAATCGGTATGGCTGCGGAAGTATTTGAAGGTAGCATCACTGACCTGCCAAATCCAAAAGCGAAAAAGAAAAAATAAGTTGATTTTATAATCAAGACAAAGTGTAAATGTTAAGAGCCAAGTTCATTAAGAGCTTGGCTCTTGTTTATATGCTATAAAGTATAAATTCCCATTTCATCAAACCAATTCTATTATTATCACATCACCTTGTTGTTTTTTTGTACTGCAATTTGACTTTAGTACTAATTCGAGTCGTAAAAAAACTATAAAAAATGTGGTTATTAACCTAAACCTTGGTTAAAAGACCCTGTTATATATTTTGTTTAAGTGTTTTAATCTGAATAAATAGATATTTGAATCTGATTAATGTTACTTTTATGTGAACGAATTAACATAGTATTGAAGATTTGCTATGCTGATAGCCCTTAGCTGGGCATAATTTCACAACCATAGATGTTTTATGCGAGCAAAAGATCCTCTGACCTGGCATCCAACTAGATAGGGTGCAGACAGCCGGGTTATACAAAATGACAAAGAAGCGAGGAGAAAGTCGTGCTAGAAGAATACCGTAAGCACGTAGCAGAGCGTGCAGCTGAAGGTGTCGTTCCAAAACCTCTCGATGCCACACAAACAGCCGCACTTGTTGAGCTATTAAAGTCCCCCCCAAAAGGCGAAGAAGAATTCCTTCTTGATTTAATTGTTAACCGTGTTCCACCCGGCGTTGATGAAGCCGCTTATGTTAAAGCCGGTTTTTTAACGGCTCTCGCAAAAGGTGAAACAACATCACCGCTTATCACGCCAGAAAAAGCCGTAGAATTATTAGGTACTATGCAAGGTGGCTATAATATCCATGCATTAATTGAAGCGCTAGATAACGACAAACTGGCTCCTATTGCGGCAAAAGCACTTTCTCATACCTTATTGATGTTTGATAGCTTTTATGACGTTGAAGAAAAAGCGAAAGCTGGCAACGTTTACGCTAAACAAATTATGCAATCTTGGGCTGATGGAGAATGGTTTACTGAACGTCCAGAACTTGCTGAAAAAATCACGGTAACCGTGTTTAAAGTGACGGGTGAAACCAATACAGATGATTTATCACCAGCACCAGATGCTTGGTCTCGTCCTGATATCCCATTACATGCTCTAGCTATGCTAAAAAATGCCCGCGAAGGCATTGAACCCGACCAACCGGGTAGCGTTGGCCCGATTAAACAAATCGAAGCACTGAATAAAAAAGGTTTCCCACTGGCTTATGTGGGGGATGTTGTCGGAACAGGCTCTTCACGTAAATCTGCAACCAACTCGGTACTTTGGTTTATGGGAGATGATATCCCTTATGTACCAAATAAACGCGGTGGTGGAGTTGTATTGGGTGGCAAAATTGCCCCTATCTTTTTCAACACGATGGAAGATGCCGGTGCATTACCTATTGAGGTTGATGTTTCTAAATTAAATATGGGTGATGTTATTGATATTTACCCATACAAAGGTGAAATCCGTAACCATGAAACCAATGAGTTATTGGAAACCTTTGCACTAAAAACAGAAGTACTGATTGATGAAGTGCGTGCGGGTGGCCGTATTCCTTTGATCATCGGTCGTGGATTGACCTCAAAAGCTCGTAGCGCCTTAGGTTTACCACCTAGCACTTTATTCCGTCATGCCAAAGCAGTGGAACAGAGCGATCGTGGTTTCTCACTTGCACAAAAAATGGTGGGACGCGCTTGTGGTCGTGATGGTATTCGCCCTGGTGAATATTGCGAACCTAAAATGACCTCCGTTGGCTCTCAAGATACTACGGGGCCAATGACACGTGATGAACTGAAAGATTTAGCATGCTTAGGTTTCTCCGCTGATTTGGTTATGCAATCATTCTGTCATACCGCCGCTTATCCAAAACCTGTTGATGTAACCACCCATCACACGTTACCTGATTTTATTATGAATCGTGGAGGGGTTTCACTGCGTCCGGGTGATGGCATTATTCACTCATGGTTAAACCGCATGTTATTGCCAGATACTGTTGGTACTGGTGGTGACTCACATACACGTTTCCCTATTGGTATTTCATTCCCAGCAGGTTCAGGCTTAGTCGCTTTTGCTGCGGCTACAGGGGTAATGCCATTAGACATGCCAGAATCGGTGTTAGTACGCTTTAAAGGTAAAATGCAACCGGGGGTAACGCTACGTGATCTGGTTCATGCCATCCCACTTTATGCGATTAAAGAAGGGTTATTGACCGTTGAGAAAAAAGGTAAAAAGAATATTTTCTCTGGTCGTATCTTAGAAATTGAAGGTTTACCTGAACTTAAAGTTGAGCAAGCCTTTGAGCTAGCTGATGCATCGGCTGAGCGTTCTGCTGCGGGTTGTACGATTAAATTAGATAAAGCACCGATTATCGAATATCTACAATCTAACATTGTCTTATTAAAATGGATGATAGCAGAAGGTTATGGTGATCGTCGTACACTTGAGCGTCGTATTACGGCAATGGAAAATTGGTTAGCTGATCCGCAATTACTTGAAGCAGATGCGGATGCTGAATATGCGGCTGTAATTGAAATCGACTTAAACGAAATCAAAGAGCCTATTCTTTGCGCGCCAAACGATCCTGATGATGCTCGTCTATTATCAGAAGTGGCAAACAGCAAAATTGATGAAGTCTTTATTGGCTCTTGCATGACCAATATTGGGCATTTCCGTGCGGCGGGTAAATTACTTGATCAACATAAAGGTCAATTACCGACACGCTTATGGGTTGCACCACCAACAAAAATGGATGCAGCACAACTGACTGAAGAAGGTTATTACAGCGTCTTTGGTAAGAGTGGCGCTCGTATCGAAGTGCCGGGATGTTCATTATGTATGGGTAACCAAGCGCGAGTGGCGGATGGGGCAACGGTTGTTTCAACATCAACACGTAACTTCCCGAATCGTTTAGGTACGGGGGCGAATGTCTACCTTGCATCCGCAGAGCTTGCGGCAGTGGCTTCACTGTTAGGACGTCTACCAGAGCCACAAGAGTATCTTGATTTCATCAATAAAGTCGATGAAACGGCGGAAGATACTTACCGTTATCTCAATTTTGACCAACTAGAGCAATATACAGATAAAGCAACACAAGTGATTTTCCAAACCACGGTATAACTGAGTTTGATTTTTCACTAAAAATTGATTACAACTGCGTTCCAACATATAACGTTGTTCAGCAGTCTGAAACAGGAGGCAATGCCTCCTGTTTTTTTGTTATTTTTGCCATAATAACAATAGATATTTTATATAGAAAAAGGCGACAGCTAATTTAAGGGGCATACACCATGGACTATGAATTTCAGCGTGATCTTACTGGCGGTATATTGGCCCGTTTTTCAATGGATCATGAGGCGATTGGTTATTGGTTAAATGATGAGATCCAAGGTGATATC
The DNA here is from genome assembly GCF_009915195.1 of Proteus sp. G2674. Lineage (NCBI taxonomy): Bacteria > Pseudomonadati > Pseudomonadota > Gammaproteobacteria > Enterobacterales > Morganellaceae > Proteus > Proteus sp. G2674. The sequence continues at coordinate 40,345 of NZ_JAABLS010000018.1, forward strand.
AGCTTAATCGATCAAATTTTGACTGAGATGGACGAAGTTAAAGGCAGTGAGAAACAGTGGCAATTGATTGGTAAAGAATACAGCTTATCTATTGATGATGAGGAAATTATGGTAAGGGCGAATACTCTCCATTTTGAAACCGATGATTTAGAAGAAGGGATGAGCTACTACGATAATGAAAGTATCGCATTTTGTGGATTAGATGATTTTGCTACTATGCTACAAAAATATCGGTTATTTATTCTGGAAAATAGAAGAAGTTAACAAATCCCATATATTTATTAAATAAATCTGCCACAATATACTATTGGTTGCTATTCTTTTTATTAGGATTATAAGTTTAAAAGGTGGTCTAATGAATGAATTACCTGCGAGTTTAGATGAAGCGACAGGTTGGTTTGTTGCTAATCAAGAACTCTTTATTCAATATGCTGTGAATATCGTTGCTGCATTCTTGATCCTATTTATTGGTCTTTTTGTCGCTAAAATGGTCAGTAAAGGGGTTGCACGGATCTTAACGTTACGCCATATCGACGCAACTGTTGTGACATTCTTGTCTGTCTTGGTGCGTTATACTGTTATTGCATTCACTTTGATTGCAGTATTAGGTCGATTAGGGGTTCAAACAGCTTCTGTTATCGCAGTACTTGGTGCGGCAGGTTTAGCGGTTGGTTTAGCATTACAAGGCTCACTCTCTAACTTTGCAGCGGGTGTTTTAATTGTTATCTTCCGTCCAATTCGTGCTGGTGAATACGTGATGATTGGTGCTGTCGAAGGTACGGTGCGAGATGTACAAATATTCTCGACCACATTACGTTCAGCGGATGACCGGATCATTGTTATTCCAAATAGCAAAATTATCAGTAGTGAGGTTATTAACCTTAGCCGTGAGCCAAATCGTCGTACACAAATTATTGTCGGCGTTGCTTATGATGCTGATATTGATAAAGTCAAAAAAGTGCTCGGTGATGTTGTTGCGCAAGATAAACGTATTCAACATAACCAAGGCGTGACAATACGTTTACATGAAATGGCGCCTTCTTCATTAAACTTTGTGGTACGTGTTTGGACCACCAATGATGATGCATGGCCAGTTTATTGGGATCTTATGGAAAACTTTAAACGCGCGCTAGATGCAAATAATATTGGTATTCCATTCCCACAAATGGATGTCTATATGCATCAAGCACAAAATACCGTGATGAAAGCAGAATAAGCACTATTGTTATAAAACACATCTCAAGAGCCACCGATTAAGCGTGGCTCTTTTATTTTTACCGCTATTAGTTTTTCTTATTATCAATAAGAATGATTCATTTCCTCTAATAACAAAATCCTTTTATTATTTTTCTTAACTTAATGAATAATTATTAGGATATTTTGCATGTTAACAACATTTTTTCAGGGGTTTTTATTAAGTGCAACAATGATATTGCCCATTGGTGCGCAAAATGCCTTTGTTTTGCAACAAGGTAGTAAAAAACAATACCATTTAATGAGTGCATTTTTATGCGCTTTAAGTGATGTGATATTAATTAGCGGGGGAGTCTTTGGTGGAAGTGCATTACTGAGCCAATCAGAATATCTTTTATTACTGATCACTTGGGGCGGTGTGGCTTTTTTATTGTGGTATGGCTGGAATGCGTTTAAAACCGCTTTTACAAAAGAGATTGAATTATCACAACATAAAAATCAAGTGAAAAGTCGTTGGCGGGTGATTGTAACTTTAGTTGCCGTCACTTGGCTAAATCCGCATGTTTATCTTGATACCTTTGTAGTGCTTGGCAGTATCGGAGGGCAATTATCAGCAGAATTACGTCCTTGGTTTACTTTTGGCGCGGTATTCGCATCGATAAGTTGGTTTTTTGCTTTATCACTACTAGCGGCTTGGTTTTCACCTATTTTAAGCCAAGTGACCGCTCAACGTATCATCAACTTGTTTGTGGGGTGTGTGATGTGGTTTATTGCTCTGCAATTGGCCGCTCAGGGATGGAAAAACCTCTTTTAATCTGAAAGAACTTTACAACAGATATGCTAATGTTGTTATAACCGTAATTTAGTGACAATACCCATACATGATTTTTGTCAGGAGGTTTTTGTGAAAGTAAAAGCAATGGTATTAGCATCCATGTTAGCCCTTGGAGCACCCTCAATCGCTTTAGCCGGGGCGGTACCTGAAGGACCCCATATAACTACATCAGGTAATGCAACAATTAAAGCGACTCCTGATATGGCGACACTTAATATTCAGGTTAGTGAAAAAGCAAAAGATGCAGCTCAAGCTAAAAAACAAGTGGATGAGCGTGTTGCAAAATATTTTGCCTTTTTAAAAGAAAACGGTGTGACGAAAGAAGATATTGATGCTGCCAACATTCGTACACAGCCTAATTATGAGTATGATAAAAAAGCAGAACGTTCGGTGATTAATGGCTATACAGCAACACGAACCGTAGATGTAAAAATCAAAAAACTTGATCAGCTTAATACCTTACTGGATGGGGCATTAGCAGCAGGGCTAAATGAAATTAATAACGTTGAGTTTGGCGTTAATGATCCAGAACAGTACAAAGCTAAAGCACGAGAAGTGGCAATTAAAAATGCCATACAACAGGCAAGTTCAGTGGCAAAAGGGTTTGGTGCTGATTTAGGGGCTGTTTATAGCGTAAGTTATCGCGCACCAGAAGCAACACCTTATCCAATAGCACGCATGAAAATGGATGCTATGGCATTAAGTGCCCCGTCACCGGAAGCAGTCAAAGAGACCTATCAACAACAAAGCATTGAGTTTAAAGATTACGTTGACGTGGTATTTGAATTAAAAACAGCTAAATAATCTTTACCATCAAAGGATAAGATGTATTGGCTCAGCAGTGAGCTGATACATCTATATCAGCGTTGTAGTCTACTAGTAACAGGTTTATTGAAAAAAGAAATATTCTAATTCACTGTAATCATTTGTCAGTGTTATATTCTTATCTAAAAATGTCATGTTTTTCTGCAGAAAAACTTTACCATTTGCTAAGTAGATGTAGAATACTTAACGGGAGGCCAAAAATATGAAGATTAAACCTTTAGTTGAGAAGGAAATAAACCGGTTTGAATTTGGTAAAATTTTCACCTATAGAGATTTAACACCATATCTTTCAAATCCTGAAACAACAGTAAAAGCTGTCAGTCGCCTAGTGAAGAATGGTGACATTAAAAGGTTTGCTAAAGGGCAATTTTACCGTCCGAAAAAAGGGATATTTGGTGAAATGCAATTGAGTGATGCCGAGAAGTTAAAAACATTCATGTATCAGAATGGAAAGCGAAAAGGTTATATTACGGGAATGGGGCTTTATAATCGACTGGGGCTGACTACCCAGATCCCGAAAACAATTACCATTGCTAGTGACAAATCACCACAGCGTAAGGATTTTGGTACCGTCGAGGTAAAATTAGTGAAAGCTAAAGTGCCTGTTTCCGAATCTAACAGGGAGTATCTTGAGATCCTTGATGTTCTTTCCAATATTAAGAAAATACCAGATAGTAACCCATCTGGAGTAATGAAAGTCATAGCAAAAAAACTAAAAAATATCAAAAAAGATGGCCTTTATGAGCTTATTAATTTGGCTAGTTTTTATTCGCCTGTAACGAGGGCTTTGTTAGGATTATTGATAGAGAATATTAATATAAATCTCGCTTTGGAGCTTAAAAAACAGCTAAACCCTACTACTCATTATCGGATAGGGTTGGATAGTTATTGGGATAATGCAGAAGAATGGAATATTGAATGAATCTTCACAGCAATCCAGATGTATTTCTGGAATTGATTAACCGGACAGCAGAGTATTTTAAGATCCCTGAAGTTTATGTTGAGAAGGATTATTGGGTTACACACGTTCTTTTCCAATTAAGTCTGTCTGAATTCAGGAACGATTTTATTTTCAAAGGTGGCACGGCGCTATCCAAGGTCTTTGGTCTAATCAAAAGATTTTCAGAAGATGTTGATCTTGCTATGTTTAATAACCGAGGACTGAGCAGTAATCAGATTAAAAAGTGCATGAAAGCAGCAGAGGAAACAATTTCTGCTGGATTGACATATATTCAAAAACCTGATGAATCTAAAGGAAGCCAATTCCGAAAAGTCTATTATAAATTCCCGCGAATTGTTAGCGGAGAATTTGGTCACGCTTCTGATGTTATTTTGCTGGAAACAAATAGTTTTACTTCACCAGAACCTTTTTCATTTATGCCTACTGAATCATTGATTGCTGAATTCATCAAGAAAGCACAGATTGAGGGTGGAAATGAAATCATAACACGCTATGGACTAGAAAAATTTGAAGTCAACGTTCTTGACATCAAACGAACAGTAGCAGAAAAAATATTAGGATTAGTTAGAGCGTCGAGCGAAGCAGATCCAAAACAGGCTCTAGCTGATAAAATCCGTCATATTTATGATCTTTGCATGATCAAGCGTAATAAGCATTATAGCCAATTTTTTGATTCTGATAGTCTTTGGAAAATGATGGACATTGTTATTCAGGCTGACAGAGATCAGTTCAGAGAAGCAGGACAATGGCTTGACCAACCTCTACATAAGAGTGTGCTTTTCTCCAAGTCTAGTGAAATATGGGAAAGTATCAGGGGGATTTTTCACGGCGAATTTTCTGAATTGGTTTATGACAGTGATCTTCCCTCTGATGATGAAGTTTTCAGCTTACTTTCCTCAGTGGCCAGTCTTTTGCAAAAATGGTCTGATTAATAAAGCTGTGGTGATATATTTTTTGTATGAGTTATACCGTTAAGATGCAGTTTAGAGCCAACTGCCAGTCACTGTCTGAGTGAATATAGATAACAGACTAAAGTAAGGAAAATCAATTCACCATTTTCCTTACTTATCGTTAAATCCCTTTCTAAGAATAGCGATAATATTGATCAAGAAACAACATCATCAACGTTACTTTTTATTCTTCATCTTGCTTAAGCACTTTACGACCATAATCAAGTAACGCATCCGTTACCTTTCTCATCGTTCTGCTTTCTGGGGCAAAACGGTGCCAATACAACATGCGGCGTTGGCATAATCCTGGCGTTAAATCAATCAATTCACCACTTTTTAGCTCATCGGCAATTTGTAGATGAGGGATCATACAACATGTTGAGCCTTGTTTAGCTAACTGAACAAAAGCTTCGGAAGAATTAACAATATGGCAAGGCACACTACCGGGAGATAAGCCGAAGTTTTGCTGTAAGAAGGCCTGATGCATATCATCAAGATGGTCAAATGCGACAGCGGGGGCTTTTAACAGAGATGATTTAGTGACCCCATTAGCAAAATAGCGTTGGGCAAAATCAGGGGATGCCACAAAAAGATAGTCTAATGCGCCTAATTGGTCGACTAGACAGCTAGGCAATGCTTGAGGCTGAATACTGATAGCGCCAACCACTTCACCACGTCTTAATCGCTCTTGGGTACGAGTTTCATCTTCTACTTGAATATTAAGCCGGATAGGAAGTTGTGTTAATACCGGGTGCAAAGCAGGCAATAACCAAGTAGCTAAACTATCCGCGTTGACAGCTAAAGAGAGTAAAAGGGGCGTCGAACCACTATTTTCATCACCTAACCACTGCTCTTCTAACATTTCGACCTGATGCAGTAATGCGAGTAGCTTTTGCCCCTGCTCTGTGGGTTGGGGGGGAACCGTACGTACTAATAAAGGTTGTCCAAATAGATTCTCAAGTTGTTTTATTCTTTGTGAAACGGCAGATTGCGTAATACATAGTTTTTGTGCGGCTCGTTCAAAACCACGCTCTCGAATAACGGCATCAAGGGCTTGCAGGGCCCGATAATCAGGACGTTTCATTGACAGATTCTCTTTGATTTTATGTTCTACTGTGTACTATGCCATATTTTTAGTTTTTATGAGTTAAAATGTTGTGTCTCAAATTTTGATACACCTTGTGCGGATTTTATGGGCACTATGCTATTCTTATTCGATAAATGTGAAAAATAAGGTTTTGTAAATGACTCAAGATGAATTAAAAAAAGCAGTAGGTTGGGCCGCCCTTGAATATGTAAAACCGGGTACTATCGTGGGCGTTGGAACAGGCTCTACGGCTTCTCATTTTATTGATGCTCTTGCAACAATGAAAGGTCAAATTGAAGGGGCAGTTTCTAGCTCAGAGGCTTCAACGGCAAAACTAAAAAGCTACGGCATTCCCGTTTTTGACTGTAATGAAGTTGATTCGCTCGATATCTACGTAGACGGTGCTGATGAAATTAACCATCAAATGCAGATGATCAAAGGTGGTGGTGCGGCATTAACCCGTGAAAAAATTATTGCAGCGGTGGCAAAAACCTTTGTGTGTATTGTCGATGAATCAAAGCAAGTGGATGTTTTGGGTAAATTCCCTCTGCCTGTTGAAGTTATCCCAATGGCTCGCTCTTATGTTGCTCGCGAGCTGGTTAAATTAGGTGGGTTACCTGAATATCGTGAAAACGTCGTGACGGATAATGGTAACGTGATCTTAGACGTTTATAATCTCACTATTCTGAATCCTATCGAGCTAGAAAATAAAATTAATAGTATTGCAGGGGTGGTCACTGTCGGGCTTTTCGCTAATCGCGGAGCAGACATTGTATTAATGGGGACTTCTGAAGGTGTTAAAACCATTAAATAGTACGATTAAACTGCATCTCTAGTCAGAGATAATAACAGTATTTTCTAAAGAGAGTGGGAGAACTATATTGTTTTCCCACTCTCTTTTATCTTTCCCCTTAGATAATCAGAATGATGACTTTTTGCAAATTATTTTGAAAACCATAAATTCAGTGATATATATCACACGATAGAGATATCTCTCTTTAAAATGCTGCCATTTTTATTGTCAAAATCATTTTGCTCGGTAGAAAATCACTTTATCTATCGCTTATTCTGTCAACAGTGCAATCGGTTGTATTGCCTCAAAATCTATTTTTGTTATGTTGGTGAAACAGGATTTCGTTTTTATTCATGTAACACAAATAGGGCAGGGTAAATGGTCAAGGTATCTTTGGAAAAAGAAAAGATAAAGTTCCTACTATTGGAAGGTGTACACCAAAGTGCGGTAGAGAATTTAAGAGCAGCAGGTTATACCAACATCGAATATCATAAAGGTGCATTATCGGGAGAAGAATTAAAACAAGCTATCCGTGATGCACGCTTTGTGGGGATCCGTTCCCGCACTCACTTAACAGAAGAAATTTTTGCAGCCGCTGAAAAATTAGTTGCTGTAGGCTGCTTCTGCATTGGTACTAACCAAGTTGACTTAGATGCGGCTGCCCGTCGTGGGATCCCTGTTTTTAATGCACCTTTTTCAAACACTCGTTCCGTGGCTGAAATGGTGTTAGGGGAATTACTGTTATTACTGCGTCGTATTCCAGAAGCTAATGCTAAAGCGCATCGTGGTATTTGGGATAAACAAGCTAAAGGCTGTTTTGAAGCGCGAGGTAAAAAACTGGGGATTATTGGCTATGGTCATATAGGCACCCAGTTAGGGATATTGGCGGAAAGTGTTGGTTTAGATGTCTATTTTTATGATATTGAAAACAAACTTCCTTTGGGAAATGCAACCCAAGTTCGCCACTTATCCGAACTGCTGAATATGTGTGACATTGTTAGCTTACACGTGCCAGAAACGCCATCAACAAAAAATATGATTGGTCACGAAGAGCTATTACGAATGAAACCAGGCGCTATTCTTATTAATGCCTCTCGTGGAACTGTGGTTGATATTCCGGCATTAGCACAAGCGCTAGAGAGTAAACATTTATCAGGTGCAGCGGTGGACGTTTTCCCTACGGAGCCGGGGGCAAATAACGATCCGAACGATCCTTTTGTATCAGAGTTAATTAAATTTGATAATGTGATCTTAACGCCACATATTGGTGGTTCAACCCAAGAAGCCCAAGAAAATATTGGTTATGAAGTTGCTGGTAAGTTAGCTAAATATTCTGATAATGGTTCTACATTATCTGCGGTTAATTTCCCGGAAGTATCATTGCCTAGTCATGGTGATGATGTAAACCGTTTACTGCATATTCATGAAAACCGTCCGGGTATTATGAATAGTATCAATAACGTATTTACAGAAGAAAATATTAACGTTGCTGCACAATATCTACGTACAGCTGGTAATGTGGGTTATGTAGTGATTGACGTTACTACACAAACGAAAGCACAAGCTGAGTTAGTATTGCAGAAACTAAAAGGACTACCGGGTACCATTCGTGCTCGTATGTTGTACTAATATCGCATATTTTTATATTAAGTATAAAGGCTCAATAATTAGAGCCTTTATTTTTATGGTTCATTACTTATCACGGTTTATTGCTGTGTCTGTTGTTGCCACAATTGCTGATAAAGTGTTTTCTTATTTAATAAATCCCTATGTGTACCTTCTTCTAATATGCGACCTTTATCAATAACATAAATATAATCTGAAATAGAAATAGCATTAAGTCGGTGAGCAATACAAATTACCGTTCTATTTTTACAAATAGCCGGAAGATTGGCTAAAATTTCCGCTTCTGAGGCATAATCTAACGCCGATGTTGCCTCATCTAAAATAAGAATTCGTGGATCAGGTAAAAGTGCTCTTGCTAGCGCAATACGCTGACGCTGCCCTCCTGACAAATTACTACCTCTTTCACTTACTTGTGTATTAAATCCTTCAGGGAGTTGAGTAATAAAATGAAAAGCGCCGGCTAATTTACTCGCTTCAATAATATCTTCTTCACTACTATCGGGTTTTGATAACCGAATATTTTCCATAATAGTGCCACTAAATAAAAAATTATCTTGTAAAACAACACTAATTGATTGGCGTAAAGTAAGGGGATTGGCAATGGCGAGATCCATACCATCAATATAAATCTGGCCTTGTTGAGGAGTATAAAAACGTTGAATTAAACGTGTGATAGTACTTTTTCCTGAACCAGAGGGTCCTGTAATACCAATAAACTTGCCCGCGGGGATCGAAAAAGAGAGTTGCTCAATCACATCTGGAGTATTGGCTGTATAACGAAAGCGTACATGAGAAAATACTATACTTCCTGCAATGTTAGGTACAGTAGCAAGTCCTTGATGCTGATGCTCTGTGGGAGTATTAACAATCTCGCCAATACGACGTATGGAGATGCCTGTTTGTTGAACATCTTGCCAAAGTTGGGCTAAACGTAAAATAGGTTGTGTAATATGGGCGGCAAACATATTAAAAGCCACTAATTCGCCCACACTTAATTGCGCTTTCATAATCAGATTAACACCATGCCACAAGATAATTGCCATAGTAATTTTATGAATAGCCCCAATTAATTGCTGAGCAAGTAACGCTTTTTTGGCCGCTGAAAAACGCTTAAGGATATAATTAGTGAGTTTATATTGCCATTTTTCAATAAATTGATGTTCTGTTGCTGTTATTTTAATAGTTTCTATACCATTAATAGCTTCTGTTAATAAGCTCGTATTATCAGCATTTGCTTGATACTCTTGTTCAACCCAATAACGGATCATGGGGCCAAGTATCAGCCAAAATAAAAAGTAAACGACTAATGCTGCTATGGTTATCCAAGTTAATAATACGGAATAAGCAAACATTACTGAAAGAAATACGATAATAAAAATAAAATCCAATACCATCATCAACGCAGAGCCAGTAATAAACTGGCGAATATGAGCAAGCTCTTGAATACGAGCAATAATTTGTCCAGATTGACGTTGATTAAAAAACTGACTGGGTAGCCGAATAAGGTGTTGATAAATTTTCCCTGAGAATTCGGCACCTAGGGTACAAGAAACAAAAGCATAAAGTTTATCTCGTAATAAAAGATAGATAGGCTCTATAATGGCAATTAGCACGAGGAGTACCCCTAAAACTTGCAAATTAGAGAGGCTTCTCCCCGTTAATACTTTATCAATGATTTTTTCAAAAATAATTGGATTAACTAAAGCAAATAATTGAATAAAACAAGATAAAATAAAAATTAAATATAATGATTTTTTTTGTTTTAATAGCGATGGAATGCACCACATTAAGCTAAACTTGCTCTGTTTAGGGGTAAATATCTTATTAATAATTAGCAGTGTGGTATAAGTGATTTTTTTATCAATATGATAATGACTCTCTGTGTTAGTGCTTGGGTCAATAATAATTAATTTATCACTTATTCTATTTTTTAGAATATACCAATAACCATTAATTTCGATAAGTGTATCAATAATTATTTTATCTTTATACTCACTTTTACTATTAAAAAATGAAAATTCACATTTTAAATTAAGTTGTTGAGCGGCTTCTATGATATTTAATTCAGAGAGGTTTTCGTCATTACCTAAAAAATGAATAAGCTGCTCTTTTTTTAATGTTCCTTTATTCTTTTTTGAAAAATAAATAAGCCCATCAATAATTGAAGGATGAAGAGATGGCGTATTTTTAGTTATATAGTTCATAGATATCTCGCTATTATTTTTCTCTTAATGCTTCATGTTGATAAACTTCTATTGGACTGAGTAAATAATCAATCACTCGACGTTTTTCAATTTTTATATCGGCAACTAAAGACATACCTGTAGCCAGTTTATATTGTGCTTCATCTTCACCCATCACTTGCTTATCAAGTTCAATTAGGACGGGATAAACTAAGCCTAATTGTTCATGTTGTATGGAATCTTTTGCTATATTGACAATGGTGCCTTCAATGGTGCCATAACGGGTATAAGGAAAAGCATCAATTTTAATCACCGCTTTTTGACCCGGATAGATAAAACCAATATCTTTATTGAGAATATTCACCTCAGCAACATTATGCTGAGTATTGGGCACTATCACCATCACCGCTTGTGAAGGTTGCAATACGGCTCCTAGGGTATGAACAGCGAGTTGTTGTACTGTACCTGTAACAGGAGAACGAACAATTTTTAATTGTTGACGTTTCTGAGCATGAAAAAGATTTTGTTGATAAATAAAAACTTCGCTTTCATATTGTTTAAATTTATCATGCCACTCTAGGTGTTTTTGTTTTTCTAATCTATCGCGATTTTTTATATATTGTTGCTCTTGACTGGATAAAATAACCAGTTCTGATGATTTTCTTTTAATGATTTGATTGATTTCTAATAACTCCTTTTTATTTTCTAAAAACTCCATGGTATTAATGATTTTTTTATCATAGAGTTTTTTCTTTATATTAAAACGTTTTTCAATATTGTTTTTTAATTCATTTAATGAATTGATTTCTTGGTGAGTAAGAAGCTTATTTTTATTGTTGGTTTCTATTTCAGAATTAATATGATTAATACTAGCATCAAATTCATCCTTTTCTTTTTGATAACTTAATAGAACCGCTTCTTTTTTTTCTTTATCTAGTAAATTAAAATCATCAATTGTATCAGGTCGGGTATTTTGACCTAATGCTTGATAACGAATTTTTAGTAATAATAGATTTTCTATCTTATTTTTTAGATTATTAATCTCTTCATCAACACCTAAAATATCAAGTGTTAATAACGCTTCTCCTTTGGTAACTTGTTGGCCATTTTTTACATGAATGGCGCTTAAGCGACTATGTTCATAAATTTGAATTTGTTGCGAATAACCTGAAACCACTAATTTCCCTATTGCTGGAGAAAGCACATCTAATTTACCTATATATGCCCAGAGTAAAAATATAATCACACTTAATGAAATTATTATTGCAATAATACGACTATAAGGTGTCGGCGGTTTCTCAAGTACGGCGATATGATTAGGGTAAAAATCATAGTTTTTAGGCTCTTTTTTAGTTTTAAAGTAGTGAGCAATCATTTGTTTTATTTTTGATTTCATCATTGTTATCCTTGTTGATGTTGCCAAAGTTTCTTATAAGCGCCATCTTTTCTAATTAATTCATTATGTTTGCCTTCTTCAATTATCTGGCCTTTTTCTAATACAATAATGCGGTCACAGTTTTTTATTGTGGAAAGGCGATGAGCAATCATAATGACGGTCTTATCTTGGGTAATAAGGGGAAGATTTTTTTCGATGATGGCTTGAGACTCACCATCCAATGCGCTGGTAGCTTCATCAAAAATTAAAATTTTAGGGGATGAGAGTAAGGCTCTGGCAATCGCAATACGTTGGCATTGTCCCCCAGATAAAGATTTGCCATTTTCAGCAATGAGTGTGTCATACCCTAAAGGAAGTTTTAAAATAAACTCATGAGCACCTGCTAATTTAGCGACATGAATAACCTCATCTAACGAGGCTGATGGTTGCGTTAAACGGATATTGTCGAGCACGGTTAAATGAAATAAAAAATTCTCTTGTAAGACAAACCCTATTTGTTGACGTAATACTGCGGGGGGAATTTCACAAACCGGAATGCCATCAAGCTTAACCTGACCTAATTGTGGGATATAAAGCCCTGCGATGATGCGTGCTAATGTACTTTTCCCTGATCCAGACGTCCCGACGATACCAATAGTTTCATATTTATTTATTCTAAATGAAATTTGTTTTACAACAGGGGGGGCATCATGTTGATAACTAAAACTGACATTCTCAAAACTCACTTCACCTTGTAAGGTCATTTTCTTATTGGCTTTTTCTTGCTCTATTGGGAGATTAAGAATGTCTTGTAAATTATAAATAGCCGTTTTGGCTCGGATATACTTTCCCCAAACTTCTATTGCAGAACTTAAAGGTTGTAGACAGTGGTTTAATAGCATATTAAAAGCAATGAGTTGACCTATTGTCATTGCAAGTGAAATGACTTCAAAAGCACCTAGACATAAAAGTATCGCTGTCGTTATTTTTTGTAAAAATGAAACAATGTATTGCGATAAGTTATCAATATTTTGTAATTTTAAATTTTCATTAGTCAGTTGATGGATTTGCGTATGCCACTGTTGTGTAAAACGTGGTTCTAATGAAAGGCTTTTTATTGTTTCTATACCTCCTAGGGTTTCTGTTAAAAAAGCACTATTTGTTGCTGAATATTGATAAAGCTGTTGTACGGTTTTTTCTATTTTAGGGGCAATTAATTTAGCTAAGATAAAATAGAGTGGGATGGTGGCAAGAAAGATTAATGTTAACTTTAATGACAAATAAGCCATAACAAATAGGAAAATAAAGATAAATGAGAAATCAACTAATAACATTAATAAGGTTTTTGTTATAAACTCTCTAATAATATCAAGCTCTTTTACTCGTGTGACAATAATACCTGTTTGGCGAGATTTAAAATAACTGATAGGAAGTTTGAATAAATGATTAGTTAACTTCAAACTTAGCAACATATCAATTTTATTTGCTGTATGATGATAAATATACTCTCTTATCCCCTTTAATACAGATTCTGAAACGGCGACAAAAATAAGACCTATTATTAACACATCAAGCGTGGATAGGGCTTGATGGATAATTACCTTATCCATAATTATTTGCGTAATAATCGGGGAGGCAAGTGCTAGCAGTTGAAGAATTAACGAGTAAAATAATACACTTTGAAATAATATACGATATTTCATAAAGGTTGGGACAAACCAAGTGATATCAAAAAAATGCTTTTCTGCAAAGTCCAGATAGTAATAGTGATTTATACTGTTATTTATTAATCTCTCTTTATTCCATGTCTCCATATTGTCAGTTTGTAGATTATAAATTAGAAATTCATTATTGTTATATTTTAAAAGAATAAATATATTTTTAGAACGATCTAAAAAAATTATTGGGGTGTGTAATTGTTTTTTAAAAATATAATGAATATTTTTTTTCTTTAGTTTAAAAGCATGTTTTTTTTCTAATGATGCGATAGTATCATCGTATTTATTAATGTTTGGTTTTGTATTATTTAATTGTTTTCCTGAAAGATTAAGAATGATATTAATGCTTTTTATAAATTTCGTACTTTCTCTATTTTTCATATTAAATACAATGTGGTTAAAAATAGAGATTTAATCTTATAAAATAAGATAATAATATAAAAAAACAAAGATAGCGTTAAAAGCTCGTCTTAATTTCTCTGTATCAGTCGTTCATCAAAACACCATACTTTATCAGGTGTAATAATTTCAGGTAACGGTATATCCCAATCTGCGCTCGGTAACGAATGAACTTGTTGGCATGTATGAGCAAGTCCCATAGGATAAAATGACTGCTGTTGCCAATTTTCTAATGTTCTATCATAAAAACCTCCGCCCATACCGAGTCGCTGACCGTTTTCATCGAAGGCAACCAGTGGCGTAAAGATAATATCAATATCAGATATTGGAATAATATTATTCACATTGAGTGGCGGTTCAAAAATATTAAAACGATTTTTCACTAACTGCGTGGTGGGAGCGTAACGTAAAAAAAGTAAATGATGGCGATGAAAAGGGTGTAATACAGGCAGACAAACCTGTTTATTTAAATCCCATAAATGAGTGATTAGAGGAGCGGTATCAATCTCGCCGTCAAAAGAGAGAAATAAGGCAACTGTTTTAGCTTGCTTGACTTTGGGATGATGGAGTACCCGTTCAGAGAGTTTATGTGCAGCATCTTGTTGCTGTGCCACAGTCAGTTGACGGCGTTTTTGGCGGATAGCTTTACGTATTTGCTCTCTTTGCTGGAAAACAGGGGGTTGTGTCATGATTAATCCATCAGCAAGGAATTAGTGTGAATAAAAATATATCACTTCTATGAATTTATTACACTTTAGAGGTAAAAAAGAGAAAAGCCAAGAAAGATAGAGACAAAAGAAATAAAAAAGCTCTAAACATTAAATACTTAATCAGTACTCAGTGTTTAGAACTTGAATTGGGGTCTCCAAGATGCCGTTGTAGGCTGTAACCCTTGAACCCGTGGTTCAAGGTGAACATAGTGCTATCACCATTAGGCTGCCTGAACGAATCAGGTATGCTCACAAGTAATAGATCACCACATTCTATTTTTTTTGAAATATCGGCTCAGGGGACTTACCCACTGACGAACATCTCAGAGAAATTAGGTGGGTGCTGTTAAGCACCTTATCTATGAACTATTGTATTATTTTAATTGTAGAAAGCAACCTATTATCTGTTAATTTCGTGGTGTGCGCATGCTTTCTGAACAAATCTACTTTGATGTTGAAAAAGTGCGATCATGGTGCTTGCCTTGATCGTGTAAAGCTTGTTCAATAGATTGTTGTAGCATTTTTATTTTCTCTTCCATATTGTAGGCATAGTCTCTCGTTTTTAACTTTTCTTCTGCCAACTCATGACTCATATTTAATGCCACGATAAAAATTAAGTGCTCAGTATTGGAAACACCACTGCGTTCTTTGAGATCTTGTAATCGTTGTTCAAGTTCAGCAGCAGAAGCCAGTAAAGCATCTTTTTGTTCTGGTGGGCAATTGACACGTAATGAGCGCCCAAAAATTTGAAGATCAACGGGTTGTGCGGACATGATTCCTTCCTGACATAAAATCTGTGCTACGTGTTTAGTAGTGTATACGGTTATAAGGCAGTATTAAACGCTATTACTGCAAAAATTCCAATGTTTAACATAGCTTAACTGGTACAGTGCGTTCTATTGATGGTAGCATATCTTGAACTATTCCCCTAAATGCGACGTTTATTCTTATGTCAATACAAAACACATTACCAGATTACTCAGCAATTGATTCATTATTACAACAACATGCCGTGCCTTTAACTGCCGCAGAGATGCATGGCCTAATTACTGGGTTTATTTGTGGAGCAGTACATGACAATAGTTGGAAAACTTTGTTACATGAACTGACTAATGAGGGCTTAGCGTTCCCTAAATCGTTATCAGAACCCCTTGAATCACTTTATCACGTCACTCATGAGCAACTTGATGACAGCGTATTTAATTTTTCTATGCTGTTACCTGACGATGCAGAATCTGTTTTTCCTCGAGCTGATGCCCTTGCAGGGTGGGTTAATCATTTTCTATTAGGATTAGGTGTTGCACAACCTAAGTTATCTGAGCATAAAGAGTTGACGGAAGTTATCACTGATTTGCGTAATATTGGTGCATTAGGCTATGAAGAAGATGAAAATCAACAAGAGCTTGAAGATGCACTCGAAGAAGTTACAGAATATGTCAAAGTCTCTGTTCAGCTGTGCTATATCACTTTTGTCGCCTCAAAAGAGACAACAACAGAAAATGATAAACAAGATGAACAACGGACATTACATTAATAATTGCCTTATTAATTAGATAACCAAAAGATCAATAAAGGATAGGAGTGGGTATGAATAAGCAAGAATTTTTATCCCGTCGTCAGGCATTATTAGCTCAGATGAAACCAGCAAGTGCAGCTATCTTTTTTGCTGCGCCAGAAGCACAACGCAATGCTGATAGTGAATATCCCTATCGCCAACATAGTGACTTCTTGTATCTCACCGGATTTAGTGAGCCAGAAGCTATCCTTGTGTTGATTAAAAGTGATGAAACACATAATCATAGCGTACTGTTTAATCGGGTTAGAGATTTAACCGCGGAAATCTGGTTTGGTCGTCGTCTTGGGCAAGAAGCTGCCCCTGAAAAATTAGGTGTTGATAAAGCGCTACCTTACGAAGATGTAGGTGAGCAACTTTATCAATTACTCAATGGATTGGATATTGTTTATCATGCCCAAGGTGAATATGCGTTTGCCGATGAAATCGTCTTTAATGCTCTGGATACCTTAAGAAAAGGCTCTCGCCGTAATTTAAAAGCGCCACAAACGCTTATTGATTGGCGCCCAATAGTGCACGAACTGCGGTTATTTAAATCTGATGCTGAAATTGAATTACTGCGCAAAGCCGGAAAAATTTCTGCGTTAGCCCATACTCGCGCAATGCAAAAATGTCAGCCAGGTATGTATGAGTATCAATTACAAGGGGAAATTGAACATGAGTTTATCTCTCATGGTGCGCGTTTCCCTTCCTATAACAGTATTGTCGGTAGTGGTGAGAACGGTTGTATCTTACATTATACTGAAAATGAAACTAAAATGCGTGATGGGGATTTAGTCCTTATTGATGCAGGCTGTGAATATGAAGGTTATGCGGGTGATATTACGCGAACTTTCCCTGTTAATGGTAAATTTAGCCGTCAACAACGTGAAATTTACGAAATTGTTTTAAAATCACTCAATGTATCCCTCGAATTGTATAAACCGGGTACAAGCATCAAAGAAGTCACTAAACATGTCGTGTATATCATGGTGGAGGGCTTAGTTAAGCTCGGCATTATGCACGGTGATATCGAACACCTCATTGAGACAAAAGCCTATCAGCGCTTCTTTATGCATAGCTTAAGTCACTGGTTAGGTCTTGATGTTCATGATGTTGGACACTATGGCACCGATCGTGATCGTATCTTAGAGCCGGGTATGGTGTTGACTATTGAACCAGGACTTTACATTGCGCCAGATGCAGATGTACCACAAGAGTATCGTGGTATTGGTATTCGCATTGAAGATGACATTGTTATTACTGAAACAGGTAATGAAAATTTAACGGCTATGGTTGTTAAAGATCCTGATGAAATTGAAGCTCTGATGGCAGGAAAAATTTAAGGCTAAAATCAGCATGAATGTGATTATTGTGGGTGGTGGAATGGCGGGTGCAACGTTAGCACTAGCACTTTCTGCATTAAATAAGGGTAATATTTCCATTTCGCTTATTGAAGCGCGAGAGCCAGATAATGGGCATCCCGGATTCGATGCCAGAGCGATCGCTTTAGCGCATGGCACAGCAAAGCGATTAGCACAAATCGGATTATGGTCGGTCTTAAAACCCTTTGTGACACCTATTAATCACGTTCATGTTTCTGATAGAGGCCATTGCGGTTTTGTGAACATAAATGCACAGGACTACGATATTGACGCACTCGGTTATGTTATTGAATTACATGATGCGGGGCGTCAACTGTTTGCACAGTTGAAAAAACAACCCAATATTACGCTATATTGTCCCGCTAAAGTGGAGCATGTTCAGCGCCATCTCGATAACGTTGAAGTGACACTTGATGATGGTACGCAACTTAGCGGTGATTTACTGGTTGCCGCAGATGGTACACATTCACCCATTGGTCATCAATGTCATATTCAATGGCAGAAAACGCCTTATCATCAAGTTGCGGTGATCGCCAATGTAAAAACAGAGATTGATCCCAAAGGTTGTGCATTTGAGCGATTTACACAATTTGGTCCATTAGCAATGTTACCCATGAGCGAAGGGCGTAGTTCATTGGTGTGGTGCCATCCTATTGAAAAATTAGAACAAGTTTCACAATGGGATGAGCAAACAACCATTGCACAGTTACAACGGGATTTTGGCTGGCGTTTGGGTAAGATTGAACAAGTAGGGCAACGTCATTGCTATCCATTAGTTCTGCAAAAAGCACAGCAAATGATCAGCCATCGTTTAGCATTGATAGGTAATGCATCTCAAACCTTGCATCCTATTGCAGGGCAAGGTTTTAATCTTGGTTTACGCGATGTAATGACATTAGCCAATACATTAACCTCGGCCATACAATCAGGTCTTGATATCGGCAGTTATCGCGTATTATCACAATATCAACAGCTTCGCGAACAGGATAGAGAAAGTACTATTACGATCACTGATGGCTTAGTGAAAGTGTTTGCGAATCGTTGTATGCCGTTAATTATCTCCCGTAATCTAGGCTTAATGACGATGGAATTAGTGCCTGCACTTCGTAACAAATTAGCACACCAAACATTAGGTTGGACAAACTGAGCATAATTGCTTTTTAGGATACTTTTATTATGAAATCATTTGATGTTGTTATTGCTGGTGGTGGAATGGTCGGGCTTGCATTAGCCTGCGGATTACATGGCTGTGGATTACGTATAGCGATAATAGAAAATCACCCAGTAACCACGCATTTCCATCCGCAAGATGATTTTGCATTACGGGTATCTGCGATTAATACTGCCAGTGAGTTATTACTCAAGAAATTGGGGGTATGGGAAAACTTAACGGCATTACGTACAGCTCCTTATCAAGGTATGGAAGTATGGGATCAAGATAGTTTTGGACGTATTGCGTTTTCAGCGCAACAAGAAGGGTTATCTCATCTTGGCACTATTATTGAAAATCATCTTATTCGTGAAGTGCTGTGGCAAAAGGTCACCAGTCATAGTGATATTACCTGTTATTCCCCTGCTCAAATTGAACGCATTGTGTGGGGAGAAAATGAAGCCTTTATCAGCTTAAATGACGGTGAAATGTTAACCGCTAGGCTGGTTGTTGGCGCCGATGGTGCGAATTCTTGGTTGCGTAAAAATGCTGATATTCCACTGACTTTTTGGGATTATGAACATCACGCTTTAGTCGCAACCATACGCACAGAACAACCCCACGATAATGTGGCGCGCCAAGTGTTTCATGGTGAGGGAATTTTAGCCTTTTTACCTCTTGCAGATCCTCATACTTGTTCTATTGTGTGGTCGCTACCTAGCTCATTGGCTGAAGATTATAAGAGTGCAGATAAAACGCGATTTGAACGTACGCTAGGTGTTACTTTTGATATGTGCTTAGGCCAGTGTGAATTAGTCAGTGAACGTATGACAATTCCATTAACGGGTCGCTATGCACGTCAATTTGCCGCTCCACGGTTAGCGTTATTAGGTGATGCCGCGCATACCATCCACCCCTTAGCTGGACAAGGGGTTAACCTTGGCTTTATGGATGTTGCTGAATTAATTGGTGAAATCCGTCGTTTAAAAGCAGAAGGTAAAGATTTTGGTGAGTATCTCTATTTAAGACGTTTTGAGCGCCGCCGTAAACATGCCGCTGCGGTCATGTTAGCGACTATGCAAGGGTTCCGCGAATTATTTGAAGGTAATAACCCTATTAAAAAGTGGGTGCGTGATATCGGTCTTTCGTTAGCAGATAGTTTACCAGGAGTAAAACCAAAGTTACTTGAACAGGCGATGGGACTTTCTGATTTACCAGAATGGCTAAAGCATAAAAATCCTGTTTCAGCTGAAAAAATCTAATTCAACAGCCATTTCACATTACTTTTCTTTATAACAGACTGGAAAAATAACACTAAAAATAGCTATTTTTTCAGTCTATTCTTTGTATTGCTCCCCTTTTTTTAGTCATTATTCACTAAAAATGAGGGCTGATACGCATAATTACAATCATTCATTCTGCATACTTATTTCTCTACATTATGATTGGTAGAGGTAATACCCTATTTTAACTTATGGTTTATTTTTTCTCTTAGTGATAAGTTCAAAGTAAAGGTATCGTTTGCGTTGTACGTTAATTGCTCATATTTGTTAAAATAATGTTTAAAAATAAACTTAAGCTTGTAATTAACACGCTGATTTTTAATCAAGTTTAATTTTATATTTAACAAATTGCGTTCTCTGGATCATCTAAACTAAAAATAGAAAGAGGGAAGAATGGCAAAACAGACTCCGTTATATGATGAGCACGTCGCCTGTGGTGCTCGTATGGTTGATTTTCATGGTTGGATGATGCCACTGCATTATGGCTCTCAAATTGATGAACACCATAATGTGCGTCAAGATGCAGGTATGTTTGATGTATCTCACATGACGATTGTTGATTTACATGGCCCGCAAGTTAAAGACTTTCTACGTTATCTATTAGCGAATGATGTCGCTAAACTCACCGAAAAAGGCAAAGCACTTTATACTGGTATGCTAAATGCGTCCGGTGGTGTGATTGACGATCTGATTGTTTACTACTTTGATGAGACTTTCTATCGTCTGGTGGTTAACTCCGCAACCCGCGAAAAAGATTTAGCGTGGCTCACTGAGCATGCCAAAGATTATGTCGTCGATATTCAAGTGCGTGATGATTTAGCATTAATTGCAGTACAAGGCCCTCACGCACAAGAAAAGGTACAGCGTTTATTAAGTGAATCGCATCGCCAAATAGTGGCAGCGATGAAGCCTTTCTATGGCGTACAACTTGATGATCTCTTCGTCGCGACGACAGGTTATACCGGTGAAGCAGGTTATGAAATCGCCATGCCAAAAGAGCAAGCTGTTGATTATTGGAAAAAATTATTAGCAGTGGGGGTTAAGCCCGCGGGGTTAGGTGCTCGAGACACTTTACGTTTAGAAGCGGGTATGGATCTTTATGGTCAAGAGATGGATGAAACTATTAATCCTCTTGAGGCTAATATGGGATGGACGATTGCCTGGTTACCCGAAGATCGTCAATTTATTGGTAGAGAAGCATTAGAAAAATTACGCGCAACAGGCACAGATAAACTGGTTGGTCTGGTGATGCGAGAAAAAGGGGTGTTACGTGCAGGTAGTGCCGTGCACTTTACCGATGATTTAGGTGAATTAAGAGAAGGCGTTATTACTAGTGGCACATTTTCACCGACATTGGGCTTTAGTATTGCATTAGCCAGAGTACCCGCAGGTATTAAAGATAGCGCAATTGTTTTATTGCGTAATCGTGAAATACCGGTAGAGGTGGTAAAACCTGGTTTTGTTCGTTCAGGTAAAGCATTGGTATAAAGCATTATTATTTTAAATGGAGAGTACGGTCAATGAGTCAAATACCTAGTGAATTAAAATATGCGCAATCTCATGAGTGGATCCGTTCTGAAGGCAATGGCGAATACACTATCGGCATCACTGAACATGCTCAAGAGTTGTTAGGTGATATGGTGTTTGTTGATCTTCCTGATGTAGGCAGTGAAGTTGATCTGGGGGATGATTGTGCTGTGGCTGAATCAGTAAAAGCTGCATCAGATATTTATGCCCCATTATCTGGCGAAATTATTGCAGTAAATGAGGAGTTGGATGGTTCACCAGAGCTGGTTAATAGTGATCCTTATGGGGATGGATGGTTATTTCGCATAAAAGCAAAAGATGAAAGCGAATTAAACGATCTCCTTGATGCGGCTGGCTACCAAGAGTTAGTTGAAAACGAAGAGTAAAAATAAACGCCTCGTCATTAAAAAGTCGGGGCGTTTTTATTTATCAGCCTATTTTCAAATCAGTAAAAACAGCTTATCCATTTATTGTGAATTCAGGAATTACCCGCAATGACACAAACTTTAACTCAATTAGAATATCGTGATGAATTTATTCGTCGCCATATTGGCTCATCGCCAGAACAGATTAAAGAGATGCTTGATGTTGTTGGCATCTCCTCATTAAATGAATTAACACAAAAGATTGTTCCCGATAATATCCAATTAGCAACGCCGCCTAATGTCGGAGGGGGTGCTACTGAACAAGAAGCATTAGCAGAACTAAAAGCGATAGCCCGTAAAAATAAACGTTTTACCTCTTATATCGGTATGGGATATGCGCCTTCGGTATTGCCTCCTGTTATTTTACGTAATTTGCTAGAAAATCCAGGTTGGTATACTGCTTATACTCCTTATCAGCCAGAAGTTTCTCAAGGGCGTCTTGAATCATTACTTAACTTTCAACAAGTAACCATTGATTATACTGGCATGGATTTAGCCTCTGCTTCGCTATTAGATGAAGCCACTGCTGCCGCTGAAGCTATGGCAATGGCAAAACGTGTTAGTAAACTAAAAAATGCGGAGCGTTTTTTTGTCGCTGATGATATTCATCCCCAAACACTAGACGTAGTAAAAACCCGAGCTAACACCTTTGGTTTTGAAGTGATTGTCGATAAAGCTGAAAAAGTGTTAGAGCTAGAAGGTGTCTTTGGTGTGCTATTACAGCAAGTCGGCACAACCGGTGAAATTCATGATTATAGTCAGCTCATTAGTGAACTAAAAGCACGAAAAATTATTACCAGTGTAGCGGCTGATCTAATGGCATTGGTGTTATTAACGGCTCCAGGGCAACAAGGAGCGGATATTGTATTAGGCTCAGCCCAACGCTTTGGGGTGCCAATGGGATATGGTGGTCCACATGCTGCTTTCTTTGCCTGTCGAGATGAATATAAACGAGCCATGCCAGGACGTATTATCGGTGTCTCGCGTGATGCTGCAGGTAACAGAGCGTTACGTATGGCAATGCAAACTCGTGAACAGCATATTCGCCGTGAAAAAGCTAACTCGAATATTTGTACTTCACAGGTATTACTGGCCAACATTGCTGCCATGTATGCGGTATATCATGGGCCTGAAGGTCTAAAAAATATTGCTCAGCGTATTCATCGCTTAACGGATATTTTAGCCGCGGGTTTAATTCAAAATGGCATGACATTACGCCATCAGACATGGTTTGATACTTTAACCGTTGAAACAGCGGATAAAGCGGGTGTATTACAACGTGCTAAAGATGCTGAAATTAATTTACGAACCGATATTGTTGGCGCAGTAGGTGTCACTTTAAGTGAAGTGACGACTCGCGAAGATGTTGTCAGATTGATTGAGATTATCAGTGGTAAAGCTTTCTCTGATGACATTGATACATTAGATGCATTGGTAGCTTCTTCATCGACCTCAATTCCAACGGCAATGTTGCGTAAAGATGCGGTGTTAACCCATGAAAACTTCCATCTTTATCACAGTGAAACTGAAATGATGCGCTATATGCATCGTTTAGAAAATAAAGATTTAGCGCTTAACCAAGCAATGATCCCGTTAGGCTCATGTACCATGAAGCTTAATGCTGCGGCTGAAATGCTGCCGATCACATGGCCTGAATTTACCGAAATGCACCCATTCTGCCCACCTTATCAAGCGCAAGGCTACCAGATAATGATTGAGCAGCTATCTAATTGGTTGGCTGCCATAACGGGTTATGATGCGATGTGTATGCAACCTAACTCAGGGGCGCAAGGGGAGTATGCTGGCTTGTTAGCTATTCGTCGTTACCATCAAAGCCGAGGAGAAGGAAATCGCCATATCTGTTTAATTCCAAGCTCAGCCCATGGTACAAACCCTGCATCAGCCCATATGGCGGGTATGACGGTGGTTGTCGTGGGATGTGATGAAAATGGTAATATCGACATTGCAGACTTAAAAGCGAAAGCAGAGAAGCACCAAGCTGAGCTTTCTTGTGTGATGGTGACTTATCCTTCAACTCACGGTGTTTATGAAGAGGGTATACGTGAAGTTTGTGAGATCATTCATCAATATGGCGGACAGGTTTATCTTGATGGCGCCAATATGAATGCGCAAGTGGGGATCACGACGCCAGGCTTTATCGGCTCTGATGTATCACACTTAAACTTACATAAAACTTTCTGTATCCCCCATGGCGGTGGTGGCCCAGGTATGGGACCTATTGGCGTAAAAGCACATTTAGCGCCATTTGTACCTGGACATAGTGTCGTGGAAATGGACGGTGTTACGACCCAAGGTGCCGTGTCAGCAGCACAATTTGGTAGTGCCTCAATATTACCTATTAGCTGGATGTACATCCGTATGATGGGCTCAGAAGGGCTTAAACAAGCGAGCCAAGTAGCGATTTTAAATGCTAACTATATTGCTCAACGCTTAAAAGATGACTATGACATCCTCTATTCTGGGGCGGAAGGTTATGTTGCCCATGAATGTATTATTGATATTCGTCCACTCAAAGCTAACTATGGTATCAGTGAAATGGATGTGGCGAAGCGTCTAATTGATTATGGCTTTCATGCGCCAACCATGTCATTCCCTGTTGCGGGGACATTAATGATTGAGCCAACCGAATCTGAAAGCAAAGTTGAAATTGACCGCTTTATTGATGCGTTACTCTCGATTCGTGCTGAAATTGCACAAGTCGATGACGGGGTATGGCCGATTGATGATAATCCGCTAGTGAATGCACCACATACACAGTATGAATTAGTGCAAGAATGGTCACATAGCTATAGCCGTGAATGTGCGGTATTCCCAAGTGAAGCAACGAAACGCAATAAATATTGGCCGGCAGTAAAACGCCTTGATGATGTTTATGGTGATCGTCATTTGCATTGTTCTTGTGCGCCAATAAGTGATTATGAGTAAAGGTTAATTTAGCGCTATTACTAAATAAAATACCGAGGGTAAATTCAAAATCTACCTTCGGTATTTTTTTGGTCAGTATCAAATGAACAGCAAAAAATTATTTTAACCAGCCTTTTTTCTGTGCCTCTAGTAATTGAGGATAGAGGTATTGCCAAAATTCTGGCCACTGTTTTTCGATAAATAGATTTCGTGCAATCACTTGTTCTAAACGGATATTATTTTCAACCCAGCTTTGCCCTTCGTTATGTAGATTCATTAACATTGGCATTGCGCGATCTAAAATATTGGCAAATTGTGACTCAGGGGTTTGTGCTGCATCATATTCAAGCCAGAGATTAAGAAAATATTCACTTTGTGGTGCAGGTAACAACGAAAAAATACGTCTGGCTGCTTTTTGCTCTTGCTCTTTAATCGCTTCACGAGCAGCAACATCATAAACCATCACATCGCCAGCATCGATTTCGACAATATCATGCACTAAAGCTAGCTGGATCGCTCTACCTATATCAATATCACCGGCATAAGGTTGAAAACTCATTGCTGCAACAGCAAAGTGCCAACTATGCTCAGCGGTATTTTCAGCACGGCTATTGTCTAATACATTATTTTTGCGGTAAACGCGTTTGAGTTTATCGAGTTCAATAATAAAATTGATGGTATCTGAAAAGGGGCCAAAAGCCCCATTAGTTTGTTGTGTCATAAAAATCCGTTCATATGGAAGTGCTATCACTCATCTTCTAAAGAGTAAGGCAAAGGTTTAATAGTTAAGCGGCTAGTGGTATCACCTTGGACACGAAATACGCTGTCAGCATCCATATCATTATTCATCACCACTTCGGCGATAATCGTGTTATCAGCCATACGAACCGCACTTAATACCGTGCCTGTTTTGCGCCATTTATCTTCACCTAATTGCCACTCAACGCTACCGCCAATGTCGGGCAATTGTGCTGCGCCACCTGATAACAGATACATAGCACGTTTATTTGCGCCTCTGAATTTGGCACGAGACACCATTTCTTGGCCTGTATAGCAACCTTTTTTAAAGCAAATACTTAATGGTAATGCTTGTAAGTTAGTCGCTTGTGGTAAGAATTGTTCGATATTAGGGGTATCAATAATGGGATAACCCGCCTCGATATCAAGGGCTAACCACTGGTCACTATCACTGGTTTCTGCGGGCAATGTCGTGGCTAGTTTTTTGGCAGTCTCTTCATCTGTAACAATTAAAAAGCGCTCTGTAGGTAACGGGAGTTGCAGTAAGTAGCTATTTTGGTGATTAACCACTTCATTGGCTTTACGGGGGATCTCAGGGAAGAATTCCGCTAAGGCTTGTGCCGCGCCTTGCCCCGCAAGTCCTAATAACACCGCATCTGTATTTTCAGTAAAATTCACTTTTGAAAATACGGCGTATTTTTTAAGCTCAGTAAGTTGTTTTTCAGCAACATTTTTCCGCAATATATAAGCAAATCCTGCTTGTTGATGGAAAATGCGCAATGTACTCCACATTTTCCCTTTAGCTTCACAATGAGCGGCTAAAGTGTGCTCTGTAGTCGGTAATGCGGCAATATCCGCTGTTAGTTGGCCTTGTAAGTATTTTTCACTATCAGCCCCTGTTGCAGTTATCAATGACCAATCATCTAAAGAGATCAAGGTGAGTGGTAAATTGATTGCGGCATGAGGGCGTTTTGTCTGAGTAGAATTTTGAGTCATGACATCACCCGCTATGTAGTTAATCCGATACACTGTTTATGGTAAAAGAGTCACAAGACAATGCAAGTCATTATTATTTTCAGCGCACAGAAAGAATTTTGTGCATAACAATTTATTGATGCTTCAAAGCGTTGCTATTGGACGAAAGCGACAAATTGTGATCATTTTGATGTTAAAAAGGGTGCGATAAGACTATCATCAAGGCAGGAAGAAATAGTGGTATTTCTTGAAGTGAACATATTAAAGAGCAGAATATGACTATCGATATAGAAAATAAAGCACGAATAAATTGGGCATGTCGCCGTGGAATGCGTGAACTAGATATTTCTATCATGCCTTTTTTCGAAAACGAGTACGACACACTCTCTGATGACGACAAAAGGCTCTTTGTTCGTTTACTTGAATGTGCTGATCCTGATTTATTTAATTGGTTGATGAACCACGGCCGCCCCGATGATGAAGATCTTTATTACATGGTAAAGTTAATTCAAGAGCGTAATAGAATTCGTATGGCTGAAATTGTTAATAAGTACTAGTACTAATAAAAATAGAATATAAAATCAAGTGCATTAAATAAAGCCTGAAGTACTAAGTATCACGCCTTTATTCATTAAATGAATAAGGGCGTTTTAGTAAGTAAAAAACGAAGAATAGAAAATTTTAATGAGGTAATATTAAACCCTAGTGACAATAATTTTGCGTGGTATTTCAAAGAAAAAATAGAGGATCGTCATTTTATTTTTTATATTCTCCTTTTTTTACAAAAATCAGTTATGCTATTAAAAAACGACGACGATATCTTGTTGTAATAATAAGATATTAAAGCAGGAGCTAATATCACTCGTGACTTTATGGAAATCACATTTAACAGTTTCTTGGTTTACACAGTTATTTTCAACTAGTGTTTACGTTATTTTTGAAATAGCATTGCTGTTATATCCTTGGCCACCTGGCTTTATTTATATCTGGGTTCCTTTGTTACTTTTACTTATATTAGGTTGGTATTTTAGCCAAAAAAATATCAATAAAAGGAAAGGGGATTTAGTGCTGCTTAATGGCAATCGTATTCAATGGAAATATCATGAATGGCAGATTGCAAAACAACCGTGGATCAGCCGATTTGGTGCAAAAATAACGTTAGATTCTATCTTAAATAATAAGCAAATTACGCTATGGGTTGCTTTTGATAGTATGCCGGAAAATGAGTGGCGAAATTTTTCACAACTGCTGATGCAATACCCAGATATTTAATTCTGGGTATAAACCGTTAGATGCCCACTGATTGACTAAGGTTTGCGGTAGATAACCTGAAGCAATAGATTGATTGCGATTTACAAGTTTTCTTCTATTTCTCGTAAAATTTGCATACACCACTGTGATAAACGTTCATCACTTTCTTCAAATTGATTCACCTCATCTAATGCGAGCCCGACAAAATGTTTACCATCATCAGTAAGTGGTTTAGGACTGGTAAATTCATACCCTTCAATAGGCCAAAAACCGATAAATTTAACACCACTTGGCAGTAAATGGTGGTAGAGCATACCTAATGCATCTAAAAACCATTCACCATAATCAATTTGATCACCCATTCCATACATAGCAACGAGTTTATCTTTGAGATCTAATGTTGGTAGCGTTTCCCAAATAGCGAGCCAATCTTCTTGGATCTCACCAAAGTCCCAGGTTGGAATACCTAAAATAAGAATGTCATACTCTTGCATCAGAGTAATATCACACTCTTGAACATTATGAAGATCAATAAACTCTTCACCGAGAATGTCACGAATTTTCTCTGCCGCCATTTCGGTATAACAGGTGCTGGAACCGTAAAATAGACCAATTTTCATAAAGATTTTTAGGATATTTTTGCTAATAAAGGTCACTATTGTACCAGAAAACTTTTTCTATGAGGCATAATGTACAAGTAACAACGTAAAGAAGAGAGAGTAAACCCGTGACCCAGACCAAGTTATCGACACAAATGACAACAGATAATAACCAAGAAGATAATGACGTTATCATAGAACAATTTCTCGATAGTATTTGGCTAGAGCAAGGGTTATCTGCGAATACACTCAGCGCTTATCGTTTAGATTTACAGGCGTTAAGCCAGTGGTTGGTCACACAAAAACTCAATTGGTTATCGGTGACGACGTTAGATTTACACGCTTTTCTTGCCACTCGTTTGGATGAGGGCTATAAAGCAACCAGTGCGGCACGACTGTTAAGTACCTTACGTCGGTTTTTCCAATATCTTTATCGTGAGAAATTACGCCAAGATGATCCCAGCGCTTTGCTTTCTACACCTAAATTACCCAAACGTTTACCCAAAGACCTAAGTGAACAGCAAGTAGAAAATTTACTTAGTGCTCCTTGTATTGATGAGCCAATAGAATTACGCGACAAAGCGATGCTTGAGGTTCTTTATGCCTGTGGATTGCGGGTTTCTGAGCTAGTAGGATTGTCTTTATCTGATATTAGCTTACGGCAAGGGGTGTTACGTGTGATAGGTAAGGGCGATAAAGAACGATTAGTTCCTTTAGGTGAAGAAGCTATTTACTGGTTAGAACAATATCTGCAATATGGTAGACCAGCCCTTATGCAAGGGAAAACCGATGATATTGTGTTTCCAAGCTTAAGAGGCCAAAAAATGACGCGACAAACATTTTGGCATCGTATAAAACATTACGCGGTGATCGCCGGAATTGATTCAGAGAAATTATCACCCCATGTGTTGCGGCACGCCTTTGCAACACATCTATTAAATCATGGAGCAGACTTGCGTGTTGTACAGATGTTATTGGGGCACAGTGACCTCTCTACAACACAGATTTATACCCATGTTGCTACAGAGCGCTTAAAAGTGCTTCATCAGCAACATCACCCAAGGGGATAACCGCCGAATGGTTGGTGTTAAATAGGAATTCAAATGAAAAAGAAATTACTCTGGTTACCCATTTTATTCAGTATGGTGTCAATGCCAGTGTTTGCAGATAACGCAGCTATTAAAGCGCAACTGGCAAAAATGCAGATAAAAGCAGAGAGCATTCAACCGACACCGATAGTGGGTTTAAATGCAGTGCTTTCTGATAAAGGCATTTTTTATATTACTGATGATGGGAAATACCTTACAGCAGGGCCGATTTATAATATTAATGGTGAGGAGCCTGTCAGTATCGCTAATCAAGTGATCATGAAAAAAATTGATTCACTGAAAAATGAAATGATTGTTTATAAGGCGGCTAATGAAAAATATGTGATCACTGTTTTTACCGATATTAGTTGCCCTTATTGCCAAAAATTGCATCAAGAAGTACCAGAGCTAAATAAACAAGGTGTCACGGTACGTTATTTGGCATTTCCTCGTAACGGGGTGAAAAATAATGTGGTCAGTCAACAGATGAATGCCGTATGGTGTAGCGGTTTTCCTAAAAAATCACTCGATAGTGCGTTTAAAGGTGACAAAATTATTGCGATTGATGACTGTAAAAAAATTAATATCAATGAGCACTTTAAACTTGGCACTATGATGGGCATTCAAGGTACGCCTGCGATTGTATTACCTGATGCGAGTATTTATGGCGGATATATATCGGCGACTAATCTACTTGAATTATTAAATAAAAAAGAGAAGTGATAGCGTTTTATGGTTACTATTGAACCGACATTACGTCGGCGTGTGGCGAAAGCAACAGCATTACCAGAAAGCCTCGATCCCTTATTACGGCAAATTTATGCCAATCGAGGTATTACCTCTGAAACTCAGCTCGAGCGCTCGTTAAAGGGCTTATTGCATTATCAAGATTTAAACGGTATTGATGTTGCTATCTCTTTATTAGTTGAGGCATTAAAGCTGCAATCGCGGATCGTTATTGTAGGGGATTTTGATGCCGACGGGGCAACCAGTACAGCTCTTGCTATTAAAGCGTTACGGCAAATGGGATTTCAGCAAGTAAGTTACCATATTCCTAATCGTTTTGATGACGGTTATGGACTTAGCCCTCAAGTGGTTCATGATGTGGCGAAGAAAGGCGTAGATCTGATTATTACGGTTGATAATGGGATCTCCTCTTTTGAAGGTGTTGATGTTGCTCATGAATATGGTATCCGTGTATTGGTTACTGATCACCATTTGCCGGGTCACTCCCTTCCTCAAGCTGATGCAATTATCAATCCTAATTTAGCGGATTGTGCCTTTTTGTCGAAATCATTAGCGGGTGTCGGTGTCACTTTCTATTTAATGACCGCATTAAGAGCTGAATTAGAAAAACAAGGTTGGTTTACAACACAGGGATTAGCTCGCCCCAATATGGCCGATTACCTTGATTTAGTCGCATTAGGCACGGTTGCTGATGTGGTTCCTCTTGATGAAAATAATCGTATTTTTGTTTATGAGGGATTACGCCGTATTCGTGCAGGGCGTTGCTGCGCAGGGATCAAAGCCTTGACGGAAGTTTCACGTAAAACGTTGTCACAATTAGTCAGCAGTGACTTAGGTTTTGCATTAGGGCCAAGACTTAATGCGGCTGGGCGTCTTGATGATATGTCTGTTGGCGTTGCTTTACTGTTAACTAATGATATTGGTGTCGCCCGTGAAATTGCCAATGAACTGGATGGATTAAATCAGACTCGTCGTGAAATAGAAGCAGGAATGCAAGAAGAAGCGTCGACAATCTTTCGCCAATTTATTACTACCCAAGATGACTTACCGAATGGATTAGCTATTTATCATCCACAGTGGCATCAAGGTGTGGTTGGCATTCTCGCCTCACGAATTAAAGAAAAACTACATCGCCCAGTGATTGCTTTTGCCCCAAGCGGTGATGGTTTACTAAAAGGCTCAGGACGCTCTATTCATGGTGTACACTTGCGAGATGCATTAGAACGTTTGAATACGTTAAATCCGGGATTAATGGTGAAGTTTGGTGGCCATGCGATGGCGGCCGGACTATCTCTGGAAGAAGATAAATTTCCACTTTTTCAGCGTCACTTTTCGGCACTTATGGCGGAATTAGTTTCTGCTGAACAATTACAAGGCGTGATTTTAACAGACGGCGAGTTAAGCGACAGTCAGTTATCTTTACCTATTGCGGAAATGTTAAGAGAAGCAGGGCCTTGGGGACAAGCCTTTCCTGAGCCGCTTTTCGATGGCAAATTCACCTTACTACAGCAACGTATTGTGGGAAGCAAACATTTAAAAATGATGCTTCAACCGATAAATAGCCATGTAATGATTGATGCTATTGCATTTAATGTTGATGTTAATATATGGCCGGATAACAGTATTAAAACGGTTGAGCTTGCTTACCGATTAGACGTCAATGAATTTAGAGGACAGCGCAATGCACAACTGCTGGTGGAGCATATTTGGCCTTGTTAATCGCGATAGATAAGTCATTTTATGGTTGTATTGAGCAGCGCGCTGTTATGAGCACAATAATCCGATAGACAATTGTATATAAATGCTATAAACCCGCGCTGAGATCCGTTACAATATGCGGTTCAAAATTTATTCCAATTGTTTTTAAAAACAACGTTAAGACGAAAAAGTATGTTTGAAATCAATCCAGTAAAACACCAAATAGAAGAAGTCGCTGAGCGGACTCAAGTCCTCAGGGGGTATCTTTGACTATGATGCCAAGAAAGAGCGTTTAGAAGAAGTCAACGCAGAATTAGAGCAACCTGACGTGTGGAATGAGCCTGAAAAGGCGCAGGCGTTAGGAAAAGAACGCTCATCTCTTGAAGCTATTGTAGAAACAATCGACCAACTCGAACAAGGACTAGAAGATGTTTCTGGTTTACTTGACCTTGCTGTTGAAGCCGATGATGAAGAAACATTTAACGAAGCAGTTGCTGAGTTAGAAGGATTAAACAAAAAGCTTGAGCAATTAGAGTTCCGTCGTATGTTCTCTGGTGAATATGACAGTGCTGATTGCTATCTTGATTTACAAGCAGGCTCTGGCGGTACAGAGGCACAAGATTGGGCAAGTATGCTAATGCGTATGTACTTACGTTGGGCTGAATCTAGAGGCTTTAAAACAGAAATTATTGAAGAGTCTGACGGTGATGTTGCAGGTTTAAAATCAGCAACAATCAAAATCATAGGAGATTATGCCTATGGTTGGTTACGTACAGAAACTGGGGTTCACCGTTTAGTGCGTAAAAGCCCATTTGACTCAGGCGGACGCCGCCATACTTCATTTAGCTCTGCTTTTGTTTACCCTGAAGTTGATGACAATATCGATATTGAAATTAACCCAGCCGATCTGCGTATCGACGTTTACCGCGCATCAGGCGCTGGTGGTCAGCACGTTAATAAAACAGAATCTGCGGTACGTATTACTCACGTTCCTACCGGTCTTGTCACACAATGCCAAAATGATCGCTCTCAGCATAAGAACAAAGATCAGGCAATGAAACAGATGAAAGCGAAGCTGTATGAACTGGAAATGCAAAAGAAAAATGCAGATAAGCAAGTGATGGAAGATAATAAGTCAGATATTGGCTGGGGTAGCCAAATCCGCTCTTATGTTTTGGATGATTCACGAATTAAAGATTTACGCACTGGTGTGGAAACGCGTAATACACAAGCAGTGTTAGATGGTGATCTCGATAAATTTATTGAAGCTAGCTTAAAAGCGGGCCTGTGAGGAAAAACATGTCGCAACAGCAACAAGGTGCGGAGCAGGCACCTGATTTAAATAACGAACTGCAAACTCGCCGCGAAAAATTATCAGCTTTACGTGATAATGGTAACGCATTCCCAAATGATTTCCGCAGAGATGCCATGTCTGACGAATTACATCAAAAATATGATGCAATGAGTGCAGAAGAGTTAGACGCTGCTAATGTGGAAGTTGCTATTGCAGGTCGTATGATGACTCGCCGTATTATGGGGAAAGCATCTTTCGCTACATTGCAAGACATGGGCGGCCGTATCCAGCTTTATGTCTCTCGTGATGATCTGCCTGAAGGCGTTTATAACGAGCAGTTTAAAAAATGGGATCTCGGTGATATTTTAGGTGGCCGTGGCCGTGTATTTAAAACCAAAACAGGCGAACTGAGTATTCATTGTACTGAGTTACGTTTACTGACTAAAGCGCTACGTCCGTTACCTGATAAATTCCACGGTCTAGCTGACCAAGAGACACGTTATCGTCAGCGTTATTTAGACCTGATCTCTAATGAAAATTCACGTAATACTTTTAAGATCCGTTCGAAAATCATGTCTGCTATTCGCCAATTTATGGTGAATAAAGGCTTTATGGAAGTAGAAACACCGATGATGCAAACTATCCCAGGTGGAGCAAGTGCACGTCCGTTTATCACTCACCATAACGCACTAGATATTGATATGTATCTACGTATTGCACCTGAATTATATTTAAAACGTTTAGTTGTTGGTGGGTTTGATCGCGTTTTTGAAATCAACCGTAACTTCCGTAATGAAGGTGTATCACCACGTCATAACCCTGAGTTCACAATGATGGAACTCTATATGGCTTATGCTGATTATCGTGATCTTATCGAATTGACTGAAGAGTTATTCCGTACATTAACTCAAGATGTATTAGGTTCGACTATCGTCAAATATGGTGATGAAGAGTTTGATTTCGGTAAACCGTTTGAAAAACTGACCATGAAAGAAGCTATTTGCAAATATCGTCCAGAAACCAATATGGCTGATCTAGATGATATGGATAAAGCCGTTGCCATTGCTCAATCTATTGGTATTAAGATTGAAAAGAGTTGGGGTTTAGGTCGCGTTCAATGTGAAATTTTTGAAGAAGTAGCTGAAAGCCATTTGATCCAGCCAACTTTTATCATTGAATATCCAGCAGAAGTTTCACCACTGGCTCGTCGTAATGATGATAATCCATTTATTACCGATCGCTTTGAGTTCTTTATTGGTGGTCGTGAAATCGGTAATGGTTTCTCCGAGCTTAATGATGCGCAAGATCAAGCGGAGCGTTTTGAAGAGCAAGTGCGTCAAAAAGAAGCAGGTGACGATGAAGCCATGTTCTTTGATCATGACTATATCACTGCATTAGAGCATGGGTTACCACCTACAGCAGGTTTAGGTATTGGTATTGACCGTATGGTAATGCTATTTACCAATAGTCATACTATTCGTGATGTTATTTTATTCCCAGCGATGCGTCCGGGAAAATAATTGTTGAGTCACGATAAATACGCCATATGAAAAAAGCCATCGCAAGATGGCTTTTTTATGTTTAAATTTCAAATAGTTACACCCTGTATTGTCTATTTGATAACCATTTAAATAGGCAGGGGATTGCCGTTCAAATTTGCTGGAGTATAATCAGAAAATCTACTGCGGGCGTAGTTCAATGGTAGAACGAGAGCTTCCCAAGCTCTATACGAGGGTTCGATTCCCTTCGCCCGCTCCATCTATTTACTCAACTCTATCAATCCTGATCAATGAGTTTGATCATGTATCTAAAGCTACATAAGACGACTATTATTGTGGACAGTGATATACAGCACCACTTAATGTAACGTTGGTTTGTTGACTTGAGCCACTTCCACGGTAAGCGCTTCCCGTTTGTCCTGCCCGTTGAGTTAATAATACAACCACATTTCCCCCCATTTTCCATGCTTTATTTTTTAGATCATTGCGGGCGCCTGTTTCTAGGTTGCTATTTGATGTCCAGCCACCAGTGAAGAAGTTTCCCTGACTTCCTGTGACATCACCTAAATAACGGCAAGATACATTTGGCTCATTGTGTGTAATACGTACCATTTGTGCACCAGAGTGAAGTGAGTTGGCACTGCATGCGGTTAATAATAATGTGGTAATAAAAATAAAGATCTTGTTCATATGATTTTCCTGAAAATCAAAAATACAAGGCTAGTCCTTTCTATATTTGAAAGAGTCATATTTTGTTAATATGTTAATAAGAGAGCTCGTTATCTATAGGGTATAGCCAGTAATATCATTGTGATAATTATCGGTGACTCAATTTATCGAGATAATCGGGCTTAAAAACGATAGCCAATACCCATGCCAAAAGTATTTGTATTTGCAAAATCGAACTTACTTGCTTCCCAAGAAAAATCGAGTGAAAGGTTAGTAAATGGCTCCATAATAAAACCTGCACCATAGGCAAATGAAGTTTCTGATTCACTAGCTCGCTCTTTATGTTTTATTTTCATCGCCGCTCCACCAATATTGCCATATAAGCTCAGAAAATTATTAACACGGTAAGTGGGACCCATCATAAAGGATCCATATCTTACGGTATCATTATTCTCTTTATGCAATTTTCCCTCTTCCCAGCGATAGTTGGTTATATCGCGGGTTGTTACTGTATAAGAGGCCAATAATCCCCAATTGGCATTAGATACTGCGCTAGACTCATAACGGAGCCTTACACTTAATCCCCGAAGGTCGTTACTGGCAGAGTTTTTTAATGCTCCCATATGGGTTTGAGCATAGCCGAGTGATACCGTGGTATTTTTTGTCGCAAACGCAAATGGCGTGGCGAATAATAGTGCTGACAGCATGAATAACGACAATATACGCTGCATTTAAAAACCCCTTGTTAGTAGAAAAATGACTATATCTATATCTATGGCAAATCGTAATAAGACATAATTGCGCCAACTATATAACCAGAAATGGTGAGTGAAAGTTATGAAATTAGTCTTACAGATTTTTTACTAACATTTTCAGAAAATTTAATATGCAGTTATTAAGATTGTAAGTGGTATATCAATCTTTATTTTTCAAATAATTAATAGAACTATTGTGCAGTACAAACATTATAAATTTGCTTATTTAATGAATATAAATAAGTATTATTCCCTACTTTTGTGATCCGTATTTCATTCGCTGCACCTGAGTGTAGTAGCCTAAAATGAGATAAAAAATCGCCCGCTGTATCAGTGGCAAAAATTTTCACTGAGTCAACATCGAAAGTATAAACACCCGGTTGTGGAGTATGTAGGTTATTAATGTAGATATCTCGATAGAGTACTTTTTTCACCTGTTCATTTGTGATGATGTCATACTGCAAAGTGATCCTTTTCTTTTTAAAATCAAGAACGATACTACCACTTACATTAAAATTCTTAGGTTGAATATTCGTTACTGTTTTGGCTGTGCATAAAAAGGAATCAGGATTAGGTTGGCGTTGGCGTTGTATTAATAAAATCAGTAACACAATAGCCGCCGCTAAAATAAGCAATGTGCTTCCTCTCAGTATATTTCTTTTATAGTTATGCATTTGGGCTCCTCAACATTCAGCTGATTAAGACACTGAACAAAAATATTCGTATTAGGAACACGAATATAATAAATAAAATTACCATTTTGCTTATACACTTGGCTACTGAGTTCCGTATAAGCTTCTACGGCATTTTCTAAAGTACGATTATCTTTGGTGACACCATAAAATTGATAACCATTGTAGGTTCCAAGTGGAGAAAAATAGTCGGTATTCTGCTTGTTAAATAGAAATAGTAAGCTCACAAGGAACAGGGTAGCACAAACTAAAAAAAACCATTCTTTACGCAGAGAAACTCGCCGAGGTATGAGTTTTGTTACCACAGGTAGTTCTATAATTGGTTCATGTGTATCATTCAACGGAGCTTCTGTTGAATAAGGGGGTTCAATTTCATCAGGAAGTTTTTCAATAGTGACAGAAAGCGTCACACCTACTTTAGGGCGAGTTAAAATAGCGGATGCCGAAAGACCTATTTTTTCAAATGAACCTCGTAATTGATTAAGTAATTTATAATAACTGGCATTAGAAACAACGACACCTTTACGTCCCCATACCCAATCAATCAAATCCTCTTTTTTAAAGAGTCCCTCATGAAAAGCACATAACAAATTACACTCAGATTCAGAAATTTTAATACTTTCATGATCGTGTGATAGTGTCATTCTATCGATATCAAGAATGACCTTATTATCAATTAAATACTTATTACTCATTACTTATACGGCCTTCTGTTAAGATATCATCATCGGACTCAGCCATAATAATCGCTGTGTTGAATATGGCTATATTAAAAGATCACAATATAACTATCATTATTTTTAATCAGTCATATTTGAAGCGAAAAATAAACAAGAGCATCATAATTCTCCTAGCATCTCATTAATCTTCCAAAAGGGATATGGTTGCCATCAAAATCACCTTATATCGTTTTATAAAAACTACAATTTTTCTCTTCCTCCTGTTGTACAGAAATTATATATCTGCCTATTAAGTGAAAAAAGATAGGTGTTTTGACCTATTTTATTTATCGTCAGCTCGTTAATGGTTGTTGGTTGTAAAAGGCGTAACCAAGCAAACATTTCTCCTGTAGTATCTGAATCAAATTTATGCACTGACTTAACGGCGAAAGTATAATTTTGCACTCCTGTACGGCTAAGAGGACTGATAATGATATCTTGAAAAAATAGCTGTTGCTCCTGTTGGTTATGTTGAACGGTATAGTGGATAGCGATTCGATTCGATTGTAAATCAAGAACCAATGTCCCTTTCATTATAAGATGTTTAGGTTTTATATAGATAGTTGATTTTGCTGTACAAATAAGATTTTGTATTTCCAGCGTATCACGTTTATAGCTGCCTAATACCCAAATTACTAGCGCGATACATCCACATAACAAAAGACATAGGATGATTAATAACGTTCTTTTATTGTCATGCATTTAGGTACCGCCGATTCAACAGGATTCAAACATTGTAAAAAAAGATCCATATTTGGCTCTCGGATATAATAAAGATAGTGCCCATTTGCGCGACATATTGGTAGTGTCAGACTATCGTATGCTGCAACCACTTCTTCAAATGTCACTTTATCTGTAGTCATTTTATAAAAATGATAACTATCATAATGACCAAGAAGCTGGAAGTGACTATGGTGTCTATGTGATTCATGACCATGCACTATCAGTAACGCTATCGTAGACAGTAGAATTAGGATCCCCCCCCAAATAATCAATAATTTTTTTCTGGGGATTATGCTATTGCTAGAAATTATTTTTGATTGTTGATCCCTTGTATTCTCTAACTCTTTACTGCTTTCGTATGGTGTAGTTTCTTCCGTTACTATTGGCTCTAGTGTTACCGTTAGTGAGATACCAATTCTTGGACGAGTCACTATGTCATCTGCATTTAAACCTATAAGGGTAAAATTATTACGTATCTGATTAATAAGTTTGTAATAACTCGATTCAGAAACACAACCTGCACGGTTTTTCCAAA
This sequence comes from Proteus sp. G2674, assembly GCF_009915195.1. Lineage (NCBI taxonomy): Bacteria > Pseudomonadati > Pseudomonadota > Gammaproteobacteria > Enterobacterales > Morganellaceae > Proteus > Proteus sp. G2674. The sequence goes on from NZ_JAABLS010000018.1 coordinate 79,230, forward strand.
CAAAATTAATAATATCTTCTTTCTTATATATCCCCTGATAGAAAGCAAGTAATAAATTAGATTCTGATTCCGAGATCTTAATAATTTTATTATTGTTAGCTAATATCATTTTATTGCTGTCAAATATTACTTTTTCATCAATTAAGAATTTTTTCTCATCCATAGTAAGCCTGAATTTAAATTCATCTAATACTACTATCTAGTTTTGTGCGTAGAACACTATATTAACATGGATAAAAGCAATATATTCACATTATTAACATCTCTCATATTAGGATAAAGAGCATGGGTATGATTTTATAAGGTGCATTAAGATATTTATTAATTAATTATCAATGTGTTATGTTTGTCTTGGGCTGTTTCTTTACCTTTGTTTTAACTTCTGAAATTTAACTTAATTAGTGAGTAAGAAAAAATTAAGAGTTATTCAGATGTGTTGTAAGCACTTTTATAAAATTGTTTCTTAATCTTAGCTTAAGGTTAATGTGACAAATTAAATTATTTATAGGGAAAGTTGCGATTAATGTATCAACATATAAACATTAAAGCACCCACCGTGTATAAATATAACGAGAAAATAATGTCATATAAAATGAATAAATATATCTACTTTATCTGTTTTCTTATAGAGAGAAGTAATATTAATTAAAAATAAATATCAATAAAGGAAATATACGAATATGTTAAAAAAAACAACACTAGCTTTATTTGTTGCAACGTTCTTTCTTTCTACTAATGCATTGGCGTTATCTGATAATACTATTACTTTTCAGGGGGAAGTTTCTGATGAAACTTGTTCTGTCTCAATTAATGGTAATCAGGCAAAACCTGTGGTTATTTTACCGACTGTTAGTGCCAAGGAGCTAAAAGATAGTGGAGATACCGCAGGACAGATAACATTTGATATTGGTCTTTCTGGTTGTACAGGTAATACAGATAAACCCACTAAAATATCGACGGTTTTTGTCGGCAATCAAGTTACCAGCAATGGCAACCTTGGCAATACGGGAAACGCTACCAATGTGGAAATTCAACTTCTGGATACTGCTCAGAAAGTTATCAATTTAACTGGTGGTTTTAAAGGTGAGGGAGATCTGCAATTAAAGCCAGGAGAAACGCAAGCCAGCGCAACTTACACTGCACAATACTATGCTACAGGTGCCGCATCAGCGGGTACTGTTGAAGCAACTCTACAATATGCGGTTTCTTATCTGTAACACCGTTATTCGGCCCGATATCACTTGTCGGGCTTTTAATCATCATGGAGTTATTAAGATGAAAAAGGATGCTACTTGCGTTGCAATTCGTTATCTCGTTACGCTAATGCTATTTATTTTTCCCATGACTATATCATGGGCCAGTGTGACTATTATTGGTAGTCGTATTATTTATCCATCAACCGCTCCTTCAGTTGATGTGCAACTAAAAAATAACGATGCATTCCCTTATATTGTGCAAACTTGGTTTGATGATGGCGATATTGATCTTAAACCGGAAAACGCGAGTACTATTCCTTTTATCTCCACCCCACCAGTGTTTCGTATTTTACCGAAATCAGGGCAGATAGTACGCATTGTTTATGGTGCTAATAAATCTTTACCACAAGATCGTGAGTCTTTATTTTGGTTTAATGCGTTACAAGTTCCTCCAGCCAATATAGGCGGGGAAAAACAAAATAAAGTCCTGGTGATGTTACGCACTCGTATTAAACTCTTTTACCGACCAGAACAGATCGGCTCACCAGATAATCTAGTCAAAAAACTCCATGTAACTATGTTTCGTGATACTAAAAAAGGGATTGGCATCACCGTTGATAACCCTAATCCATGGTTTGCATCAATGAGTAACTTAAGCGTTACATTAAATGGTACGACGCATCAACTTGATATTGAAATGATATCCCCTTTTTCTCACCATACTTTTTGGTTACCTCGCAAGCTTAATCTCAAATCACTACGAGGTACTGTTACCGTGACACTCATTAATGATCAAGGTGCAAGGATAAGTGAGCATTATCATGTTAACGAAGGTTAAATTTCACTATAAAAATATGGCCTTTATGATAGCGATTTGCTTTACCTGTCAGGCGGCGGAGGAAGAGTACTATTTTGATCCCACTCTTTTACAAGGTTCTGCTTATAGCAAAAGCATTGCCAGTATTAATGGAGGTGAAATATTGGCAGGTGAGTACATTGTGGATGTTTTTGTGAATGATACTCTCATAAAATCAAGCCTGAAAATTATTTTCAAATCCATTAATAATGGAAAACAAGTGGAACCGTGTTTACCTTTATCTTTAATGCAAGAAGCACAAGTTAAATCGCTATCAGATAAGGCGGTAGATCATGGTAAAAGTTGTCGTTCTCTTAGGCAATGGGTATCACAAGGGGAATGGCATTTTGATCGAGCTACTTTACAATTACGACTTAGCATCCCAATGAATGAATTAATTCATCGGCCACGGGGCTATATATCTCCCTCACAATGGGATAGTGGTGTACTAGCTCTTTTTTTACGTCACAATACCAATTGGACTTATACTGAAAATACAGACCAGCACTTGCACTCACAATATTTATGGAGTGGCATCAATGTTGGTAGCAATTTTGGATTATGGCAGGTGCGGCATCAAGGAAATCTACGCCATACCGATAGTCATAATCAAGGTAGCGACTGGTATTACACGAGTGTTCGTACATGGTTGCAACGGCCAATTTCTGCGATTAACAGTATCATGACACTAGGAGATAATTACACAGATCCTAGTCTATTTGGTAGCTTATTGTTTAGTGGCATAAAGTTCGCAACTGATGAACGTATGTGGCCACAAGGTAAACGTGGCTATGCACCAGAGGTGCATGGTGTAGCGGCTAGCAGTGCTCAAGTCGTGATTAAGCAGTTGGGAAAAGTAATTTATGAAACTCACGTTCCACCAGGTCCATTCTATATTGATGATCTTTATAACACAAAGAATCAAGGGGATTTACAGATTGAGGTAATTGAAGCTAACGGAAAAATTTCACATTTTATTGTTCCTTATTCATCGGTTCCTGATTCGGTACGTCCTGGTAATTGGCACTACTCTTTTTCTTTGGGGAAGGTGAGGCAATATAAGCATGTTGATAACCGTTTTTTTGAAGGTACTGCTCAGTTTGGTATTAATAACAACCTCACCATTAATCTTGGATCGCGATTAGCCAAAGATTATTACGCCTGGTTGGGGGGCGCAGTATGGGCAACTCGCCTTGGCGCTATTGGCATGAATGCAACTTTGTCTCATGCGCGTATACAGCATGATGATCGCAAACAAGGTTGGCGTGCAGAGTTAAGTTATAGTAAAACGTTTTCTTCAGGGACTAACTTAGTTTTAGCCGCTTACCGCTATTCAACGGATGGTTTTCGTGATTTACAAGATGTACTTGGTGTACGTCGCCAACTGAAAACGGGTATTGATTACTATTCCGATATTCTTCACCAAAAAAATCGTCTTTCTGCAACAATCAGCCAGCCATTAGGCCAGTTCGGTACTGTTAATCTTAGTGCCAGTACCGCTGATTATTACCATAATCAATCGCGGATCACTCAGTTACAAATAGGTTATAGCAACCAGTGGCGAAAGTTAAGCTACGGTCTTAACCTTGCAAGACAGCGTACTACTCAGGATTATGGTGATCATTTTTATCACCATATTGATGAATTGCAAGATCAAAGCCAAAAGCAAAAATATACTGAAACAATACTGTCATTGACTCTTTCTATTCCATTTGATTGGAAAGACAACCGTACTTCGGTAGCAATAAATTATAGCCAATCACGAAACAGTCAATCTTCAACGCTATCTATTACTGGCTCTAGTGGAGATCAAAGTGATTTTTCTTGGTCATTATATGGTGGTTATGATCACCATCGTTATGGTAAGGAACATTTATCGACAAACTTTGGTGCTGGCTTTCAACAAAATACTCGCTTGGGAACACTGAGAGCAGGTTTTGATCAGGGTAAAAATTATCGTCAATTATCCCTAGGTACGTCAGGAACCTTAGTTTTGCATTCTGGTGGGATAACTTTAGGCCCTTACACTAGTGATACCTTTGCCTTAATTCATGCTGATGGGGCGCAAGGTGCTGTTGTACAAAATGGGCAAGGAGCCGTCATCGATCATTTTGGTTATGCCATTTTGCCCACTTTATCACCATACCGTCGCAATAATATCTCCCTTGATACCCGCCATATGAACCGTGATACCGAATTGTCAGGGGGAAGCCAGCAAGTTGTTCCATATTCAGGTGCAGTGGCTAAAGTCAATTTTGCAACAATTACAGGTAAGGCGGTACTAATAGACGTGAAAAAGAAAGATGGCAGTATACCACCAATGGGCGCTGAAGTGCTCAGTGATGAAGGGGCGGTAATAGGAATGGTCGGACAAGGAGGGCAAGTTTATGCCCGAATTAATCATAATTCAGGAAGACTACTTATTCGTTGGGGAAAAAGTGTTGATCAATATTGTCGAGTTCCTTACCAGATTGATTTACATTCATCTAAAAAGGTGATTTATCTAACGACAATTTGTGAGGATAAATAAACCATGTTGTATTTTCACCGAATGTTACTATTAGTTATTTGTTTCATTAGTCTGATCTTTAGCGTTGTAAGCAAAGCGGTATGTATTAAGGTAACAGATAATAGTTTTCTATCCGATAGTGCAATTAAGGCAGGCTATACTGCTCGTAACTGGTATGGTGCCTTTGATGATAATATTGGGCATTTAGGCTTACCATCTGTAATTAGTGTGAGTACCAGTAATAAATTTCAACCTGCTGGTACTGTACTAGCGAGCTCTATTGCTAATTTTCTTACATCAGCAACTCGAACACCATATAGTGCGAAACAGATCCTTTTTCGTTGTGAGCTAAAGGATGCAGGGCAACTTTATGAATTGTATTCCACCAATGGTGATAACATATTTGTGGGAGGGCGTCCGGCGAAAGAATTGGAAGGAGCCTATTATGATGTAGAACGTAATGTCGCTGTACGTATGACTAATCTTAGTACAGGAGAGTATTATAGTCGTTATTGGAAACAGCGCCAACTTACGGCAGATAGTTGGTTTCAAGATGATCACGCTATTTATATTCCTGCTAGCGCATTTAGCAATATATTGTATGAGATGATAAAAATCTCAGCCTCAGATCAGTTTATTTATGCGGGTAGAATTAATAAAGATACTTATAACCAACCTCGAGGTTATATTGCTTTTAAAGGGCCTGGCTTAGATACTTTTGCTATCCAAGAAGGAGATGATCATGCCAATAAATATTTGGGATGGCCATATGTATGGCCGGGCGCATGGGGAACTTATAATCAAGTTACTTATATTCGAGGTGCAACTTGTACAATAGAGGATTATCCCTCAATAGTTATCCTGCCTCAAATTACTGTTAGGGCACTATCTTCAGGGCAAAGCAGTCAAGCAACATTTAGTCTTACACTTAATTGCGAATCAGGAGCAATGTCTTCAACTCACCCTACAACTAATATTGCGAATGTAGCAATGGGCTTTTTAGTTAATCAACCTACAGCGGTTGCGGCCGCCCGTCGTTTAGGTCTAACAACATCTGGTGGTGGATTAACATGGCTATTGGATACACATTATGGTGAAAAAGGCGTTGCTTCTGGGGTTGGGATCAAAATCTATGATAAACAAGGTGCTGCAATTAATTTGCTACCGGACAGGATGGTGACGGGAAGTGAAAGTACTCGAGGGTGGTATGCGTATAAAGATCTTACTACGTTTTCTGGTACAAAAGAAAATGGTTCTATAGAAACTTGGCATGGTGATTTTACTGCTTCTTTAGAAGCTCTTAGTGGACAAACCGTAACCGTGGGGAGTGTTAATGCACAATTACAAGCCGTGGTTAGTTTTCAATAAGCTAGTTATATTACTATTTCTATCAATTGGTATTGTCATATCATCATTTGCTGCGATTAATGTTGATCGAACTCGGATAGTTTTTGCAGCAAATGATATAAACCAATCACTAACACTTGCAAATGATAGTGCGATACCTATGTTGGTACAGGTTTGGTCCGATATTGGTGATATTCACTCTTCACCAGATACGAACAGAACACCACTTATTATATTACCACCTATCTTTAAAATGGCTCCTGGTGAGTTGAGGTCACTTCGTTTAGTGCTTAGTTCTCGTGATAATTTACCCACCGATAGAGAAAGTGTATTTTGGCTTAACCTTTATCAGATACCACCAGAAAACCTCGCAACACAAGATGTGTCACGAAAATTAATTTTACCACTACGTTTGCGATTAAAAGTTTTTATTCGCCCCACAGGATTAAAAGTACCGACAGAAAAGGATGAACAGCGTCTACATTTTAGTGCTAGCTCACATGGTGTGATGATAACAAACCCCACACCGTGGTATATGAGTCTAGTGATCATGACTAGCATTGATAAGCGTAGACAGCATAATATTATGCTGGCGCCCTATGAAAAAAACTATCTTGATTTACCACAATCCGTTGTTGAAGGAACTAAGATAGATTATGCCGTGATCAATGATTCAGGAAATTGGCGAGTGTATTCAACAACTTTAACAAACTGATCAATGGGAGAGAAAGGGTAGAGAATATCTAAAAAAATAATATACTAGATTTAATATTTTAACTGTATGTAATTTATTAATAAATTTAATAATTCTTTATGTTGTTGTTTTTTTATAACATGGCAAATAACAGCCATATATTATAACTCAATCAATCATTGATGATGTCATATTAAAATAACTCAGCATTTATAGATATAAAGCTAAAAATAATAAATAACAATATAAATAGTTATAGCTATTTACTGATAGTGATGTTAATCACAACTATTTTTGGAGTATCTTTTTTATGTATTGTTCGGTTTTTTCTATTATATCTTGGTATTGTGGATGTTCAGCATAAGCATTTCTAATGGTTTTGTTTATATCATATATAACAGATTCCTTTTGTTTATTTGTTAATGTAAGTAATAGTGATTTTAAAATCACTTTTAATGCCGCAACTTCATGTTCTATGTTAACTAATTTTTTTTCCATATATTCTTCCGAGGAACTATTACGATAGCAATGCGATAATTTTGCATATTAATTAATTATTTAAGTAAATCCAAGTAAAAAATGTATTAGTACAGAAAGAACGCTTTTACAGATGCGCTTTATCTAAAGTGATCTATTTTATTAACTTAATCACTGGAGGATAAAGATAGAGTGTAAGAGGTTATATTTGACTTAAGTAATAGAAAAGAGTGAACGTTATTTTAGTAAAAAGAAGAGCATAGGATGCAATATTGTGCATCCTATGATGTTAAATTAGTGGGGAAACCATTAAAATCATATAATGAGTTTATGCTTGGATAAGTTTTTTCACATATTGCTCAGTAAGATTTATAACTTCATTGTGATGTGGATATCTGCTTGAAGTATCTTCAATAACTAAAGATATATTGCCTAACATATCGCGTCGTTGCTTATCACTTAGTACACAAAGTAAAGATTTAGTGACTATTTTTAAAGCAGCGAGCTCGCATTCGATTTCTCTTAAGTTGTTATCCATAATTTACCTGTCAGTATTTAATGGATTATTAATATAAGTAAATTTTTTATATATCACAATTATAGAAAGAGATTATTGAGAGATATAACGCACAATATGTTTAATAGGAGCAAGATGTGTGAAATGAGTGATAATAATTATTCACCTCCTTTTTTTGGTAACTTAAGTAATATCTAATTTGTTAGTTTTTATTAGCTAGATAGAAAGAATAACATAATGATTTTATTGGTTTATTTTTTATTACGCTAACTAATAGACTGAAAATACCATACCACTTACTATTTAAAATAGATTATTAAATGTCATTTTTATACATGGGGTACTTGCTATAATAAAGTTAATTATTATTAGATGGTACTATTTAAATATTGCTAATTAATAGTTAATTATATTTTTATCGATTGGTTAGCAAGTTAGTTTTGCTTTCCCTCTCTTTAAAATAAAACAGAGTGTAATTATTATAAACCACACTCTGTGAAATCTATTTAGGACTATTTTAAGCTATTTTTGATTATGCTTTACAAAGTTAATATAGCTATTAACCCAGTTTTGCATAAAACCTGCTGTTTTTTCAGAAAACTGACCGTTTTCTACCATTCCATCATACCATTTTAAAAAACATTCTGGTTGATTTAAGGTTGGCATATTTAAAAATGCTAATGAATTACGCAGGTGCTGTTGTGCAATAGCAGTACTAATATTACCGATTGAAACACCGATGATACCAGCAGGAATACTATCCCATGCATTAGTACCATAAGGGCGAGAGGCTTGATCTAACGCATTTTTTAGCACACCAGGGATTGAGCGGTTGTATTCAGGTGTCACGAAGATAATGCCTTGGCATTGCTTAATTTGTTGCTTAAACTCGACAACGGCTTCAGGTGTTTTGTCGTCATCATCTTGGTTGTAGAGAGGAAGAGTACCGATATCAAGGAACTGAAAAGTAAATTCTTGAGGAAATAGCGAGGTTAATGCTTTTGCTGTTTGTTTATTATAGGAATCTTTTCTTAAGCTTCCGACTACAACACCAATGTTAAAATGACTCATCTTAACTCTCCTATATTGAAGGATAACAATGAATATCAATTACTATTTTGATATTCATATTTTGATTTTATCCTGATAATAGAAAACAGCAACAAAATAAAAGTAATTATAACACATTAAAAGAGTATTATTTTACACCTTATAAAGGTAATTAAATGATAAAATTAGATGTTATTATTTTTCTGATTATCTGCTATTATCTTCATTGTGTAGAAATAACTGCTTCTAACACGACAACATTTTTCCAATTAAAAATACCGATACTCATTTAATGATGATTTTAATGTGACGGATGCAATGTTGTAAGAAAAAATAATGAAATGAAAGGATAGGAGCCGTTATTGTCATTTATGCGCTAGGTTATTGACTTAGTACGCAATAGACAATAGAAAATTATAATAAGATAGCTTAAAATGCGATACTACATACGCTCTTATTTAGACTGATCGGAATTAAGGAAAAATGATGTCCTTATTGAAAAATAAAAACAATGTCTTAGCTCTGTCTATGGCAGTTACTGTTCTCACACTATCGGGATGTAGCATTTTATCTGGTGATAGCCAACCTGTGGAGGTAGTGCCAACACAAGTGCAATCCACGGTAACTTCACCTGCTGATAATAATTATCAACAGATGAACGTAGGGGAGCAAAAACTGGCATCACAAACGGCATGTATCAAGCAACTTGATTCTTTAAAAACATTTTCACCAGCAGAGTATAAATCTATGGTGGATGAATTTAAGGAAATCAGTGAAATTAATGCGTTATACCGTAGTGTTGAAAATACAGCCAGTAAAGATAGCTTAGCATTATTAAAAATGAGTATCGAATCTAAGACCGAAGTACTATGTGCTAAAGTGCGCTATCTTTCGGTTATGTCTGTGAATTCGACACTGAAGAAATTAGGTGAATAATTACTATGAAATTAAAGCAGAGTGCATGTCTTGCTTTTATGATGTTTCCGGCGCTGTCTTTTGCTAATAATGAGTTTAATTTTGTCATTGAAGATTTTGACCGTTATTTAGAAGCACAACAGCCCGTTGATATTAAGCCTGAACCCTCTGCAACCATTTCATCTTCATCTACATCTACTTCCGATCAGCGTAGTGGAACAGTGAGTTCCACTGCGAGATTGCAACAAAAACCACAACAAAAACCACAACAAAAACCACAACAAAAACCACAACAAAAACAGCAACAAACATTTTCGCCTAAACAGCCTGTTGTTCAGGATGAGCGTCAACCTGTAGTACGCAATGATAGTCGACCAGTAGTAACGACTTCATCTGCACCCCAGATGACTTTGTCTGAACAATGCTCGGTCTTATCTGACAATACAGATAAAATAAAGAGTGACTATACCCGTTATTTAACACCTTTGCTTTCATTTGTACCGATTAAACCGCAATTTACCCCTGAGGACTTGAATCGGTATTATCAAAGTAAATCCGTGGTCTATAATCCTCTAATGCTTTATACGCGCAAGCGTTATCCAGGGCAGCCATATCAGTCTACTGATAATACTTTATTAGATTTCATTCCAAATACAGTGTATTCAGTGACTGAAATACCTTTTCATTTTTTATATCAATTTAAACGCTCTTTGCTTGACCATAAGCAACCTCTCTTTAATAAAGAGCTATTAAATCGTTTAGCAAATACTCGCGAAAAATATCAACGTTTGTATCAAAAATTTACTGAACAAACCGCGTTATTAACTGAAAGTTTAACCAAACTACAAACTGCGGAAGAAAAAGTTCAACAATTAACAGCGGAATTGACAAAAACGCAAGAGAAACTGGTTGTAGCGAATAATTTACTTAATGATGATAGCCTAAAAAAGTCTGTGGCTAATTTACAAAATGAATTAGCACAGTCTAAAAAAGAGCAGGATACGTTGCTTGCACAATTAGCTGAAAAAGATCAGTTGCTGTTTGATGCGACAGAAAAAAATAAAGTATTAGCTAAACAGCAAGAAGATTTTGATATTCAAGCACAAAAATTAAATCAATTGACTACCCATGTTGCTCAACTTGAGCAACAAAAACAGCAGCTACAATTACAATATGAGCAGGCTCAACGGTTATTAACAGATAATAGTGCTAAAAAAGAGATTGAGGTACTACAAAACTCTTTAACTAGTTTATCAGCAGCGCGCCAATCTTTAGAAGATCAATTAGCTAAAAACAAAGACTCTTTTGAAGCTACTCTGGCTAAGAATAATCAATTAATTGATACCCAACACCAAGAGATAGCTCAACTAAACAATCACATAAAAAAAATAAACCAAGAGCAACAACAGTTAAATAGTTCATTAGTGGCTCTTCAACAACAAAAAGCACAAGCTGATGATAAATTAACACAGATCCCAGCGTTGAAGCTTGAGTTACAAAATAAGGTTAATGAATTAGCTGAATTGAAAAAAAGTTTATCAACGGGTGAAAAAGCCTTTGATGATTTGATTTCAGAAAAAAATAGTGTAATTGCTAAACTAGAGAAAGCTCAGACCGAACTCGCTAATAAATATCAAGCATTAGATACCCGATTTAAAGAAAACAATACCACCATTGAGCAACTTAAAGAGAGCAAAATAGCGAACGATAACGCTTATGCTCAATTAGAGAAAAAACTAGCAGAAAAACAATCGCTTACTGATAAATTAACGACACAATTAACACAAGCTAAAGATCAGTTAGCAAAACAAAATTCTGAAAGTAACCAACTAATTGCTTCATTAAAACAGCAGCAAGTAGAATCGACGGCTCAATTTAAGCAACAAGAAAGTGTTTTAGCGAATTCTCAAAAAGAGTTTAATGAAGTCTCTAAGCAGCTTGAAGCTCAGCGTGCGCTAACGAAAACACTTGAAGAAAAAGAATTAAAATTAAGTGAGCAACTAAAAGAAAAAGAGAGTGAAATTAAAAAAATAAATAGCGAAAATGCGAATGCTCAAAAAGAGTTTAATGAAGTCTCTAAGCAGCTTGAAGCTCAGCGCACGCTAACGAAAACACTTGAAGAAAAAGAATTAAAATTAAGTGAGCAATTAAAAGAAAAAGAGAGTGAAATTAAAAAAATAAATAGCGAAAGTGCGAGTGTTCAAAAAGAGAATAAAACATTAAAACAGCAATTGGATAAAGCTATGGGAGAAGGGCAAATAATCGCAAGTCAACTTGCATATGCTTATTCAATTATTGGTAAAGATAATGCACAACGAAATAAATCAATTCTGTCAGAAATAAAAAAACAGAACTATGTGCAATATGATGACAATACTTACTTTAAAATTCTAAAACAAGGGAAACCTGTGGATTCAATTGCAGGTAAAACAGTTGTTTTCTCTATGCATGAACAATTAACCGATGGTACGGTAACGCTCAATTATGATAAAACTAAGCCGTTAATTTTACCCTATCGCCAACTTCCATTGCCTCTTAATACTTTTGTTGCCAAAGCAGGCTTAAATGGCAAAGCTAAAATTTATATTAAACCTGGTGGAGGATATGGTAAAGAAGGTATCCCTGGACAAGTACCTCCAGAATCGATGTCTATAGTGACAATTGAAATTTTAGATGTTAAATAATACCCTTTAATAAATCACCATTGTCAGCTCTTCTATAATTAATGAAGAGCTGATATTTTATACATGCCATATAAACTCATCATTAATTAAGCATAAAGAGTGTTCTACTAGCCAATTTTTTAATTTTTTACAATTTTCAGGATGTTGTGGAATAGTGATTAAAATATCCCATAATGGTTGTAATAACTCCGAATGAGGTTGTGTATTTTGTAAGTACTCTAATGTATTATTTATTTTTTTATTGAATACTGGCTCTTTTTCCCAAGCTTCTATAACTAATTTAATATCCTTTTTCAACAAATCATCTATTACAAGGATCCGTACTTTATCAGCTTCTAATTTTGTTTTTATATCTTCTAAAGATAAAAAAGAAGAGGCTATATTTGATGGTTCTTTTTCTTCAAATAATTTAATGTTTTCACATTGATTAATTTGATATTCGAGATCTTTTTTTATTTCATAAAGTGTAAATATATGCGGTGTTATATGCTCAACCCACCAAATAAAAATGGGTTTTATGATAGCTTGAATAAAACGAGCATGATCAGCAATGTTGATTTTTGCATTTAAAGCGTTCCAATTAATATCTGATATATTAGATTGGTATTTATCAGCTAGATTTACTACAGCATTAATATTTTCTTTAGTTAATGGCACTGAGCAATGTTTTTTGCGTAAAAACCAGGTGGATTGCAATAAACTGTCTACAGCTTCACGGCATAATAAACGAGATAATATTTTAATTTGTTTTTCATTTATATCATTATTTGTAATAAGTAAAGAAAACTGAAGATTAAATAAATTATCAACAGTTTTCTTATTTTCATCTGCCATCATTTTTTTTAGCAAATTAAAATAACGATAATATTGGTATTTGCTAGTATTAGTTTGTCGCTTTATCACAATAATTTCACTCATCAGAATAAATTTTGCATATTCTAGCGATGAATTGAATGATGATATTATGATAATAGGTCGGATTTTTTTATAATTTTAATTTAAGATGTCTTGCTTTACTCGGTGTCATATTAAAACGTCGATGATAGCTTTGTGTAAAGTAAGATTGGCTAGAGAATCCGGACTCCATAGAAATGTCAACAATACTCATTTCTGTTGTTAATAATAACTGATGTGCGTAAATAATTCTTCTTTCGCATATCCATGTTCTTGGCGATGTTCCATAAACATGATTAAATAACTCTTTAAATGTGGTGAGTCCCATACCAAACTCGCGAGCAAACTGTTTTAGCTTCCAATTTTTTAGATGGTTTTTTTCCATAAATATTTTCAAGCGATCAACTTGTCTATGACTCAATTGACGTAGTAATGCCATAAGATTGGCACCTTGCTCGGAAGAAAGTAATAGAATGAGCATTTCTTCAATACGTAATTGAGTAAAAGTATCTGGACAATTTTGTGAAGAAAGATAATCAAAACCATTACTACAAAAATGGATCAGAGGTGAATCTTCAAAACAGATAAAAGCTGATGAGAAATTTTCCTCTCTATCGATATTACTGAGAATATCACTATTTTTTGACATGAAATTTCTTAAGAAATCATCAGAAAGAGGAATATAAATTGTTTCACAAGGCTCATTGCCTAGCGTTTTTATGGTATAATTTCCTTGTTGTAAGAAAATAATCTGATCTTTGTTAATAGTTATTGTATTTGTGCAGTTTTGTAATACCAGCGCATTATTTCTGATTATGTATAAAGCTTTTTGGTTATTTTCTAATATTTGATATTGCGGATAAAAATAAGAGAGTTTTTGAATAACGCAATCTTGTTTAGTGTTTTCACCACATTGTATTGTATTCATTTTTCGCCCAAAATTATTATATAAGTATCACTGTATTTAATACCAATAAATAAAAAGAATATAAAGTAGAAGCTTCTTTATTATTTAAAGAGTATTAAAAATAAAAAATAGAATGTTTTCTTTATTATGATGTGGTTTTTTTTTAGATATTAGACATTGAAGTTGCCATTTCTAATTTAAGATAAATCATTTGTTTAATTTAATGTCATTTTTTATAGATTGCAAAAACAATTTAATTAAGCTAGTCATTTAATGAAAAGAATGCGACAAAATTTAGTAGAATTTTGTAATAATATATTGACAGATAATGGAGTGGAGTTATTTATTATATAAATAACAATTAGTTATATTTTGTTTTAAAATTTACACTGTAAAGCATAATAAGGGTGTTTTTTAAACACTATAAAGTTGTTTAATGTGGTTTGTTAATAAATTTTTGTGTGTATGTTTTTATTTTGTATATTAAATGGGTGTTTTTTGCAATGAATTTATTTGATAAAAAAAATAAAATGTAATTTTTATAGGTTATTTTCACTATATGTTATTATCTTTTTTAGTATGGCAAAGAAGCAAATAAACTTGCTATAAATTTTCCCCAAGTATATTTTTTCGTCTTTATATAGTTTTAACATTATGAAAACATAAAAATTAACGTCTATCATAAAAATGGCCAGTAATGTATCAAGGAATTAGTCTTAAAAATAGACGGTAGTTTATTTTTGTGACTAATGTCTCATATTTTATCTGTGATGGTTTTATTGTTGCTTTGTTAGCTCTCCTTCATTTGTTGAAGATTTTTGAATAATCAAGTTGTTATCAATAGATACGATTAGCTATATGTTAATTCGTGTTATAAATTATCCTCATTATAGGATGGAAAAATGTGCATCTTATTCATAAATTAGCGAAAAATTAATTGTTATCTCTTTTTTTATCTACTTATTAATCGACCTTTCCCCTAAAAAGCAAAGCCCAAAATTGGGGATGATATATGGCGTTATTATCGCCATCGACTTAAATAATTATTTATTAAAATAATAAGTAGAGCTGGTGTATTTATTATCAGGGAGGTTCAGATATAGCTAATTATGGATAATAAGCGAACTCAGCGGGATATTATATTTAGCATAATATGGATTATTTGGTCATGTGCATTAATGGCTTTTTGGCGATATCAAATAGCTGGTGAGCTTTTGATCACCCTTATCCTAATTTTTAGCATTATTATTTACTCTATAACTTTGAGGTTAAAAAAAACGGCAATGTTTAGTCGCAAAACAGAAACACCAAAAGCCGCGGAGCCTATTGCTCCAGTTATGGCAGAAGAGAAGAAGCCTATGCCGGAGCAAAAATTGTATACCATTATTGCTAAAGGCACTGTATTTCAAGGTGATATTAACGTTGATGGTGATATTCAAATTTGGGGTAAAATTTCAGGGAATATCAATGTAAAAGATGGCGTGATCCGTGTTATGCATGCGGGCCAAGTTGAAGGGGAATTAACGGCGCCAGACATCATTATTGATGGTTTTGTTAAAGGTATTTGTGCCGCAAACAATCTTGATATTCTAGAGCATGGTGAACTACGTGGCACTAGTCGTTGTGGCAGTATGTCAATTAAACGTGGCGGTGTCTTTACTGGACAATCTGAACAGGTTGAACACCAAGCTAAAGCCGTTGCACAGCAACGTGTTGTATCTATTAAAGAAGGTACAGTTAATACCAATAAAGAGTCGGTAACTGCAGAAAGTAAACTAAAAGAAAATAAAAAATAAAAGCGATTCTCTTTTTATTACTTATGATCTGTTTTATTTTATCATTATTATCCTAACTAATTAGAATGAGAATAATGATGGAATTGGCTACTCCTCGATTACGTTTACGAGAATGGCGTGAAAGTGATAAAGCGCCATTTTTTTTACAAATTAACTCCTCAGCATCGGTGATGCGTTATTTCCCTTCACCACTTACTCGCGCAGAAAGCGATGCAATGGTTGATACATTGCGTGATAAATTTATTCAGCAAAATGGTTGGGGACTTTGGGCCGTTGAATTAAAAGAGACGCAAGAGCTTATTGGCTTTGTTGGATTAAATATTCCTAATGCCCCTTTGCCTTTTAATCCGTGTGTTGAAATAGGTTGGCGTATTGCACAATCTCATTGGCGTAAAGGGTACACTTATGAGGCGGCCTTAACAGTATTAAAATATGCTTTTGAACAGTTGAAACTGGAAGAAGTCGTGGCATTTACCGCCGTGACCAATTTACCCTCAGAAGGGGTGATGAAAAAACTCGGTATGAAGAAGTCTGAATATTTTATGCATCCATCTCTAGATAAAACACACCCTTTAGCACAACATGTATTATACCGATTAAAAAAAGCAGACTTTATTTTCCCGATAAACGTTTAGATTTTTTAGCCGGTAATGCAGGAACGGGTTTCTTATCATCAATAAGATGCCTAATTGCTAAATAGGGATGATAAATTAGCATTCGAGGCCCCGCCCAACGCATGACTTGTTTCATTGCTGCTCTTTTTACTGGCTGATAGCAGTGAATTGGGCATTGTTTGCAGGCGGGTTTTTCCTCACCATAGCGACATTTATCTAGTCTTTTATAAGCATATGTCACTAATTGCTGATAATACTCGGGGTCGGTATTAGGATGCGCTCGTTCATACAGAGCAACCATTTTTTGGATGGTTTGCTTCTCTCGATCAATTCTTTTACCTGACATGGTACTCTCACTTCTT
Source organism: Proteus sp. G2674 (assembly GCF_009915195.1). Classification (NCBI taxonomy): domain Bacteria; kingdom Pseudomonadati; phylum Pseudomonadota; class Gammaproteobacteria; order Enterobacterales; family Morganellaceae; genus Proteus; species Proteus sp. G2674. The sequence continues at coordinate 96,048 of NZ_JAABLS010000018.1, forward strand.
ATTATTGCATTTAAAATGCATTTTATCATAACGCATTACTGGGATGATAAATTAATTGGCTATTTTTAAGGCAAAAAAAGAAAAAATTTTGCAAAAATACTTTTCTTTTTTTTGATTATATAATACTGTATTTATATACAGTTTATTTGCCTTGGTATGGTGAAAATAATGCGTGTGGAAATTTTATTTAACAAACAATCTAATGTCACTGACTCACTATTTCCGCTGTTAGAACATGAACTAAGAAAAAAAATTATTCCTATTTATCCTGATATGCAGTTTCGTATCGCTTTTAGTAGCATGAATACGATCCAAGTCACGGGCGTGAAAGACGAAGCTAAGCATGAGCATATTATGGAGTTAATTCAAAGCGTTTGGGAAGATGACAGTTGGCTCCAAACGAATGATGATTAACAACGACCTATTATGTTAAACAGAGATTGCCAGAGCATCTTACTTTTATTGATTAGATAGATAGTTAACAACATGGCAAACATGTTGCTTACTGGCAATCTACTTATTGATATTACTAATGGTGACAAATTTTGTTTTCACTGGTAGTAAAACCGCCATCAGTAGCAATAAATTTTCCTTTTTTTTCTAAAAATGCCACTAACTCAGTCGCTGTCATATTCTCAGCAGAGCAGGTATGAAAGCGCGCCTCTTCACCAAAACGTTGATGAATCGCCTCGATAAGTGATCTTTTCGTAAACGTTACTTTTGATGAAAGGATCATATGTAATACTTCATGACCATGTATAGATGCCATTTGTTAGCCCTTAACTATATAAGATGTATTTATTATGCATCTTTATCAGAGGGAAACATTGTTTTTAATCATAAAAAAGCGATGACAAAAGATCATCGCTTCAGGTTGCTGATAAATAATATTGGAGCCGTAGTAAAGAGCGGTTTATTTCTCAGCTTGTTGAAGTATTTTTTGCATTTCATCTTTTAGATAGAGTTTTTCTTTTTTTAGTTTTGCAACTTCATCATTGTAGCCTGCGCCATTAGGTCCTTCTAATTTAGCAATTTCTTGATCAAGTCGATGGTGTTTATCATAGAGAGCTTGGAAACGAGGATGGGTATCTTTTAACTGAGAAACCAGTGATTGTCTTTCTGAGAACATATAACCTCCTAATGAAAGAAATTGCGATCTCTATTTCAGTATAATCATAGATAGCGGATCTGCACGTTAGTGCATCACAAATTTACATTTCATCAATAAAAGAATGAGTTCTTTAAAAACTTATCAGAATAATCCTCTCACAGAGAGATCTGCTAAGGTGTTAGCATTTATATTATAAAATGCTAGTATTAAGATGATTACTAATAAAAATATCTAAGCAAAATTTGTTAACAGCGATTTGGCGCTGTGAATATGGAGAAAATGATGAATAAAGTAATTTTATCTTTGGTTGCAGCGATGTCTTTGTCTGCTTGCGCACAAGCGGTTGATGGTTTGGAAAAAGTCGCTCCTTATCCGAAAGCAAAGGAAAATCAAATTCGTCATGTTATTGAGTTAGAACAAAAAGAAAATGAAGGCAATTACCAAGTTGAGTTGATCGTGGGTAAAGAGATGATGGTTGATTGTAATCGTCAATGGTTTGGTGCTGAGTTAGATAAAAAAGATCTCGAAGGTTGGGGTTATGATTACTATATCGTAAGCGACTTAAATGGCCCAATGTCTACGATGATGGGTTGTCTTGATAACACTAAAAAACCCGCCTTTGTTCAAGCTAATATGGGGCAAGCGGCATTTATCCGCTATAACAGCAAATTACCTATTGTTGTCTATGCACCAAAAGATGTAGATGTGAAATATCGCGTGTGGTCTACTTCTGACGAGGTTAAAGATTCAACAAAGAAATAATGATTAATCTTTAATTATTATTGAGTGGAAAGCCCTTTGTTTTCAAAGGGCTTTTTTTACAACTAACGGATCACTAATACCGACATTTTTGCATGGCGGACAATAGATGATGCTGTTGAGCCTAATAAGTAGGAAGAAACATTAGGACGATGTGAAGCAATAGCAATTAAATCTGCATCGATTTGACGTGCATACTCTAAAATTTCATCTTTTGCATTACCAACACCGACATTGCAAACAATTTGCTCATCGGGAATTTTCGCATCTTTGATCATATCTTGCAGAGCAATAAAAGCGAGGCGAGTGCGCTCTGAAGAGTCTTTAAATTTTTCAGGAATAGCAGCAAACTCAATACCGAAGAAAAGTTCTGCATTTGGAATAACGGTGAGGAAGTGGATCTCGGGTTTGCCAACTTGAGCAATTTGTTCAATGTGAGTGATCAGTTCCTGAGAAAGCTCATCTTCTAGAATATCGATAGGAACTAGAATTTTTTTGTACATTACAAACCTCACTTAACGTTAGTTTTAAAATATAACTCTATTATCACTGAATATAAAAAATATAGCTGTGATCTACGTTCTAAATAAGAGTGAGAATGATTATTCTATCACTTAATTATTTATATTATAGTAATAATTAGAGTTTTTAAAATAAAAAGCTAAAAAGACAGAATAACACTATATCAATTTTAACTTATTGACAGTAATGAGTTAAATAAGATGATATTTAAAATAAAAGTGTTTTTATTAGTCCTCTAGAGGAAAATGCACAAAAGAATGATTATCAATTATATTATTGTTCTGTATCTATAAGATTTTATTGGTAATTTTTTAGAGACTTAATTAATAAAGTATGGCATATTAGCCGCCAATAGCATCTCAATATGATGTTTGGACAGCAATCTTAGTCCCTAAACAGGATTGTTATTCAGAGTCGTCCTTTATTCTCACCAATGAGTTATGGAACCTGAAATAACCTATGGAACTCTATTCGCTATAAACAAATAGAGTAGGCTATTTATACAGAATAAGATTATTATTATGACACATAATCGCATTGATGATATTGAGTTGAATATGGCTGAGAAAACACAATCTGACAAATTCAAAGCGGCCAAGAAAAGCACGTTGGTCAGTGTTTTTGTTAATATCTTTTTATCCATATTTCAAATCACAATTGGTTTCTTCTCACATTCCCAAGGCTTAATTGCTGATGGTATTCATTCACTGTCTGATTTAATTGCTGACTTCGTGGTGTTAATTGCGAATAAAGGCAGTCAAAAGCAACCCGATGCCGATCATCCTTATGGACATTTTCGCTATGAGAATGCCGCTTCATTAGTGCTAGGGACGATTTTATTGATTGTTGGTTTGGGAATGATATTTTCTGCTATCCATAAAATGTTAGATCCTTCAATCATTCCAGATGTTCATAGCATCGCGCTTTATGTGGCTTTATTGGCATTAGCAGCTAAAGAAGGGTTATTTCGTTATATGTTAGCTGTAGCCAAAAAAGTCGATTCTAGTATGTTAGTGGCCAATGCTTGGCATGCGCGTTCAGATGCCGCCTCTTCTTTAGTGGTTGCAATAGGGATCATTGGTAGCCTTGCTGGATTTAAATTCTTTGACCCACTAGCAGCACTTATTGTCGGGCTATTTGTTGGCCGTATGGGATGGCGTTTTACCTATCAAGCTTTGCAAGATCTCATGGATAGAGGCGCTGATGAAGAAACACTTGAACAGATCACCAATACATTAATCACCACACCAGGAGTACAAGGGGTACATGATTTAAAAACCCGTCGTGCAGGTGATTATTTATTAGTAGATGTCCATTTAGAAATTAAAGGCGAATTAACGGTCAATCAAAGTCATGATATTGTGGTCAATGCCCATGATAGAGTACTTAAACAGCATGCACAGATTTTAAGTGTGATGATACACGTCGATCCTGCTTAATTTAGCGTTAACTATTTGATAGTTTAAAGGTAATAAATTGTATTTATTACCTTTTTGTTTTTATTCTTTGCTTAATTAAAAATTAACACAGTTTTCTTTTACATTATCGGTTAATGCAGCAATCAGATTGTCAACGGCACATTCAGCCATTGCATAGCGAGTCTCTTTAGTCGCAGAGCCAATATGGGGTAAGGCGACAACATTTTTCATGGTTAAAAGTGGTGAAGAGGTTGGCAGTGGCTCTTGCTCAAACACATCTAATCCGGCTCCAGCTATTTGTTGCTGTTCTAATGCGTTAATTAATGCTTTTTCATCAACCACGGCACCGCGTCCGGCATTAATTAAATAGGCGTCAGCTTTCATTAATGCAAACTGTTTTGCGCTTAACAGATGATGAGTTTCTGGCGTTAGCGGTAAAGTAATGCAGACAAAATCGGCTTGTTGTAAAAGCATCTCTAGGGAACAAAATTTAGCATTAAAATGCTGGTTAACATCGTTATATTCAGTACGAGAATGGTAAATAATATCCATATCAAAACCGAAGTGGGCGCGTTGTGCTAATGCTTTACCTATACGCCCCATACCAATAATTCCCATGGTTTTATGGTGAACATCAGTACCATACCAATCCGGCGTAATACTTTTTACCCATAAACCTTGTTTTATATTATCGGCTAGTTCAGGAATACGACGAGAGACGGCAAGAACAAGCGCCATCATTGTATCAGCGACAGTATCAGTTAATACCGTAGGTGTATGCATCAATTTGATATGACGTTCAGTGAGCGCGGCAACATCCACATTATCATAACCGACAGAAATCGTTGATACGGCTTTTAGTTTTGGCGCTTTTTCAATAAAGTGTTTATCGATATTACCGCCGGCGCCTAACAATCCTTCAGCATGAGCGAGGGTGGCTTTAAAATCGGCACAATCGAGAGAGAGCGCGTTAAACTGTTTTACCTCAGCAACAGCAGATAATTTTTGTTGCAGTTTTTCTGGAAGCGGTTGATAAAGTATTACAACGGGTTTCATAGCGTTCTCCTAATTGGTATTAACTAATAGATATAAATCACACTCTCTTCTCTTCAATTCATCTATTGAGGCTACTCTTAATTTCACTGTAAAGCATATTAGCGTGGATGTTAATAAGGTATGATAAAAACCAATTAATATCAGTTTTATCATATAATTAAAGTATTCAGTATAATGTAATCGTTTACTTTTATGGTGAAGAGAGCACTTTTCTCTAAAATAACAATATAACGATTATTAACAATAATTTGCTGTAATACGGTTATATTAGGTCGTTTTTATTAAATAGTTAAGGAATAAGAAAAGCGTGTAAACGTTTACACTAAATGTCGGTTTGATCACGAAATTAGTTTGTTGAACTTGCTAAACTCTGAGGCAATCAACAAAACCGCTTGACGCTTTTCATTTGAAATAAATCAAAAGAGGTGAATGTGGAAATTTTAGTTACGGGTGGAATGGGATATATTGGTAGTCATACATGCGTGCAAATGTTAGAAGCAGGCATGACGCCTATTATTTTGGATAACCTCAGTAATGCAAATGAAGAGGTACTTAACCGAATTGAAGCATTAACAGGAAAACGCCCACTGTTTTATCAGGGGGATATTCGTGACGAAAAACGACTGGCCACAATTTTTACTCAGCACTCTATTCAATCAGTGATCCATTTCGCTGGATTAAAAGCGGTAGGTGAATCTGTTGAAAAGCCCATTGAATACTATGACAACAATGTTAACGGTACTTTGGTGTTAGTTCGTTGTATGCGTGATGCGGGCGTAAAAAGTATTATTTTCAGCTCATCAGCCACGGTTTATGGTGATCCTCAAACTGTGCCTATTACTGAAGAGTCACCTGTTGGTGGCACTACCAATCCTTATGGCACCAGTAAATATATGGTCGAGCGTATTTTGTCTGATCTCTATATTGCAGATGAGAGTTGGTCTATCAGTTTACTGCGCTACTTCAATCCAGTAGGTGCTCATCCATCTGGCACTATGGGGGAAGATCCTAAGGGTATTCCTAATAATTTAACGCCTTATATCTCGCAAGTTGCGATAGGTCGTCGTGAAAAAGTCGCGGTATTTGGTGATGATTACCCAACAAAAGACGGTACTGGTGTACGTGACTATATCCATGTCATGGATTTAGCTGATGGTCATATTGCCGCCTTAAATGCGTTAGGAGAAAAAGCAGGGTTACATCTCTATAACCTAGGCACAGGGAATGGCACCAGTGTGATTGAAATGATTGAAGCATTTCGTAAAGCCAGTGGTAAAGCAATCCCTTATGAAATTCAGCCACGTCGCCCAGGAGATATCGCACAATGTTGGTCAAGCCCTGCCAAAGCAGAGAAAGACTTACACTGGAAAGCCATTCGCTCTATTGATGATATGGCAGCCGATGCTTGGCGTTGGCAATCACAAAATCCTAACGGTTATCTGAAATAGATCATAAAAACGCTATCAGATAATCTTTAATAAATAAGAGAGAAGATTATGTCAAAACTGATTTTTGATCCCGTTGAGCATCCTCATCGTCGTTATAACCCTTTGACTGGGCAATGGATATTAGTTTCACCCCATAGAGCAAAACGACCATGGAATGGCAAAGATGAAAAACCTCAGATAGCGACACTTCCCTCTTATGATCCACATTGTTATTTGTGCCCAGGGAATACCCGAGTTTCGGGTGATAAAAATCCTGATTACACAGGCACTTATGTTTTTAATAACGATCACTCTGCATTATTGACAGACCAATATAGTGTTGAGGCATCCGATAATCCACTCTTCCAGACTCAAGCGGTGAGAGGGATCAGCCGTGTTGTTTGTTTTTCCCCCGATCATAGTAAAACAATTCCCGAATTACCTATTAGTAGCCTACGTAAAATCATTGATACTTGGGATAACCAAATAGAAGAGCTAAGTAAAGAGTATCTATGGGTGCAAGTATTTGAAAATAAAGGTGAAACAATGGGGTGCTCTCAACCTCATCCTCATGGGCAAATATGGGCGAGTGATTTTTTACCTAATGAATTAGCACGCAAAGATAGCCAATTAAAAGACTATTTTAATCAATATGGCCGTAATCTATTAATGGATTATGTTAAAGCTGAATCTGAAGACGGTAGTCGAACCGTGGTTGAAACTAAATACTGGTTAGCTGTCGTGCCTTATTGGGCATCATGGCCTTATGAAACCATGCTATTACCAAAAAGTCATATTCGCAGAATGAGTGAATTAACGGCTGAACAACGTGATGATTTAGCCTTGGCAATAAAAAAATTAACCAGTCGTTACGATAATCTATTTCATTGCTCATTTCCTTATTCAATGGGATGGCATTTTGCACCTTCTTTTAAAGAGGGCGAAAGCATCGAGCATTGGCAATTACATGCCCTGTATTATCCGCCGTTATTACGCTCTGCGACAGTACGTAAATTTATGGTGGGTTATGAAATGTTGGCTGAATCGCAACGCGACTTAACGCCAGAGCAAGCTGCTTATAATTTACGCCAAGTGAGCGATATCCATTATAAAGAGCAAGAAAATTAGCTTAACGGGTTGATGGCGGACGCTTTTTAAATCACTACCTAGCCTAGGATGCATCACTATTATATTGATGTAACAGGTTGTTATTACTTAATTTTAAGTTAAGGATTTATTATGCAGGCACTGATTAATAATGTGACTCATTCTTTTACCTCTATTTTTGGTTATGCCCCAACACATTTTATTCAAGCTCCAGGCAGAGTTAATCTGATTGGTGAGCATACTGATTATAACGATGGTTTTGTTCTTCCTTGTGCCATTGATTATCAAATGGTAGTTGCTGCCGCCAAACGAGATGATAATCTTATTCGTGTGATTGCGGTTGATTATCAGAATGCGCAAGATCAATTCTCTCTCGAACATCCCATTGAGTTTTTACCTAATAAAATGTGGGCTAACTATATTCGTGGCGTTATTCATTTTTTACAACAAGCCAAATATGTATTTCAGGGTATGGATATTGCCATTACAGGTAATGTGCCTCAAGGGGCTGGCTTAAGCTCTTCAGCTGCATTAGAAGTGGCTATAGGACAAACAGTAAAAACACTTTATCAACTTCCTATTAGTCAAAAAGAAATTGCCCTTAACGGTCAAAAAGCAGAAAACCAATTTGTTGGATGCAATTGCGGTATTATGGATCAGCTTATTTCTGCATGTGGTGAAGAGAGCCATGCACTATTAATTGATTGTCGTTCATTAGCCACTACGGCGGTAAAAATGCCAGAAAGTGCGGTAGTGATGATCATTAACTCAAATAAAAAAAGAGGGTTAGTCGATAGCGAATATAATACGCGTCGTCAACAGTGTGAGGAAGCGGCAAAAATATTAAATGTTACTGCATTACGAGATGCGACCTTAGCGCAATTGCAAGCGAAAAAAGCACTGATGAATGATAAAGTATATCGACGTGCTCGTCATGTGATCACCGAAAATGAGCGTACTTTACAAGCGGCTGAGGCGTTAAAACAAGGCGATCTTACTAAACTTAGTGAGTTGATGGCACAATCACATATCTCTATGCGTGATGACTTTGAAATAACCGTTAACGAAGTGGATACACTGGTAGAAATTGTTAAATCAGTGATTGGTTCGCAAGGTGGCGTTAGGATGACTGGCGGAGGTTTTGGCGGCTGTGTGGTGGCGCTGGTGACTCCTGATTTAGTTGCAAAAGTGACACAAGCGGTAGAAGCCCAATATAAAACCCAAACAGGTTTAAAAGAAACTATTTATGTCTGCTCTGCAAGCCAAGGGGCGGGCTATCTGGAGATAACTAATGGCATTAAATGAAAACCGTTTTTTTAAGCCTGAACAGATGACCACACAAGCCGCTTTTGATGGTTTGCCTGCTCAAGTTGTGATTTTGACAAACCGTTTTGGTATGTCTATCTCCATTATGGATATTGGTGCGACATGGTTAAGTTGTATTGTCCCTGTTAATGGCTATCGTCGCGATGTGCTTTTAGGATCTGCAGATATGAAAGCCCATCAACAGCAAACGGCCTATTTTGGCGCAACGGCAGGGCGTTTTGCTAATCGTATTGCAGGGGCTAAATTCACCATCGCCGGAACTGAGTATCGCCTTGTTGCTAATGAAGGCAACAATACGCTACATGGTGGTAAACAAAATTTTAGCCATCGTCGCTGGACTATTGTGGCGCAATCCACACAGTCGGTCACTTTAAGCTTGCTATCTGCAGATGGTGAACAAGGATTTCCCGGTACTGTCGAAGCCAGTGTGACATATACATTAACGGATGATAATGAAGTTCATATTAATTATCAGGCCATTAGTGATAAAACGACAGCGCTGAGTTTAACTAATCATGCCTATTTTAATTTAGCTGGGGAGCATACTCAGCGAACGGCACTTGAACATGATTTAGTTATCCACGCTTCTCACTACTTAAAAAATGGCGCGGGTAATATTCCTACAGGGGAAATTGTCGATGTGACTGGGACGGGATTCGATTTTCGCCAATTAAAACGTATCGGCATCGATTTTATGCGAGATGAATGTCAAAAAGCCGCTAATGGCTATGATCATGCGTTTATTTTAGACAAACAAAAAATAGCAGATAAAGCATCGATTGCCACAGTTATTGCCCCTGAAGGTGAGCTTAAAATGGATGTTTTTACTACCATGCCTTCTATACAGTTTTATACAGGAAATTTTTTGGCACAGAGTAAAGGAAAAACTCGTCGTTATGGTAATTATTCGGGGCTGGCTTTAGAGACACAATATTTTCCTGATGGGCCGAATCATCCTGAATGGGGTGAGAACCAAGGTATTTTAGCTGCAAATACTCCGTGGCATAGCCAAACAATATATAAATTTTATCAGTAATAGATAAAGGAAAGTGTAAACGCTTTCCTTTTTTACTGTTTATTTGATCATTTTACTTTTTAAATTTCTTATCTTCACTGATAATCATGCCACTTGTTTTATAACTTACTCTTTTTCTTAGCCATCGATTAATGACACAAGGTTTTTAATGCAGAATAAGAGTTATTTATGAGGTGGATATGGCAACTATCAAGGATGTGGCAAAAGAAGCGGGTGTTTCTGTTGCTACGGTATCTAGGGTCATTAATAACTCACCAAAAGCGAGCCGAGCATCGATAGAGATTGTCAATTCGGCAATGCAAAAATTAGGTTATCGCCCCAATGCTGCTGCGCGAGCACTGGTCAGTCAAAGTACCCAAACATTAGGTGTTTTGGTGCATGACGTATCCGATCCCTTTTTTGGGACCTTGGTCAAAGCGGTCGATAATATTGCCAGAAAAGCGGGAAAACATATTCTGGTGTGTAATGGTTACCATGATGCGCAAGATGAACGCCAATCTATTGAACTCTTGATCAACAGCCGTTGTGATGGTTTAGTGATCCACTCTAAGGCACTTTCTGATGAAGAGTTGTTAGCTTATGCCAATGAAGTCAATAGCATGGTATTAATTAACCGTTTTATCCCAGAAATTGCGGAACGTTGTGTCGCCTTAGATAACTATAAAGGGGCATGGATTGCTACCGAACACCTTATTCGCCAAGGCCATACTCAAATCGCCTATATCTCATCCACTCACCATATTGAAGATACCAGCCAAAGGCTTGCGGGATATAAAGCTGCTTTAGCAGCTTATAATATTAGTTTGCCTGAAAGCTATGTCGAATATGGCGAGCCAGAAGGCGAAGGGGGAGAGCAAGCGATGATGCGTCTATTAACCAAGTCGATAGATTTTACAGCAGTGGTCACCTATAACGACTTTATGGCTGCTGGGGCATTATCGGTGCTTGATGAAAATGAGATCCCTGTTCCTGAAAAAATTTCAGTGATTGGCTTTGATGATGTACTTATCGCTCGTTATATTCATCCTCGGCTAACAACGGTGCGTTATCCGATACATATGATGGCAGAGCAAGCAGCAACATTGGCGTTAAAGCTTTCTCAAGGGGAAGCTTTAACCCAAAAGCAGCGTATTTACTCACCCACTCTGGTTCAGCGCAACTCCGTTTATAATTTAAGCCACCTTTCTTAATCATCCATTATACTTTAAACATGTTACAAACTTCTGATAATAGGCTCAGAAGTTTGTAACAGTTTGTTTAAGCGCCTTTTTTATCTGTTTTATCGCTTAAAAATATTCTTATTATTATCTGGTTATTTCTTGTAATCGTTATCAAACTCTCTTTATTTTGTTTATTTTTAGCGATGACTTTTTTCTCAATTAAAAGAGCATAAAGTGAAATCAGCGAATTTTGTTGATTTATTAGTTAAGGTAATCGTTTGTTATGTGCTTTATCGATCCGATTTTTAACATAGGCGATAAAATTGTGAACGGAGTAACGGAAAAAGCAAGTGGAAACGTTTACATTAATATTCTCTTCTCTCTATGGGTCTGAAAGGAAAATATTATGCATACAGAAGGTGTTGGATTAAGCACAATAGATTATGCAATCTTTGCCCTCTATGTCATCATTATTATTAGCCTTGGATTATGGGTTTCTCGTTCAAAAGATGGAGCTAAAAAAGGAACAAAGGATTACTTCCTCGCGGGTAAAACACTGCCTTGGTGGGCGATTGGTTCTTCTCTTATTGCTGCTAATATCTCAGCTGAGCAATTCATTGGTATGTCTGGCTCAGGATTTTCGATAGGTCTTGCTATTGCATCTTATGAATGGATGGCAGCATTGACGTTAATCATCGTTGCTAAATACTTTTTGCCTATTTTTATTGAAAAAGGCATTTATACCATTCCTGAATTTGTTGAGAATCGTTTTAAAAGTCGTAATTTAAAGACGATCCTCGCCGTATTCTGGTTAGCACTCTTTATTTTCGTTAACTTAACATCTGTATTGTATTTAGGATCATTGGCGTTAGAAACCATTCTTGGTGTGCCGATGATGTATGCCATTATTGGTTTGGCACTATTTGCGGTTATCTACTCGCTTTACGGTGGACTTTCAGCGGTTGCATGGACGGATGTTGTACAAGTTTTCTTCCTGATCCTCGGTGGACTTTTCACGACCGTACTTGCTGTTAGCTATATCGGTGGTGATGGCGGAATAATGGAAGGCTTAAGTAAGATGACAGCCGCCGCGCCAGATCACTTTAAAATGATCTTAGCAAAAGAAAACCCACAATTTATGAATTTGCCAGGAATTGCTGTGCTAATCGGTGGGCTATGGGTTGCTAACCTCTATTACTGGGGCTTTAACCAATACATTATTCAGCGTGCTTTAGCTGCTAAATCTATTAATGAAGCGCAAAAAGGTTTAGTGTTTGCCGCTTTCTTAAAACTGATTGTGCCTATTTTAGTTGTTGTGCCGGGGATCGCAGCTTTTGTTATCACAACCGATCCTACGCTGATGGCAGGATTAGGAACAATGGCACAGGAGCATATCCCAACCTTAGCGCAAGCGGATAAAGCCTATCCTTGGTTAACACAATTCTTACCTATTGGGGCTAAAGGGGTTGTGTTTGCAGCACTGGCAGCAGCTATCGTTTCTTCTTTAGCTTCCATGCTTAACTCTATCGCGACTATTTTCACGATGGATATTTATAAAGAATATATTGGGCCAAAATCCTCAGAAACCCGCTTAGTTAATGTGGGACGTATTAGTGCGGTGATTGCATTGATTATTGCTTGCTTTATTGCGCCACTGTTAGGGGGCATAGATCAGGCATTCCAATATATCCAAGAGTACACAGGTTTAGTGAGCCCTGGTATCTTAGCTGTATTCCTGTTAGGACTATTTTGGAAGAAAACTAATGCTAAAGGGGCAATTATAGGGGTTGTACTCTCAATTCCTTTTGCTTTATTCCTAAAATTAATGCCACTAGGAATGCCATTCCTTGACCAAATGATGTATACCTTTATTTTCACCGCGGTTGTTATTGGTTTGGTCAGCTTAACCTCAACGAAAAGTGATGATAGCGTAGGGGCGATTGTATTAACTGATGCAACATTTAAAACCCAAAGTGGGTTCAATATTGCTTCTTATATCATTATGATCATCCTCTGTGTGCTTTATGCTGTATTTTGGTAATTAGTAATTAATTTTATTTATCAATGTATTACAAAAAAAAGCAGAGCCAATAGCTCTGCTTTTTTTGTCACTTCAATGCCTATTCAAATCTTCTTATCTTTGTTGCTCTAAATTGCTTTGATGCAGATTAAAAAATATCACTAAATTGCAAAAGAAAATTATTCTCACAGTCAATTGATTAAGATAATATTAATCATTCTCATTACTATAACCATTATTTGACTTCAGGGATTTGTTATGAAATTTAAAATAAGTGCTTTAACAGCCTGTATTTTAATGACTTCTTATTCACTACACGCACAAGAAGATAAAGTAGAACGATTGGTTGTATCAGCCTCAGGGTTTGCACAGCAACAAACAGATGCACCCGCTAGCATTACGGTAATCAACAAAGAACAATTAGAGAAAAAACCGATACACGATCTTGCTGATGCCGTAAAAGGGGTTGAAGGCGTCAGTGTGAATGGTAATGCAAATAAACAAGAAATTACTATTCGTGGCTTACCCGGAGAATACACACTGATTTTGGTTGATGGCAGACGTCAAAATAGTCGTGAATCACGCCCTAATGGGAGTGGTGGATATGAAGGTGGATTTATTCCTCCTGCGGATGCCATTGAACGGATCGAGGTAATACGTGGGCCAATGTCATCACTTTATGGCTCAGATGCGATGGGCGGTGTGATTAATATTATTACTAAGCCTGTTACTAAAGAGTGGCATGGTGCAGTTTCCATGGGGGGAACATTGCAACATAACCGTGACGCGGGAGATTCTATCAATGGTGATTTTTATCTTTCAGGCCCATTAATTGAAGATAAATTAGGTTTACAACTTTATGGTAGTAGTTACTTACGTGCAGAAGATAAAATTACGTATGGGCAAGGGCGTAACGATAATAAAAATATTACGGCCAAATTAGCTTTTACTCCTACAGATAACCAAACCATTTTATTAGAAGCTGGACGCAATTCGCTACAACGCACGACAACACCGGGTAAATCGATGAGCGAATTTACCAATCGTGGTGGACGTCTTGATAAAAACAAAATGCTAGAAACGAACAATGACCGTAACCATTGGGCATTAACTTATAAAAATCAGTTTGATATTTTGCACTCTGAGTTAAGTGTTTATCAAGAACAAACCAAGCGTGTTCAAAAGACGGAAGGTGTAGATAAAGCGACAGGAAATAGCTACAAATATTATGAAGATCGCCGCCCTGAAATCACTAATACTGTTTTCGATGCTAAATTTACCGCATTCCTTCCTGATAATGTGATGACTTTTGGTGGTCAATACCAATATGCACGTTTAAAAGACGAATCTTCAGTCGGCGGTAAAGAGGTCAAACAATCTACGATCACCGCTGATCAAAAAGCGTTATTTTTAGAAGATGAATTTAGTGTCACTGATAATTTAGCCCTAACTGGGGGAATACGTCTTGATGATCATGAATACTATGGTAAGCACTGGAACCCAAGAGCATACGCGGTTTACCATTTAACCGACGAATTTACCATAAAAGGGGGGATTGCTAAGGCCTTTAAAGCCCCGAGTTTACGAGAAATTAGCCCTCAATATGGTACATCAACGGAAAAAGGGCGAGCGATTATGTATGGTAATCGTGACTTAAAACCTGAAACTTCAGTTAGCCAAGAAATTGGTGTTGGTTATGACAATGGTGATGGTTTTACCGCCAATGTGACCTTCTTTAATACAGAATTTAAAGATAAGCTTACCAACTACGATACGGGTGAAATCGATCCTATTACCGGATTAAAACTGTACCAATATGATAATGTGGGTAAAGCTAATATTAAAGGGATTGAAACCGCGGTTGCATTCCCTGTCGCTGATAATTGGCGAGTAAGTGCTAATTACACTTATATCAACTCTAAGCGTAAAAGTGATGACGAAAAATTAGGCTCTGGTGAATCATTAAAAGGTTATCCATTGGATATGACACCAAAACATAGCGCCAATGCGCGTGTTGATTGGCAATACGATGAAGCTACCAGTTTCTATGCCAATACTGCCTATACTGGTAAGCAAATTTGGGCGGCTCAACGAAATGGTTATACTGGCGCTCGTTATCGTAGTGGTTATACAACCTTTGATTTAGGAATGACCTATAACTTTAATAAAAATACCATGCTAAATTTAGCCGTATTGAATATTACCGATGAAACGGGTCCTGCGGTCAACGATAAAGGGGGGAACTGGGTCGTTGATGAAGGCCGTCGCTATTGGGCAAATATCAAATATAGTTTTTAATCTATCTCAATAAAGGTAAGCCTCATTTATTATGGGGCTTACTGCCATCATTTGATAATAACTTACAGAGTATCTGATTGATGAGAATACTAATGTTATGTGGAATGATAATGTTATCTTCTATTGTGCAAGCAAGACCTAATCAACAAGTTCCTCAACTCACACCACAAGTATCAACCTATTATCACATTATGGAAAAAGAGGTTGAGCATCAAGGAAAGCAGTATCGCTTTTTTCTTGCGATCCCCAAAAATACGCCTAAGACAACAGTGCTGTATAGTGTTGATGGAAATGCACAATTTCCACTTATTGTGAATGAAGCACTAGCGCAAGCGAAAAAGCCATTACCTGTTATTGCAAGCCTAGGCTATGTAGGTGAAAAGGCCTATTTTATAGCGGAAAGAACTCACGACTATACCCCAAGAGTACATGGCGAAGCCTTTGCCAAAGGCGGTAATGCTGAACAGTTTTATCAGTTTATGGTAAGCCAATTAAAACCCTATGTACTAGCACAGACGGCGCAAGAAAACATCACTATTACTGAGCAATCACTATTTGGACACTCCTTTGGTGGCGTGTTTACGCTATATGTATTATTTAATCATCCAGACGCTTTTCAACGCTATATTGCTGCTAGCCCATCTCTTTGGTGGGGAAAAGGTGAGTGGATCACTCAAGATAAATGGCAACAGATCCCCAATAATGTTGCGGTGACTATTACATTAGGTGAATTAGAAGAAACCCCTGATTTTTCTCAAATGAGCGAAGAGCAACGCTTGCGCTATCAAACGCGTAGTAGCTGGCTTACTCCTCGACAACTCTGTGATTATCTTACTGATGCCGGCAAAACATGCCAATTTTACCTCTTTACGGGGAAAGGACATGGCAGTTCAATCCCTGATGCAATCAAAACCGCTTTAGAACAAAGTACAGAATAAGCGTTGTTATTAACGGCTGTTTTATTTAATAAAATAGCCGCTATTCTGCCCTGTGCGCTGTTATCACAATCGCTATAGATTATTCTTAATTTAAAAAAATAATTTGCGCCAAGGACTACTTTTTTACCGTGAAAGGACGATAATAACGGATAGGATAAATAAAATTACTCGCTAGCATTAGATTTTATAATTTTATTTATTTTTAGTAACGAGCTATATTCACGCACCCCTAACTTAGGGACGCCACCCACTGTTTTCATCACTATTGCTTTCATCTTTTCTGGATGAAAGGAGTGCCAATGTCTGGCTTCGAGAAAACAGCGCATGATTAACCGTTTTGATTGTGGAGACGAGGGTAGTGAAACAGAACACTACTTTGGTACGCAAAGGTGACAGTACATTAGTACCTGTCGCGGGTTTAACGGTATTTGCTATCGCATCAGGCTATTTAATGAGTTTAATTCCACTATCTATGGATAGTTTTGGTATTGATACTTTTTATGCTAGCTGGTTAGCAAGCATTTACTTTATTGGATTACTTATAGGTTCAGTGATGATCGAACCTATTATTGCAAAAATAGGGCATAGGCTCTCTTTTGTGCTGTTTTTATTGTTGTTAGCATTCACCGTGAGTATTTTGCCACTGTTACCTTATTTATCGGTGTGGCTAGTATCTCGCTTTTTCGGTGGTATGGCGGTTGCGGGTATCTTTGTTGTAGTCGAATCATGGTTATTAATTGGTGATAATCCTAAAGAGCGAGCTAAACGCTTGGGTTTTTATATGACATCACTTTATGGTGGCACAACATTAGGTCAGCTTGCTATTGGTGCCATTGGTACGCAAGGGGCAATTCCTTTTATCGCGGTATTGGCATTGCTATTAATTGCAGTGTTACCTCCTTTGTTTTTTAAACAAGGACAACCCCAATGCCACGAGCATAAAAGTTTGTCACTTAAACAGATTAGCCGGCTGAATAAAGCTTCTTTAGTAGGCTGCATGGTTTCTGGCGTTGTGATGGGGAGTATTTATGGCATGATGCCATTGGCTTTAAATCAAGGGCAATTTAACACCGACCAAATTGGGGTGTTGATGGCAGCAATTATTTTAGGTGGTATGGTTGTTCAGCCTATTATTAGCAAATTGTCGGTGATGATGAGTAAAACCCTATTATTAGCCATGATGTGCTTAGTTGGGGTATTTGCGATGGGCATGACTTATCTGTCTAATGACTATGTGGTGTTAATTATTGCATTAGCTTTATTAGGAATGTCATCTTTTGCACTTTATCCTATTGCTATCACATTAGCTTGTGATCATGTTAATGCGAGCTATATTGTGGCAATTACTCAGGTGATGCTATTAAGTTACAGCGTGGGTTCAGCAATGGGGCCATTAGGCGCAGGTATGTTTATGTCACAAGCAAGTAACGGCATTATGAACTTTTTCTTTGTCGTGTTATTAGCGACAGCTGTATATATGTTATTTGCCAGTTTACGACGCAAAAGCCATATTGTGCTTAACTAATTGCGTTAAACACTTTCATTCTTTGATATCAACCGAG
Source organism: Proteus sp. G2674 (assembly GCF_009915195.1). NCBI lineage: Bacteria > Pseudomonadati > Pseudomonadota > Gammaproteobacteria > Enterobacterales > Morganellaceae > Proteus > Proteus sp. G2674. The sequence goes on from NZ_JAABLS010000018.1 coordinate 113,788, forward strand.
TTGCTTTTAAGAGTAACTCGGTTTTTTTTATTGATGCGTCATAGCTAATTAAGATCCTTCTCATATTTTTACCCCACTATTTAGCAAATGATAAAGTCATTAAATAAAGATGATTTTAATTATCATCGATTGATACAACATGGAAATAATTCTTTGAAAATATTCATATTTAGCTTTCTCTCTCTGATTATCTTACCCATTTCTGTTTCCCAAGCGATAACACCGACACAAAATAAACAGCTGGTGGCTTATGCAACGGATCTACCTAGAGCCGTTATTTATGATCCAGCCTACCGTAAAATTAATTATCCTAATGGTGATGTGCCTGCTCATTATGGGGTGTGTAGTGATGTGATTATTCGTAGTTACCGAGGAATTGGCATTGATTTACAAAAATTGTTACATGAAGATATCAAAGCCAATTTTGCACTTTACCCTAGTAAACGTATCTGGGGACTTAGTCGACCTGATACTAATATTGATCACCGCAGAGTACCCAATTTGGAAGTTTTTTTCTCGCGTAAGGGAAAGGTGAAACCTATTAGCAAAGAGGCGTCAGACTACTTGCCTGGTGATATTGTTAGCTGGCGCTTAGATAATGGGCGTCCTCATATTGGTCTCGTCATAGACAAGAAAAGCAGTGATAATCAGCGCTATTTAGTGATGCATAATATTGGTTTTGGACAAGTCGCTGAAGATGTTTTATTTTCGTGGAAAATAACCGGTCATTACAGTTATTAAAATTAGATTTAAATAGAATATAAAAATATTTACTAATAACGAGTAATAGCAAAATAAAAAGAAAGTTAATTAATATAATATTAATAGACGCCCATACTAAAAATAATTATTTTGGTATGGGCGTCTATTTCTGGGGGAGAATATTTTCATCAGAAATATTCATAATTAGTCCTCTAAGCCACCGAGTAACATACTGACAACGGCAACGGAACAAATAAGGGAAAGGAAAAGAATGAAAAATGAGCTACTGATCATAGTGACCTCCTAATTTATTGCTATTTTTAAATAAAAAACCTCACTAAATACACGTTATTAATTGATTACTCTCTATACTAGATGATTTATAAATAAAGTCAAACTAACCTATTATTTTATAATGCTATTTTTAGTGAAAATTCTTTATTTTGTGCAAAGAAGTGCAAAATTGTGATCAAAGAGACTCAGGAGGGGCTAGCCCCTCTGATGTTCTACGCAGAATGCGGTAGAGAAATATTAGGAAGAGGAGGAAGCCCAAAAGCGGCTCTTGCCCGATCGCAAGCTTCATTTTTTACGCCATTAGCCCAAGATTGTTCAAACTCACGGCAAGGGGAAGGTCTCTGTTCATAAATTGCACAACTCACGCATTCACCAACTTCACCAATCAATTTTTCACAGCGTGGTTGTTTCTCATTAGTTCCTTTCATACATGATAGAAAAGGGGTTAAGGGTTCGGTAAATTCGTCAGGAACAACACCACCACCACTTTTCATTTCAGCCCAATAGAAAGAGACTCTAAAATAGGCGCAACATGCACCACAATGCATACAGGGATTATCCTGCATATAAATAAAATCGTTAGAATGTTTGCTCATACCAGATACCGTTTTATCTGACCTTAAAATAATATAAGAAGTTTTTGAAAATCGTTTTCACTTAAGAGAAGCAACAAAGAAAGAAAGAGAAACAATGCCTCTCTTAGCTAGCTATTATGCGCTGAACGAAAATATTTTTTCAAGAGTAATATTTGCTTTTTGTAGTCAAATTTCCACTAATGCAGTGCATAATATGGGGTGTGGTAATTTATTGAATGATATAACTTAATCTTGCTATGAATTACTGGTTAGTACTTAATAATAGCAATCAATTATTTTGATTGTTTTTTGTTCGACTGATGTGGGGCTCTACAAAACAAAAAACCTCATTTCGAAATGAGGTTTTGAAAATTTTCATTTATTTTATCAGCAGCTATTTTTTATTCTTTAAAATGGCCCCTTAAAAATAAATAGCGCACCCGCACCAATTAAAATAAAACCGATAAAGTGGTTAAGTGTGAAACTTTCACCTAAATAAGTCACCGAAAAAACAGCAAAAATGGTTAGTGTGATGACTTCTTGAATGGTTTTTAATTCGGCTGCGCTGTAATAGTTGTGGCCGATACGGTTTGCAGGAACTGCAAAACAGTATTCAACAAAAGCGATTAACCAACTGAGTAAGATCACTATAATTAACGGCTTGTTACCGTATTTTAAATGGCCATACCAAGCAAAAGTCATAAAGATATTGGAAATTATCAGCAGAATAATGGGGGTAAATTTATACAACATATTTGTCATACCACCAGAGGTTTTAAAGGGAGAAAGTAGCAAAAAATCAGCGATGAGATTACTGCAAAACGCTTTGTTTTGCTATTGACATCAAGTAAAAAAAGTCTATTTTTTTGCTTCTATTGCTAAAAATAGAACTTCAGAGGATCAAAAAAAATTGACTTAAATCGAGAAAAAACACTAAACCTGATTTTTTGTATATTATCCTCTCAATAGATAAATATAACGCTTACTAAGATTATTATTAAAACACCTTTTTTTATAAAAAATACTAATAAAATAGATAGATTTAAAGACTTATTAATTATAGTTTTACTTCTTATTAAGATTTATTTTCTACACTTAATGCGACATATCCTAAATTTGTGTTTTCGCACTAATAGATGTGGTGTTAATTCTTTAATACCTTATATTTGACAGTCAAATTTAGTAAAAAATTTATTATTGGGAGCCAACGTGAAGATAGGTATGCTTTTAATTTCTTACAGTTTACTCACAATGAGTTTGATCTCTTTTTCCTCCTTTGCTCAAGTAAATCACGATCCCCTGACCAAATGTTATGAGTTGTCAACAGATGCAAGCCAAACAACCATTAAAGCTTGTCTATTAGATGAACTAAGATTATCTGAAGAGCAGTTGAATGTTATCTTTAATAAAAGCAAAGGCGACCTTGAAGATAGTGACTCTATCGCGGCTAAAAGTGCTATTGATGCATTAGTCAGTTCACAAGAGCAGTTTATTCTTTTTAGAAGTAGTGAATGCCAACGTCAATCTGCTTTAATGATGGGGGGCAATGGTGCTGATGAAGTACTGCTGGCTTGTGAAATAAAATTAAATCAATGGCGAGCTAAATTATTACTCACTAATTAAGCCATAAATACAAAACACCTGTATAAAAGGTGTTTTGTATTTGGGTCAATCCGTTGACCATGACGTTAAGTTATTTGGTTATCGTTTTTATATTGTTTCGTTTAAACTAACAATCTTCAATAATAAGATAAGCGGCATGAACAGGGCCATGAACTCCCCATACTTTGATTAATTCAATATCAGCCGTTGAACTTGCACCACCAATTAAATTGATACATGAAGGCATTCTGATCCCATCTTGTGACATTTTGTGTAAACGCTCTGCAAGTTGAGCCACTCGCGGTAAAATGTCACTTTTGCGTAAAATAACAATCGAGGTTTCAGGTAACAGGCTGACAGAACGCCCTTTTTCCGGAGAAGAAAACAGCACAATCCCGCCAGATTCTGTTAATCCCGCTTCCGCAAAGACAATCCCTATTTGAGAGCGCTCAGCATGAATAATATTTTCATGACCGAGTTTAGGATCCCAAATATAAGTTTCAAATTTTTCACTAATAGCTTGTGTTACACCAAGTGCATTTAAGCGCTCATCACCACTTATTATCACTGAGCCTTGACAATCATAGCTTTCACAAAGCGCTATTAAGCTATTTATCACTTGTTCTGGTTTAGTGATAACGCATCTTACTTGCTGGGTTTGTGCAAAATCAGTAAATTCTTTGCATAATTCATCTTGGGTTAAATTTGTTAAGCGTGTTTTAGCTAAATTATTAATAGGGGGATCTTGTGGTTTTGGCGTATGCGTCACCTCACGTCCTAATTTTTGAGCAATAGTTTGCAGAAACTCAGCACGATTTTGTTCGTTTAACATATTATTTTTTTCCTTCTGCTTTGTGGCGCTTAAACCAACTACGGAAACTATAACCATCGGGTTTTGGGAGATCACGTGATGCCATCCAATCATTGAGTACACTAATCTTGATTGGAGTTGAGCCATTTTTGATCATCAAGCCCGCCATCTTAGCCCCTACATTCATGCCAACTTTCCAAAGCGTGGGGTGCGCATTAATGTAATTAAACATACCGGTTACACGACGCTCAGCTTTTGGTGTTAAACCACTTTCCGCCATGACTCGACGATGTTTAAGGATCAATTGTGCTAAAGGGATTTTGACCGGACAGACCACATTACATGCATTGCATAATGAGCAGGCATAAGGTAAGTCATGAAAATCTTTATAGCCTCCTAAGAGTGGCGAAATAACCGCACCGATAGGGCCGGGATAAATAGAGCCATATGCATGACCACCGATATTACGATAAGCAGGACAGGTGTTTAGACAGGCTCCACAACGGATACAGCGTAGAATATCTTTAAATTGTGAGCCTAAAATTTCAGAGCGACCATTATCGACAATCACTAAATGAAACTCTTCAGGGCCATCAACATTACCCGCTTCACGAGGTCCAGTTACCCAAGTGTTATAACTGGTTAGGCGTGAGCCAACCGCACTACGACATAACATCGTGATCAGCGGATCGACTTCTTCAAAAGTAGGCGCAACACGCTCCATTCCCATAACGGCAATATGGGTTTTAGGTAATGTGGTCGTCATCCGTGCATTACCTTCGTTAGTTACTAAACAGACAGAGCCCGTTTCTGCAACCGCAAAGTTACAACCTGTGACTCCAATATCAGCAGAAAGAAAATCTTGTCGAATACGTTGCCTGATAAAAAGGGTCATATCTTCAGGGGTTTCACTACCTTGATAACCTAGTTTTTCATTTAGCACTTTACGTATTTGGTAGCGATCTTTATGGATCGCCGGTACAACAATATGAGAAGGGGGATCGTTATCCAGTTGCAGAATATATTCACCAAGGTCGGTTTCGATAATCTCAATACCTTCATTTTGCAAGGCTTTGTTCATACCGATTTCTTCGGTTACCATCGATTTTGATTTAACGATTTTCTTGGCATTTTTCTGTTTGGCAACGTTACAAATATAGCGTGTCGCATCTTCTGCCGTTTTGGCAAAATAGACATGACCGCCGTTTTCAGTCACTTTTTCTGATAATTGATAAAGATAAGCGTCTAAGTTTTCAAGAACATGGTTACGGATTTGTTCTGCGCGATCACGCCACGCTTCCCAATCACCTAACTCTTTTACCATTATTTGGCGATTGGCTCCAATGCGCTCTTGTGCCATAACAACGGCGTTACGCATAATGGTATCATTCATTTCATGCGCTAAGCGTGGTCTAAAATCGATATTACTGGTTTTAATAGACATTGCAGCCCCCTTATTGACTCATTAAAACTTGTGCAATATGCAGCACTTTGACAGGACGCTTTTCACGACTTAAACGGCCTTGAATATTAATTAAACAACTGGTGTCTGCACCAATGACGTAATCAGGGCTGACTTCCATGATATGTTTTACTTTTTCAGTGACCATTTCACCGGAAATTTCTGACATTTTTACTGAGAAGGTGCCGCCAAAACCACAACAAGTTTCTGAATTGGCGAAAGGTAACATTTCGAGTCCTTCAACATGTTTTAATAAGGTTAAAGGTTCACTAACAACCCCTAACTTTCGCGTTAAACTACAAGAGGGATGATAAACCGCTTTACCCGCAAGGCGGGCGCCAACATCAACCACACCTAAGGTGTTGACGATAAAGCTGGTAAGATCAATTAAACGATTGGCCACACCTTGGGCTCGCAGCGCCCATTGAGGCTCATCGGCAAGATAGCTGGGATAGCCTTTAATCGCATAAGTGCAAGAGCCTGCAGGGGAAATAATCGGATAATCATTAACTTCTAATGTCTCAATTAATGATTTCATTGCGGGTTTTGCATCATTAACATAACCGCTATTAAGTGCTGGCTGACCACAGCAACCCTGGCGCTCTTGAAATAATACTTCGCAACCTAATTTTTCGAGCAATAATACGGTATCTCGTGCCGAATCTGCTTTTAGCACATCACCAAGACAGGTTGCATAAAAATTAACTTTCATTCACCGAACTCCAAAACATCGCTCAGATGTTGTCATTTTTATTTAAGATAAAATTCTTATTGGTTATTTTTCTTTATTTTTGTTATGTCAAAGCGATAGGTGATAGCCAAGATAAGCCATCACTTATCTTGTATAGTTAATTCATTAGGTGATAAATAATGCCGATTTTGGCACCTAGGATGATGATATAGGCAATACAATATTTTAATGTTTCTCGCATAATGGCACTGCTTTGCCCATCCATTTTGGTCGCCGAAACGGCGATCGCGATACTTTGTGGTGAAATCATCTTACCGCCAGTCGCCCCAGAGGTATTAGCCGCTGCGAGAATAAAGGGATCAACATGGAGTTTTGCCGCTGCACTGGTTTGAAGCTTGCCAAATAGTACGTTAGAGTTTGTATCGCTTCCGGTTACAAACGTTCCTAGTGCACCAATGACTGGGGCAATAAAGATAAATCCAGCGCCAGTAAAGTTAACTAATGTTTCCGCAATGCTACCAATCATGCCACTGAAATCCATTACCGTTGCCATCGCAACAATAGCCATAATGGCAATAATGGAGTTCTTTAATTGAATTGTGGTTTTTACTAATACAGAAAAGAGCGTTGAAAGGCTTGCACCTTGAATAGTGCCACCAACAAAACTCGCTAAAATAATCAATACCCCAGGCGTACTTAACCAAGCAATAGTTTGATATTCAGTTTGAGTATCACTTAATACAAAAGGAATTTTAGTTGCAATAGTTCCTACTGCGGTTTGGATTGTAGGGAATAGCGGAGAGCAGGCTAAGATAAAAATAAAAGTAAACAGATAGATAGAGCTAGCGACTAATAGCTCTTTAGCTGAGTGTTTTGTTGGTTGTTTACTTTTATCATGGCCTGTTTTCATGCGTTTAGCTAAGAAAATAACCACAATCAGACTGACTAGGCTTCCTGCAAAGGCAGGTAATTCCGCACCTAAATTAGCTGCGACAATATATTGAGGGATTAAGGTGCTGATCCCACACATTAAAGTAATAAAGCCGACACCTTTAATGGCTTTAATACCACCACCAGCAATAGCAACAATGACAAAAGGTAATAGAATATTGAATAAACCAAGTTGGATAATAATGGTTTTACTTAACACCAATACATCAAGGCCGGTATTTTGTGCCAAAATAGACACTGGAATACCAACGGCACCAAATGCGGTAGGTACCGTATTTGCGACTAGTGAAGCGACGGCTGCTTTAAAGGGATCAAAACCTAATGCGATTAAAATACCGATAGGAATAGCAACTGCTGTACCATAACCTGCAACTGCTTCTAAAAAACCGCCAAAACACCAAGAGATAAGTAAAACTTGTACGCGTTTATCATCGCTGATCCCCGCTAATACGTCTTTTAATACCTCCATTCCTCCTGTTTTTAGCATTAGGTTATAGCTGTAAATAGCCGCAAGAATAACGATAATAATCGGCCATAACCCCTTTACCGCACCATAAAGTACAGATACAGAGGCAAATTGTAGGGTATTATTCCAATGAAAAATAGCGAGAGCCACAGTGATAATTAGCGAAACGAGGACAGCGTGATGAACGGCCGATTTCATTTTTAAAATCATAAAAATCAGAACGGCTAAAGGAACAATTCCCAGTAAAAATGATAGATAGTCTGACATAATTATTTTTATCCTTAAGTTTGCAATTTTTTATCGTTTATCACTGCACCGGCAAACCTATTCATTCGTCATTTATGTTTTGTGTAGGGCACTTAGTTTGATGGTTTTCTATTTTGCTGAAACGATAAATCATAAAGAAAAAAAGATAGTTACCTAAAGAAATAATATAAGCATTCGTTACTTAAACTATTGTCAGGTTAGGTTGTGGGCTATTGTAGGAAAAATTTAGAAAGATGTAATAGAATAAAATCAATTGTGTGACAAATATAAAAAAAATCTATTTTTGTTACTAACTAGTTATTATTTGTCTTGTTTTTTGACTTTTATCAATGTAATTAATTTATTGTTATTGTTATCAAGATGATTTTTGATAGTAAAAATAGAGTTTTTTATTACTTATACTGGTAACTTGTTCGATACATTAAAGCCTAACTTAGCTTTTTTTATTGGTATCCGGCTCATTCGACACCTATAAAACATAAATTTTTATAATGTTTTTTATCTGTGTTATAAAAATCAGTTTTATAAACCAAAGTACGTTACCATTTAATATATTCATTATTGATATTAATTATTTTTTATATTTTATCTTTCATTATAATTAATAAATAATAATGTTTTATTTTTAAATTTATATAGAGATTAATTCTTTTTATTTTTAATTTTAAAAGTTTTTTATTTTAAGATTTTTTATTTATTTTTTTGTGGAAAATAAAGAAGATAAAAAATAAACGCTAATTTATTTTATATTGCTTTGTTCCAATAAATAAGAATATGATTAATGTTAGATATATTAGTCATTCAAAATTCATAAAGAAAAGATAATATTATACAAATTGTTTAGTTGACACTTTACTATCAGTGATGAAGTTCTTTTTTATGTTACATTATGATATTACTAGTATAATAGGTAAATTATTTGTATTACAAATCAGTGTGATAATTAATATTTAAACAAGTGATTAGATAAAAATGCTGTAAATATTGAACGGCTAGTAAATATAGCTAAAGTTAAAATAGTGATCGAGATCTGCTTTTTTCTTAATAAAAAATCGTCATATATACCAAAAAGGGGATGTCTTATTATTACTCTCTATTTTTAATTGTGACCAAGACGACTATTGTTAGGGTATTAACAAAGGGGAAATAATACATACACTAGCAAATTGTCAGCATATCATTTTCACTCACTTATCTGTTTTTCCGCTTATTGTTATTTCTTTGTTATCGGGTACAAGTAGCGAAAATTTCTGCTACTTAACTATCAGGTTTATTCTGTTTTTGCTGCTTGTTTTTTCTACAGACTTTGACGCTTGTTTATTTGAAATCGCGTTAAGTACGATCGCTTATAAAGTCTGAGAGTTTGAAAATAACGTCCATAAAAAGCAAGATCAGCTGATAAAAATCTTTATCGTTGATAAATAATTTCATAAGTTATGTTAGCAATGTTTTAGGATTTAACATTTGAGATTATTTTATGCTCAGAGTAAAAAATAGCCATGTTGTTCATAAAAGGCATCTGTATGGTGATTGTGATTAGCAGTGTTGAACAGCGATTAAATCAAAAAGCGATTCATTATGAGTCGCAATTTCATACAATATTGAGATGTTTATGCTGACAAGGATCTTAAACAACAATCAGTAAGAGCATACTTTTTGATTTATAAATAAACTAGGAGTAAGTCACTAGTATCCACCAGCGTTATCGTTAATTAACTCAATTTAGGCAATAAAGTAGACAATAAATAATAGACTTTTGCGATAAAAGCAATAATCCACTTTATTGAAATACACAGTGATTAATGGCTACTTTTTTAGCATTTTTAACTTGTTATTGGTTTATTCTGTTATAATAAAAGTGATTAATACTGCAGTGTGTATTTTTGGTGATTTTTTGCCCTGAAGTGCATCCGTTTATTTTCTGTTAAAATAGCTCATATTAAATATTTAGTAGTAAGAAAATTAGGAGTAAATATGAATATTCTACTTATTAACGGTGGACAAAAATTTGGGCATTCTGCAGGACAATTAAACCGTACATTACATGATATCGCTCTGGCACATTTGGCGACATTAGGGCATCAGGTAAAAGAAACACAAATTGAAGAAGGCTATGATATCAACGAAGAGATAGAGAAATTTATCTGGGCTGATACTATTATTTATCAGATGCCGGGCTGGTGGATGATGATGCCATGGAAAGTGAAAAAGTATATGGATGAAGTTTATACTTATGGTCACGGCAAACTATATGAAAATGATGGACGTACTCGTCATGATCCAAGCAAACAATATGGTAGCGGGGGATTGTTGCAAGGTAAGCAATATATGATCTCCGTGACTTGGAATGCCCCTATTGAAGCTTTCAATGAATTTGGTAATTTCTTTGATGGGCGAGGGGTTGATGGTGTCTATTTTGCTTTTCATAAATCACAACAATTTCTTGGTTTATCTCAGTTGCCTACTTTTATGACCAACAACGTCATTAAAGAGCCTAATATTGAGAAAGATATTGTAGAATATAAAGCACATCTAACCAAAGTCTTTGGCTAAAAATTAAACGGCTCAAAAGGAGTGTTATATGCGCTATATCATTATCTTTTTGAGCCTCATTTTATATGGATTTAATCTTATGGCTTATTCAGAACAAACGCTGGTATTTATCCGTCATGGTGAAAAGCCTAATAATGATAGCGGGCAATTAAGCTGTCAGGGATTAAATCGTGCGTTAGCTTTACCTAATCGATTGATAACACAATTTGGTCAGCCTGATGCGTTATTTGCTGCAGCACCAAAACAAAATAAACTTGGAAATTCATTACGCTCTCTTCAAACTTTAACACCTCTTGCGGTGAAAACATCACTGCCAATCCATTTAAATTACCATGCCAAAGAGATAGACCCATTACGTAATAAACTGCTGAGCGAAGAATATCAGAATTCAGTCATTTTTATTGCTTGGGAGCATGATAATTTAGTTAAAGTAGTAAGAGATATTGTGGCGCAATTTGGTGGTGATCCAAAAGCTATTCCTAAATGGGAAAGTGGTGATTTTGATAGTATCTATATATTAAAAATAATCAAAGAAGCAGATAAGAAAGAAGTGCTCTTTGAGCAACAGCATCAACAGCTAAATGATGTGCCTAAACAGTGTCCTTAGGCTGAAAAACGCAATATATCATTGTCATATATATTAAAACAAGCTCGATTAATTATTTCCATATGGTTTAATTTATTGCTACCTATTTTATTTTTTATTCAAAAACTATTCTTTTATTATCTGTTTATTACCATTGTTAGGTTTATTTTAAGTAAAAACACTTAAAATCCTAATTGTCGTGTTGGTTTACTTCCCTGTTTAGTTTACTCAATAAAGTATCCTGTTGATCATTGTGAAGTAATATTGTTATTTATCATTTGAATGATTTTAAATATATCCGATAATTAAAATGTTCTAATTTTTATTACTAGGTAATAATACGAATATTTTTACTTTATTCATATAATAGATAACTATTTTGTTATCAGTTATAACTATTGAATAAAGTGGGGACACTATATTAAGCAACCAGAGGTAATATGTTACTACAAACCATTTTAGCAGCGCTGGGGCCCATTATCTTAGGGCTTTTAGTTGGCTGGCTTTCCGGTAAATATGGATTTATTAAAAGAGAGTATTCACAAGCCTTTGCTGATTTTGTCGTTAAAATAGCTCTGCCTTTTTCACTCTTTTTAGCGGCAACCCAAGCTTCTCCGTCGGTTTTCTTTAATATCGACTACCTATTAGCTCTCGCGGTAGGATTAGTTGTTTCTTATCTTATTGGTTTTTTAGGCGGCAAGTTCTTTTTTAAACATGATAAAAAGAACTCAGCAATGCAGGCATTATCGGTTTCATTTCCTGATATGGCTTATTGTGGACCACCAGTATTACTGGCAACAGTCGGCTCATCTGGTTTGATTGCTATGGTGGTGGGAAATTTGATCTACACGGTAATTATTTTACCTTTTACTATCATGATCATTAGTGGTGCCAAACAAGGAAAAAGCATTTTACAGTCATTGCTTAATGCTATCTCTCAGCCATTAGTTTTCCTGCCTATTTTGGGGGCTATGCTAGCTATTTTCGGCGTTAAGTTACCAGAGATTTTACAAAACTCAGTGAATGAAATAGGGAAAACATCTGGTGGTGTAGCATTATTTTTCTTAGGACTATTAATTTCAGGGCTCAAACTCAAAGTTAATACTGAAATTGTTTTTAATGTGATAATAAAGAATGTTGTACAAGGGGCATTAATTTTAGGAACGGGATTTGCACTTGGATTAGAAACTGAATTATTAAAAGCCGTCTTTCTAATTGGTGTATTGCCTACTGCAACAGCGGTGCCTGCTTTAGCTATTACAAATAAGGCCTATGCTGATATGGCAACGGGCACTGTATTATTAAGTACGCTATGTTCATTACTTTCTATTATTGGTGGTATCACTATTGTAGAAATGATGTAATTTTTCTAAGTATATTTACTTGGAAAAGGGTAATTAATAATAACGATGCAAATAAAAAATAAAACAGACCTTTAATTTCCGGTCTGTTTTATTTTTATCGGTAAGATATAACTAAGGTGTTTCTAATTTTAATATCTTAGCCGTTGATGCACGAATATTACGACAAGCATCGGCATCTATTTTGAGATCAATACCATAAGTTGGAATAATCGTTTTAAGACGATCTTCCCAACCCTCATTTTCAAGTTGCTGCTTAAAGCAAGATTTAATGATATTGATGGCAATAAATGCTGCTGTAGAAGCGCCAGGTGATGCCCCCAATAACACTGAAAATGATTTATCTGCGCTACTAATTAGCTCAGTACCAAACTCTAATACGCCATGATGTTTAGCTGCGGGTTTAATAATCTGCACTCGTTGACCTGCAACAGCTTCTTGCCAATCCTCATGTTGAGCCTGAGGATAGAACTGTTTAAGCATTTCAAATTGATGTGCTGACGTTTGTAATACTTGACCAATTAAATATTCAGTTAATGACCAGTTATCTTTCGCGACATCTAGCATAGGTTCAATATTGCTGGGGCGAATTGACTCAAATAAATCTAAATAGGAGCCGTGTTTTAAAAATTTACTTGAAAAACCAGCATAGGGGCCAAAGAGTAGGGAGCGTTTACCCGCAATAATACGAGTATCAAGATGGGGGACAGACATCGGTGGTGAGCCTACATCTGCTTTTCCATAAACTTTGGCATGATGGCGAGAGCTGATTTTATCTTCATCACAACGCAGCCAAATACCACTAACAGGGAAACCACCGTAGCCTTTACCTTCTGGAATACCTGATTTTTGGAGTAAATCGATAGCGCGTCCACCGGCTCCAACAAATACATATTTAGCTGTAATGAGGTATTTATCATGGGTGGTGAGATCTTTAACTTCGATATTCCAACCGCCAGTCTCATTTCTTTTGATATCAATAACATCATGTTTATAGTGCAACTCAAAATTATCTTGTTGAGAAAGTTGCTTAACTAATAGATGTGTTAATGCGCCATAATCGACATCAGTACCAGTAGCTACTCGGGTGACAGCAAGCTGTTGATTCGGATCACGCCCTTCCATAATTAATGGTGCCCAATCTTCAATTTGCTGTTTGTCTTCACTGTATTGCATATTTTCATAACAGTGATTGGCAGACATTTGGCGATAGCGTTGATGAAGGAATTTAACGTTATCTGCACCCCAAACAAAACTCATATGAGGGCAAGCATGAATAAAATCACGCGGATCGGCAATTTTTCCTTTTGTTACTAAATAAGACCATAATTGGCGCGATAAATCGAACTCGGTGTTCACTTCTAACGCTTTACTGATATTAACGGTGCCGTCAGGATTTGGTGGCGTATAATTTAGCTCACAGTTAGCAGCATGTCCTGTTCCCGCGTTATTCCATGAGTTAGAGCTCTCTTGACCACAATCATTAAGTCTTTCAAACATTGCGACTTTTAAATTAGGCTCTAGTTCTTTAAGAAGTGTGCCAAGTGTCGCACTCATAATGCCAGCACCAATGAGCGCGACATCTACATGTTCACTAATAGTTTTATTCATACAGACCCCAATTACTTAGTTGTTTTGGTAGGTTTAAAACATAACCCTGCATCTTCTTTGTAAACAACATAAGCTCGTCGCCAAGGTTCATCATCCATAAGACGCCATTTATGACCAGTGCCACTGTTATCTTGCGCTAACAGCACATCACCGGGTTTAATGATAAAAGTTGAGCCATCTTTTGTTTCAAACTCTAATGTTCCTGATAACGTAATAACATAACGAGGAACGGGATCTTGATGCCAATCATAGGAACCACCCGAAGTTGTTTCTCTAAACGATAACTCTGAAACAGCAATTGGCAAACTTTCACTATCGCCTCGTGAACTATCCTTAAATTCGATGATACCTTCTTCAAATAAAGAGTTACCATCTTCTCCGGTCCATAAGCGAACACATCGTATCATTTCGTCAAACTCCTTTAATATTTTGATACTTAAAATTTGATATTAGTTTAGTATAGATAACTTTCTTATTATTTCTTCCAATCACTATCACAATTAGACGTTTTTATTACTAAAATAATCGTAGCAGTAATTAAATAATATAGTTGATTATTATAGCTATTTAGTCTCTAACTTTAAGGGGAAGGTTTATTTTTATTGATGCAATATATAGCTATGTCCGTTTTTTATTGATAAGGGATAGTAAATATATTTATTAGTTAATTAATTTTTTATTTACCGAGTCATAATTTAAGTGTTAATACTTATTTTTTAATATTTGTTTTAATAAAAATATCTAGAGCGGGGGAGAATTCGCCGTGATCGTTGGTATTGTGATAATGGTTGCTATTTAACATGTGATTGCATTTTGTATGATAAAAATCTAGAAAACTTATCGTTTATTATAGTAAAGTCCTCTTTTTTCTTAGGAATGATGATTATGATAAGTTTATCTCATCTATCTGGGCTTTTTCTTGGAGTCCTACTTGGTTTTGTCATGCAACGTGGGCGCTTTTGTATGGCTGGTGGTCTACGTGATCTCTATCTTTTTCGTGATAATAGAATGCTTATCGCTATTTTGATTGCGATATCTATTCAAAGCGTAGGGTTATTTATCTTCTCTTATTTTGAGATAGCGAAGATCCCCAACAGCGCTTTTCCTTGGTTAGCGACGATTATCGGTGGAATTTTATTTGGTATTGGCATGGGATGTGCGGGTTCTTGCTCTACAGGAGCCTATTATCGAGCAGCAGAAGGTTTAATAGGAAGTATATTGGCTGTCATTGGTTTTATTATATCGAGTTGGTTAATTAGGCAACCAATATTAAAAAATTTATTCCAACCTATTACTGCACCTAAGTTTGAAAGTGGGACTATTACCCAGACATTTAATATCCCTCCTTATATTGCCATTATTGTTTTAGTAGTAGTGACAGCCATACTCGTTTCCCGGCATATTAAGAAAAGTGCATCAATAAAAATTCCAAAAATGAAAGCTAAAAAAACAGGTATTGCCCATATACTTTTCGAAGCAAGATGGCATCCTTTTGTTTCTGCTATCGTTATAGGAATTATTGCATTATTGGCATGGCCATCGAGTTTAGCTGATGGAAGGATTGGTGGTTTAGGTATTAGTGGGCCTAGTGCGCAACTCTTTACTTTAGTTACAGAGGGCAATTTAAAATTTTTTAATTGGGCCGGATTTTTATTGATGGGTATTTTTATAGGTGCCTTTATTGCAGCTAAAGGAAGTAATGAATTTAGACTACGTAATCCTGGTATAAAAACTATCTCTAAAAGCTTTGCTGGTGGTTTGCTTATGGGGATTGGGAGTGGTTTAGCTGGGGGCTGTATGTTAGGTAATACATTGGTGAATACCGCTTGGTTTTCTTGGCAAGGATGGGTATTTATTCCATGTATTATTATCGGTAGTTGGATTGTCAGTTATTTTACGATTATTCGATTTCAAAAATATTAATAAGTGAGAAGGTTATGAATACAGTTAAATTAGATACCTGTGGACATTTATGCCCATTTCCTTTAATTGAAGCTAAGAAAGCTATTGCATCAATGAATACGGGTGATGTACTGGTTATTGAATATGATTGTGCTCAAGCAACAGATAATATTCCTCGCTGGGCGGCAGAAGAGGGGCATGAAGTTACTGAGTTTGAACAGATCTCTGATGCACAATGGCGTATGCAGATCAAAAAAGGCTAGGTAATTATTAGAATATTTTTATTTGTGTATATATTGATGACCACAATAAGTGATTGTTAGTTACCATCACTGATTAAATTAAAATAAATACTTGTTACTTACTGACGGTAATGAGTATTTATTTTTCACCATGCGATGGTGAAATAAATAATAATATAATAAATCTAAGTTTTATTATTGCTAGATTGATAGTGGTAATAATTATCTTACCAATATTTGCAATAAAAAATAAATGACACAAATATTGAGAGTTCAATGTTATTACAAATAAAATTTTAGTAGATATAAAAATCATCTAAATAAAAATTAGAAAAAACTATTGTTAACGGAAGTTCAGTTTTTCATAAATAAGGGCAAATAGCGATTTATTTAAATAAGGTATTTGCCCGTTTTTTCTTGTCAGAAACTAAGCATAACTTGCTGTAATGACGCGATATTCTCCCTCAATTATAGCTCCCTCATGTTGCCATTCATCAAAGGATTTTTTACGTTCAAATGATCTTTCATTTGCTTGCACAACAAGGTTAAGATTTTCTTGTAGTGTTTGATAAGCAGGGAAGAGTTGATAGATAAAATCTTTATTATTTAACGCTTCTAATAGGCCTTTACGTTGTGTTTCTAGCATTGAAACAATTTCTTTGACTAAATCTCTAAATTTAGCTTCTTCTTGAGCCTTTTTATAGCTATCCCATACTTCTAAAACAAGACCCGCGACAGCAATGGCCGCATTTGCTTTGGCAGCGAAGTTAACAGCTCCCCAGGGTTTAAATTTCATGTACTTAGCTAAATCCACACCGACCATTTTACCTACAGAGACAATGCCATCGCGAGCAGCTAATATATGAGTATTATTTAGTTTGATATTTTTTAGACTAGAAATACCTTTGACAGCTAAATCAGCACCAACCGAGGTTTCAAATCGATTTATTTCATTATCAAAATCTAGGCTAATACGATGTAATCCACTAGAAATAGATTGGCACTGGCGACTAAATTCGGTTTCTATTTTTGTATTTAATACAATGCCTTCTGCACCAATTTCATTTTCATAAAAATCATTAAATGTGGTTAGATCAGTACCTTTTACTTGGCGAATCAGTGAAGTGAAATGTTCATTAACAAAGTTTATTAATTCTAAACGAGTGCGGTTAATTTTACTTTCTATCGATGTCAATTCATTGTTCAAATGTTGTGCCGTATCTGATAGCTGATTCAATTTATCATCTAATAAACTCTGTTGTTGCCGTACAATTGGCATTTGTTTGCCTAATATGTCTTGAATAATACTTTTTTGAGTTTCTATTACAATAGGAGTGGCTCCTCCATTTTGTTCTATTGTTTGCTGTGTTGCTTTTTGCAAGGTTGCAATTCGAGATATTTCCTTAAATTCATCTAAATGTTCTAACCAATAGGATGTACCTTCACCAAATGGATTGGCTGAAATACCAACAATTTTTATGTTTTCTTCTTCTTGGGCAGTCAAATTAATTAAGTTTTTTAAACGGGTAATTACATTTTGTTGTTTTATTTTTAGATTTTCGTGATAATCCCATTCATCTTCTATATCAGCAACTTCATCGAAGCGACTGAGAACAAAGATTGTACGGGGAAGTAGATTAAGTTCACGGAATAGCCAGGTTAAATCCTCTCCATGGCTTTCTTTTACCGGATTAACTGAATTCATAACATACAGCACTAAATGTGCTTCGCTAACATATTTTTTTGTTATTGCCTTATATTTTTCAATTTCACCAGCACTATTGAGTTGTTCTTTAAAACCGAATAACCCAGGAGTATCAATTAGCTCAATATCGTCATCTAAACGGTATACCTGCACTTCATTAGATGACTCCTGTTGACTAATATTCATATCTTTATCTAAACGTTCTAACCAAGCTGATGCAATGGATGTTTTTCCTTCAGAAAAACCGCCAATCAAAGCTACTTTTAATGTTTTTTCCTCTGCAGTTTTGAGTGCTGTTGTTAATTTGTTGATTAAATTTACATCTGGCTCTAAACCAAAATCGCGTCCTTTTTCAATAAATTCAGCTAATTTTTGTAATATTTGATAGTTCTGTTCTTGCTGATATTTAAATTCAGTTACAGTATTGCTCATAACAATTCCTTTTTATTTAGTATTTTATATGGTTAGCGATAGTCGTTAATTCAGTATTCGCTTGTCTTAATGAGCTATTGATAGCAGTACATTGTTTTACTGGTAGCTCAAGTTCATTCTGGATCTTTTGTATTTCTACCCGCATTTCTTGCTCAATTTCTCCGATGATTTTATTTATCTCTTTTTCGATGGTTCCATTTGCATTACGTAAGATCTTATTAACTTCTTTTCTTTGTTGGGATTTTTTATAACTTGAGTCAAAAAATCCCCAAATAGATTTTGCTATACCAACTAATGAGCTAACTAGGGCGATAGCTCCACCAACAAAGGCTAGCGTCCATCCCACAGGATTGGTTGCTAAAAAAGCAATGCCTATAGCACCACCAATACCACCGGCAATTAACCCACTTATTTGTAGTCCATTATCAACATTAATATTAAGATTAAAATTTTGTTCAAAATTAAGATTATCATTTTGTTTGATAACAATATTTTTTAAATGTTGACTTGAACGGTCAATAATATTTTTAATTTTCTCGCTAAAAATATTAGCTTCATTTTCAATAGCATGTTTAAGATCACTTTGTATCGTGATGGCTTTTTTCTCTAATATATTTTTTAGATCATGTTTAAATTCATCATTGCTTATATCGTTGTCAATTTTTTCATAAATATGTGTTTGTACTTGATCGTGAAAATTACGGCAAATCTTACTCCCTATAGCATTTAATGTGCCAATAAATTCATCTAAAGCAACGTTAATTTTCGATTTTGCATTTGAAACTTCACTTTTTACATTTCTATTCAAATTAGAAAATTCAGTTTGCAATTTTTGTAATTCAGTTAAAGAGTCTTTGAGTGTTTTATAAGCTTTATTTAAATTCGATTGCTTAATTTTATTTCTATAATCGCCAATAATTGTTGTCTTTAAATGAGTGATAAAATCAGTTACACCACTTAATGATAAAATGGTTTTTGGATCACCAAATTTGTCTAAAAACTTTTTTTGTTCTCTGGCTTCTTTGCTACCAGGTACGATACATTCTGTCAGTGCAAGATAAGCGGGGCGAGCACTCACAACTAAGCTTCCGTAGTATTGTTCTTGTAATTCTGATTTTAATTTTTCATCCATTGCCATCAGACTGTTACGGTTATCTTCATTTAATAGTGGTGATGTAAGTTGACGCGGACTGTTAGCAGGGTGGTTGTATATAGACCATACCTCACTTTGTGCGCTAAGATGTTTTTTAATTTTCTCTAATGTTCCTTTTGTCGTTGCATTCTCACCATCACTGGTTTGTGGTGGACGTGCTGTACGAGTGACATAAAATACAGCATGTGCTTTGCGTACGGCTTCTTCAATTGGCGTGCTTACAATCGTTTCATCACCTTCGATACCCGGAACATCAATCAAAGAGAATGTTTGTCCATCGACATTAAAGTCAAAAGAAGTATTATTACGAGTAAAATCAGAACGACCATCCCCAATAATCTGTCCATCAGCAAAATCGGTTAATTTCTTAGCATCATTATCTAAACGTTTTTTTTCTTGCTCAGCTTGTTGTTGTTTTTGTTGTAGCTCTTGTTCCTTTTGGCTTAATAGAGTGAGTTCTTGCTGTTTTTTCTCTTGTATTTGTTCAAGTGCCGTAGCTGCTTGTTGTTTTTCTCGTTGTTGGCATTGCAGGAGTTCTTGCAGCTCAATTTGTTGTTGTTTTTTCACTTGTGAACAGTGATTTTTAAGCTCAATAAGCTGTTTTTCTTCATGGGATTTGAAGAAGCAAGCTATTATTTTTTGTATCCAAGTTTGCTCTGATTTTAGTTTTTCCAACAATTCATTTAAGTTAAAAATCTCAGATTCAATTTCGTTTATTGCATTGTTATGTTGTGTTGCCAATATTTTTGATTCTTGGGTATTTTTCTCTTCTATTTGGCGAATGGTTAACTCTGCTTGTATAATTGGCTCAGCATATTTTTTCGACAACTTGGTTATTTCTTGTTGTATTTCTTCAATCGCTTTTGTCATATCCATAATTATACGACGAACTTTATCAAATGCTTCTTGCGTCAATCCAAGCTGCTGTTGTATTTCTTTAAACTTTGCCTGACTCTCTTTTTTAGTTTCCTCACCGAGATATAAACGTAAAGCTTCAATTAAAGTTGATTTACCTGCATTGGTTTCACCATAAAAAGCAATAGTAAAACGTTTCCATTCACTATTTTCTTTTAATTTTTCTAATTCTTCTTGGATATGGTTATTGAGTAAATTTAAGTTACCCATTGCATCAGAAATATCTTCTGCTAATCGAGCATCAAGTTGTTTTTCCGTTAATTTTTCTGTAACAATGTTTATTTGTTTCTGTATTTGTTCATAAATTTCGTTGGATAGTTCGCTCATGGCTTCCCTTTCATTTATTGATTTTTTATTAATTTTATGGTGATGGTAAATCACTATATTGAAACTATTTTAGTTTAGATAAACACAATATATTTTAAAATGTTTTTTTATACATTCAAATAAAATGATTTTTAATATCTGATAGACAGATTTAGAATGTTTTTATTGATGAATACTAATAGTGATAGTAAGAAGATTATTAAGTATTAGTAAATTTAGAATATATTACATATGAAAGTCTGGACTTCGGCTGACAATTAGTTTTTTCTAGTTGTAGCCGGAGGTCAGATATGATGAATATTAAAGCTAAACGAGATATTGCACATAAAACAAAAATCTTAAATCATGCCCGTGAGAGCAAAAATATTGCTAAAACTTGTCGTCATTTTGGGATTAGTAGAGAAACTTTTTATACTTGGAAAAGAGCTTATGAACGAGATGGCGAGAAAGGATTAATCAACAATAAACCCTGTCCTGAAAATCCAACCAGAAGAGTTGCAAAACATATCGAAGAGCTGGTTATTTATCTGCGTACGACTTACCATTTTGGCCCCCAGCGCATTGCTTGGTATCTTCTGCGGTTTCATAACATCAAAATATCACGCTCTGGCTGCTACTATGTATTACTAAGAAACAAATTAAACCAACTTCCCCAAAATCAGCGAAGTCGCTCTAAACCACTATTTAAACGTTATCAGAAACAAGTGCCTGGGCATCATGTTCAAGTTGATGTGAAGTTCCTATTTTTTAATACGCCAGATGGTCAACGAATTAAACGTTTTCAATATACGGCAATTGATGATGCGACACGGATCAGAGCACTTAAAATTTATGAAAAGCACAATCAGGCTAATGCCATTGATTTTATTAATTATGTTGTAAATAAATTTCCCTTTAGAATCAAAACGATTAGAACGGATAATGGTCACGAATTCCAATCAAAATTTAATTGGCATATTCATGATCTCGGGATGGAGCATGTTTATATCAAGCCAGCTACCCCCAGATTGAATGGAAAGGTAGAGCGTTCTCATTTAACAGATAAACAAGAGTTTTATCAATTAATCGATTATAAGGATGATGTCGATTTACATGAAAAATTAGCTGAATGGGAGGCTTTTTATAATTGTCATCGCCCTCACTCAGCGCATGCTGGTAAAACACCGTATGAAGTGTTAAAAAATAAGCTTGGTCTTTAAGACTAAACGTCAGCCGAGGTTCTGAGTGACACATCGGGCGAAGCACAGGCCTCTTTAGACATACTCAAGCGCATTGCCGTCACATTTAATGTTTCTGCGGATTGGCTGATATTCGAGGAAGGGGAACGCGAGCCACAAGATGAGCTAAAACTGAAGTTTGAAGCCGTAAAACAGATGGATGAGGACGAGTTAAAATCCGTTACGTCGATTTTAGATGCGTTAATTTTAAAACATCAAGCTAAACGGTTGATTGGATAAGCGATTTAATACAACGCCGTGTTGGAGTGCGGGAACACCCCAACACGGCTAACCACAGCAACTAAACGAGGTAGTCCCTATGGCTAAGCGCGATTGTAGTGTAAAAACACCGACAGCTAAAGAAGAAGTGATAAAAACCAGATGATATTCAGTGGGTTACTTGCCGAACCGAGGAAAACCCAACCCTAGTCCACAACTGATAATCAGCGGTAAGTGGTTGAAGGAGTTGGGATTTGAGGTAGGTAAGGAGATCCCAGTTTGGGACTGGGATCTTTTACACAATTAACATATATCTAATTTCGTAAACTATTTGGCACAATGCAAGTTTGTTAAAACGGAGAAAACAAAATCCCTTTATTATTATGATAAGCATCATCTATTAGTGATACCACAGATCGCAAGTAATCATATGCATTTTGATCTAATAACTCATCTTTCATCAGGCTATTAATTTCTTGACGAAGATCTATAAGTTGTCCGTCACTGAAAAGCTCCATATCACAGTTGGATAACTTAGATAACAATGGATATTTGCAGAGATCATCCCTGATTAAAAAATTCTCATTACCTGAAAAGTCATCTAATGATCTAATGCTTTCACCAATAGCTTTATCCCATAAATATATAATAAACATATAATTACCTAACCACAGTCTTACCTGGGAATGTGTTAACTAAATTACCTTTTTTATCAGTGATGACTGTCATAATAGACGTTGGCGTACTATTATTCATTGCATCAACACCGATATTTTTGCCCATATCCACAGTACGAATATAGTTACCAGTGGATGGTGAGTATTGCACTGGTGTCTTCGCTACATTATCTGACTGCAAGACTACCTTTAGTTCATCCTTTGTTATTGTGAAGTGTGATTTATTTGCACCCCATTCACCACCATGTTTCTTCCAAGCATATTCGAGTCCTGAACCAGTAGAGCCATCACCATTTCGGACATTAACACGAGACTGTGTAATTGAATTTTTCCACTCTGTATGAACTTGCTCTTTTGGTAATGTATTTCCAGATGTGTCATTTTTCGGCTGTGATCCCTCTGGTTTAACATTTGGTTTAGCAACATCTTTTCCAAACTGTTTTACTAATGCGCCTGAGTTTGCAACTGCAGACGTACCACCAAGCAAATAAATCGAACCAACATACATTCCCGCACGTGAGCGAGCTTCTTCATCTGTATACCCAAAGTTTTTAAACGCTTTAGTATAAGATTCCAACAGATTATATGCTTGCTGTGCTTCCGGTGAAGTCGAATTCAATAGCCTTTCAATTTCTTGATAACCAGCCTGCGCTGTTTTTGGATTTTGATACGTCAAACTGACGTAGGTATCTATCGTTTTGAATGCATCTTTTCTAGCAGCGGTACATTCAGGTGAAACACCGCCTGCACAGGCATCAAGTAATCTTTGTGTTGTTTCTGTATCTTTAATTCGCAGCTCAGCGAGTTTCTGTTGCTCGACTTCAGTGATCTTACCTTGCTTCTCTTTTAGCTCCAGTGACGTCTTCTGGCGGTGCTCTGAGTCGCTCAGATAGTTATTCTCAACCGCATTCTTTCCAGCTTGCGAGCCAGTAATCGCACCGGCCATATCACCGGTAGTCAATCCACCCGCTAATCCTGAGGCCAATTGGCTCAGTGCACTGAGTTGTTGCTTCTCACTCTCGGTTAAGTCTGAAACCTTCTTGCCCGGGAAGAGGGTGTTTAAGATAACATGAGCGGACAGTTCACCGCTACCAGCACCTAATCCACCTGCAACGGCAGATTGGTTATTTAACTCGGCGACTACAGCACCTAATACCGCATGTGCCATGGCATTGGTTGCTTTGTTAACCTCACCAGTAGCAGGGTCAGTTGTAAGCTCTTTAATCTTAGTTGCTAAGTACGGCGATGAAGCATTCGCCAATGCACCGGCTAAGTTATCACCCGCCAGCCCTTGCAGTAATCCTGTCACCGCTTGGGCCGCTTTTTGGAAATTACTGCCTGTGCCGTACTGTGCCATGGCATTGTTGTAGGCTTGGTCTTTAATAGCTTGTGCGGTAGGTGTTTTACCCGCCGTTTCTAGTTGTTTTTTGGCGATGGCAAGCGCATCGGGGTCTTTTTGGGCTTTATAGCCCGCAATATCCCCTTCAGTGCGAATAATGTCCATCGCCTGATTGCCAATTTCGCCAATTAACTGGGCTTGTTTTAAGCGGTTTTGCTCTTTTTCTTTATCGAATATCGGGTTAATACTGCCGTTATTGGCGTGCTCAGTATCTCGGCTAAGGGTATCAATATCTTGTTTTTGTTTATCGCTATCACGGACAATTAATGTACCGTCACTGACCGCCGATTGCGTGGTGCCTTCGGCGTGGCCACTGTTATTGGCGTTAGAGAGTAACCCGCCTGCGGCATTGGTAAGGAGTTGGCCTCCAATTGGGCCACCGGTGCCCATCGAGCCGCCCGTGTGCTCGGCGGTAAAGTCGGCTTTGTTGTCGATATCTTTCCAGCCTAATGTGCCCGTATCAAGGCGGTTTTTATCTTTGTCCGCAGTGGAGGCAATCACCGCACCATCAAGCTGAGTGTGCTCTTTGACGTTGACATCAAAGCCGCCTTTGCCGGCAAAAATACCGGTTTGTTCTTTCACACTGTCGTAGTTACTGTGTATCTTGTCTTTGCTGGCACTGATATTGATGTTTGGCGTACCACCTATCGTGTAACCGCCACCGACGCTGACCTCTTGCTGTTTGGCATCATAGCGATCACTGTCTTGCTGACTTTGCAGGGTGAGGTCACGACCGACATTGACGGTGACTTGTTCACCACTAACTTGTGCCCCTTTGAGGGTGGTATCTTGTCCACTGTTTAAGGTGAGTTTATTACCTGCATCCAGTGTGGTTTCAGTGTGGGTGAGGCCATTGCCTTTTTCATGGCCTTTACCTTGGTTGACGGAGGCAGAGACATTGACCCCGTAGCCGCCTGCACCCACGCCTACGCCAACCCCGACACTGCTACCTTTGCTGCTGTTTTGGCTGGTGGTTTGCTCGGTATTTTGGGCAGAAACAAGGTTGATATCTTGCGTGGCAGACAGTGATAAGTCTTTACCCGCTTTGAGTTCACTGCCGACGACTGTAATATTACCGCTGTCTGGGGCGCTGTCTTTATTTTTGCCGGTTGCGGTAATCGACAGATTTTGTCCGGCATTTAAGGTGCTGCCTTGGGATTGGCGGCTGTCGGTGTGGGTTTCGCTTTTCGACGATTGGCTACCATAAGACACACTGACACCAACTGTATTGGTGGCGCCTTCTTGATAGTCTTTATCGCCCGGTTTGAGGTTGTGGGCAAGGTTGTGCGCATTGGCTGCATCGGTTTTCAGCCCATCTAACTCAACCGCTTGCTGAGTTTGAACGCCGGATAATACTGCCTTGGTGTTTTGCAGGGCACTTAAACGACCGTCACTTTCTTTGCGAGCTTGTTGTGCGGTGCTGACGGCAGTATTGAGGGCGCTACCTGCACTGCCAGAGAGTGCAACACTAAACCCACTTTGCTTGGTTTCAAAGGTTTCAGTGCGAGTCCGTTCATCATAGCCCGGGTCGATTTGGACGCTATCACCGGTGAGGTTTAGGTCTTTTTGAGCAATCAGGTCAGCGCCACCCACATGCAGTTTGTTGCCAGCGGTGATGTTGATATTACCTTGTGTGCTGCCAATAGTGCTGACACTTTGGCTTTGGGTGGTACCTTTTTCATCCACTTCATGGCGGGAGGATTGTTTACCGACACTAAAGCCAATGCCACCGCTACTCATGAGGCCGCTTTTTTTCTTCTCTTCGAGCAGATAATGTGAATCGGTTTCGGTCGCAGCGGTGATATCGACATTGTTGCCAGCGGTTAAGCTGACATCGTTTTCTGCGACCACCGAGGAGCCTTTGACGGTCAGGTCATTACCTGCATTGATGGTAACTTTTTCGCCACTGAGCAAGCTGCCTTTTTCACGGGTGGTTTCATCGTGTTGGAGGGTGTGTTCACTGCTGGCGCTTAAGAAGCCTTTACTGCTACGTTGCTCTTCGACGGTTTTTTTGTTTTCTTCAGTGGCGGTATTGAGCGTCACATTCTGTTTAGCATCAAGGGTAATTTCTCCTTTTTCACTGTGAATAGAGCTACCCGTAACGGTGATGTCTTTATCACGCGCCGTAATATCGACGCCGTTTTGTCCGCTAAATGTGCTGCCGACCACCTCATGGGATGAGGTCTCATCGACTCGGGAGCCTTTGTTGCTGCCATTGCGAGTATGCTCTTGGTCTAGCGCATAGGTGTCTTGGGTTGCCGCCTTGATAGTGACATCTTGCGCTGAGACGCTGATTTTACCTGCTTGGCTATCGACTTGGGCGCCTTCTGCCACCAAGTTGTTGCCTGCATTGAGGGAAACGCCTTTGTTGCCACTGAGGGTACTGAGCATTAAGCTGTCTTCTTCACGGGTATTGCTGACGGAAGAACCGTTGCCTTGTGCATCAAGTTGACTTTTATTGGTGGTTTTATCCGACAGGATATTGATATCGCCACCCGCGTTGACATCCAACGAGCCGCCAGCTTGGGCTTGGCTGCCTTTGACAGAGATATCTTTTCCAGCATTGAGGCTGAGATTTCCACCCGCGCTCAGTTCGCTACTTTGTGCAAGTTGCCATTCACCGCTAACGTGGGCAAGATTTTCAGATGTATTGATAATATTATTGCGATCCCCCATTGCTCCCGCAATCACATTGATACTGCCGGTATGGGTACTTTTCACTGCCGTAATGGACAAGTTATCGCGCGCGTTAAGCTTAATATCCCCAGTCGCATCCAATTTAGCGCCTTGCAATTGCATATTATGTCCACTAAGAGTGATATCAGTGGCACTCATTGTTGCTTGACGTAAGGCATCTTGTAAGTTGGTGCTTAATGTGAGGTTATCGGCATTAATATTGATGGTATCTGCTTTGATATCCCCATCACGATGCATAAATTGTTTCGCATCGACCTCAAGGCCTTTTTGAGCTAATAGGTTTCCGGCATTATCAATGCTGTCAGCGGATAAATTCAGTGTCTTACCGCTTATCATCGCCCCTTGTTGTGTCAGGCTAAGTGTCGTGTTTGCTAAATAGACTTTCGGAACCCAAACGGTTTGTGGGCCTTGTGATGTATCTATGGTTTCACTGACCAGCCAGACGATGTCTTGTTGTAGGGCGGCGATTTGCGCTGGTGTTAAGGCAACACCGGGGCGTAAGTTGAATTCTTCCGCCACCTTAATTCCATTATTCATCAGGTATTGGTACTGCGCCATGGCATCTTCTTCACGTAGGGAAGGGCGACCTGTGAGCTTTAAAACTTGCTCACGTACTAAACGTTGTTCATAGAAGCCATCTCCTAAACGTTTATGTACATCGGCAGGGGAGTAACCAACCCGCTCTAGCAGATAGTCGCTACTGATAAACTTGTTTCTATCGGTAAAGCGTTGATCGGTGACCACCAAGAAGGGGCTGTCCGGTGTTAAATTCGGACGGAATAAGCCATTATCAGGGATAGAGGTTGCCACATCACCAATATGCTGTTTTTCAGTTAACGCTAGCTCAGCAGGAAGCAAAGGGCGATCGAGTGGTGAGATACCATCGGCTTGATTAAGTTCTGATTTACTGTGCTCGGTGAAGTTAGTATTGAAATCTTGCTTATTTACACCATCAATATCAAATGCCAGTGGGTTAAGTTCCCATTGCGCACGTTCCGCTTTGGCTGCATTTATCGCCGCTTCTAATTCGGTTATTTGTGCTGCATTGACGGTAGTGTTGGTGATATTGGCACTGGTGAGCGAAACATTGCCATTACCTGAAATAATGCCATCAATGGTGGTGAGTGCCGTAGTTTTGTCACTATTAGATTGAGGATACCAGTGGTTTCTGCTGACATCATAATGATCGACATAGAACTCTTTGTGGCGTTCATTCACAGAATAGCCTGTATTTTCAACGCGCCCTTTATCTTTAATATCAAGGCTACCTGCCGACGTAATAGTACTAGCATCATTTTTCAGTAAATCCGTGATATTGAGCGTCATATTCTGGCCCGACAAAATGCGCGCACCAATACCTTCGGCGATCAGTTTGTCACGGGTAACGGTGCCTGTGACCGAACGTTCACGTATCCAACTGAAGTCATCAATTCCCGTTGCGGTCGCAACATCGATATGTTGATTTGGATCCCACACTTCATAGCGATATTGGTTGTGTTCGCGCCATACTGCACCATGGTAAGGTGTTGGTGGGGTTTTGATACGTCCCGGTATACCACGCGACTCATAGAAGGTCATGGCATAACTGCCATTACTATTGGGGGTGAGTGCTAAATAATTCACCCATAATGTGGTGAATTGACCATCTTGTTGTTTCACCTTCATTTGTGCACGTTTATTTTGGGCATCAATATCTAAAATAGTGCCGTATTTGTTATCCAACGCAGCGCTTTCATTTTGAAAAGTGAGTTGCTGCGTCGTAGGTGCCATTGCTGAGGGATCTTTATGGGCTTGGGTTTCAAATGAACGCCAGTAGAAGTTATACAGATGTTTGTTATAACTTTCACTTTCTGCATCACGTTCTATTTCTAACCCTTCGCGTAAATTATTCAGTTGACGCGCGGTAATGGAAACGCCGCCTTCTGCTTCAATAAAACTGGCGTTATTTTCAATCAAATCATCGCTGGTGAGCGTTAAAGTATCACCACTGTAAATCAGTGCTTGATCACGGTTGATTAGGTTTTTTTCTGTTTGCAGGTCAATGTGTTTTGCTGCCGCAATGACAGCCTTTTTCCCCTGATTATCTAAGGTGTTAGCTTTAACGTGGATCACATCACCCATTAAAGTGGCGCTATTGTTTAATTCATCCACATTGAGTGCTATTTTATCGGCTTCTAACCGATCCCTGTTATCCAATTGACCTGTGGAAATCGCGAGATTTTTACTAACCAGTGAGCCTTGGTTGGTGAAGTGTAGGCTCGATAGGGTGAAATCACCCGGTAATAACCAGTCAGTGAGGTTAGTCAAAGCGCCAGCAATATTTAGGGTGAGCGATTGGTTGCTGGTGAGGGTATCACCTGCGTGGTGCGTATAGTCCTGCGTAGCAGTCAGCGAAAGCGCTTTTTGGCTTTTGATTGTCCCGCCCTGATTGTTAATGGACTGGGTATTGATGGCAAGTGCCGAACCACTTTGGATTGTGCCTTGTTGGTTTGCGAGGGAAAGCTGAGCCGAGGTGGACGCTGCATCCGTATTCAGTGCAATATCGCCATTGGCTAATACCTGACCTGATTGGTTATTGAGGGTATTCACCCCTGAAAACGCTAAGTTTTCATTACTTTGCAGTCGGCCTTGGGTATTTTCAATGTTTTTAACAGTCAGCGTAGTTTCTTTACTACCGTGCACCAGCCCATTTTCACGGTTATCTAAAGCATTGAGTAACAGGTTAAAGCGACCTTGGCTACTTAAAATACCCTTGTGTCGATTATCTAAGGTGAGCGCAATTAGTTTCAGTGCATTATTGGAAACCAATTGTCCTTGTTGGTTTTGGATATCGGTAGCTGTTAACGTCAAGGTATCACCGCTGTGAATTTTCCCTTGTGTGTTATTGAGTTGTTTTATGCTATAGGTGCCTGCGTGTTGGCTAATGAGGGCACCTTGAGTGTTATCAAGTTCGGTTGCATTCAGCGCAAGCTTGCAGAGGCTACTCACCGTCCCTTGTTGGTTTTTAAAAGTTTTGGTTTCTAGCAACTGGTTTTGATTACTGAGGATTGCCCCTGCCGTATTATCAATTCGCTCTGTACTTGTGATGTTCAGGGGGTGCTGGCTTTCTATTTTGCCAGACGTATTGTCTAACGTTTTACTGGTTAACGTGAGATTTTCACCGCTTTGCAATTTGCCGTGAGCGTTATTGAGTGCATTTTCAATGGATAACAACAGTTGTTTTTGGCTATACAGTAAACCGCCTTGCGAGTTGTCGACATTCGACGTGCTAAGTTGCAATGTGCCACCGGAGAGTAATTGTCCCTTCTGGTTCTTGACGGATTGCGTTGTGGTGGTGAGGTTTTGACTGGCACTGATTTTACCTTGGGTGTTATTGATTTCGTTGGCAACCAACAGTGATGCAGAGCCACCGGCTTGCAATGTGCCATGCTGGTTTTCCAGTGAGTTCGCCGTGAGTTCGACATTTTTCTGGCTTTGGATTTCACCGCTTTGGTTATTCAATAACTGAGTCTTGGCCTGCCATGAATCTAAGCTACCTATCCAGCCTTGCTGGTTGAGAATATTGTGTGCGTTGAGTGTTTGCGCTTGCTGGCTGAAAATACGCCCATCGTGATTATCAATTAACTGTGTTGCTTGAATATTTAAACGACCAAGGGCGTTGACTACGCCTTGAGCATTGTTGACAAGGTTGGCGTTAATCGAAGTATCACTTTGGCTGTTCAGAATACCCGTTTGGTTATTAAAATCGCCACTGAGGTTGAAGGACAATACATCTTGGCTGAGAATTTGGCCTTTTTGTTGATTACTCAGTTGGTTGCCGATCAACGTTAATATGCCACCACTTTGTAGCAAACCCGCGGTATTATCGAAGTGATAACCTTGCCACTGTAATGCGTTGCCAGCGCTGATTTTGCCTTGGCGGTTATTGAGCTCATTTTGAGTGTTTAAGGTTAACTGGTTACCCGATAATAGTTGGCCTTGGCTATTCTCAATAGTATGTGCGCTCAGATTGGCCTGTTTCCCGGCTTGCAGCGTGCCTTTTTGGTTGTTGATATCCCCTTGGGTATCGAGGGTTAATTGATTGCCTGCTTCCAATAACCCAGACTGATTATTCACATCGCCTTGGCTGGTGAGGTCAAGGTTTTGAGTCGCAATCACTTTACCTATTTGGTTATCCAAGTGAGCAGTATGAATATTGACGTTTTGGCTGCTGATTTCGCCTTTGGTATTACCAATTCGCGCGGTGGTTGTGATATCAAGGGCTTTACCTGATAGCACTTGTCCGTCACTGTTATCCAGTGTTTTAGCAGTGATGCTTGCGTTATGGCCACTTTGCAGTAAACCTACTTGGTTAGTGAGTTGCTGCCCGACAGACGTAGTTAATGTCTCATTGGCAATCACTTTACCTTTGGTGTTGTCTAACGCATTTTTTGCCGTGATATCAATGCTATTTTCACCAATGACTTGCCCTTGCTGGTTTTTAATCTTGTTTGCATTTAGGGCAATATCTTTGCTGTAAAGTGTACCACGTTGGTTATTAAGGTCAGTTGTCGCATTAAGAACGAGTTGCTCACCAGACAGTATTTTCCCTGTTTGGTTATCAATGCGTTGTGCATCAACCGTGAGCTGGGTCTCACTTTGCACCGTCCCTTGTTGGCTGTTTACCAAATTTTGCGTAGCGAGAGTGAGTTTATCACCTGAACCAATAAAACCGTTGGCATTATTCACTTGCTGCTGAGCCACAATATCGAGCGTTGTTTGGCTAATCAGTTTACCCAGTGCATTATTGAGATTGTCCGTGGTGACAGTGACTTGCTGGCTATTAATCGTCCCCGATTGGTTGTTCAGCGATTTGCCTGCTTGCAGGTTGACGGCATTTCCTGCCACAAGGTTACCTGCGCTATTATCAATTTGCTCTTTGGCATTCAAAGCCAGTTTAGTTTGGCTTTGAATGGTGCCCGATTGATTATCAATTGAGTTTGCGGTAAGAGTTAAATCGCCATTTGCCCCGACTTCACCTTGCTGATTATTAATGCTATTTTTTATCTGCCAATCTTGTTGGCTCTTGCTTAACGCAACTAATCGGCCTGCTTGGTTATTCAGTGAATCGGCATTGAGCTTAAGGCGGTGGGTTTCAATCGCACCGCCTTGATTATTTAGTTGCCCTTTGAGGGAAAATTGGCTCTCATTCTGCCCTGTTTGTACCCAAGTTCCATTTTGATTAAACAGGTTATTGGCGTTGATATTCCATTGTTGGGCTTGAATTTGAATTTGCTGAGTATGAATATCACGTACACTACTGAGTTTGGCATCACTCACATCAATTTTTGCTTGAGTAAGGGCGATATCCCCTTGTTTAGATGTCAGCGCCAAGTTTGATGCCGCGATTTGTGTTTGGCTTAAATCCAGTGATTTTGCTGTTGCAGTGATATTTTGCTTACTTAGCAATGTGCCACGAGTATCAATTTTTCCCTCACTGGCTAATATGATATTGGCGTTATTAATAATCTTACTTTTATTATCACTGCCCGCGAGCACGTTACCTTGACTGTGGATATCGCCTTTCGCATTGATATTAACGTCTTTGAGGGCAGCAAGTGTCCCCGAGTTATCCACTGAACCTGTTTGACTTTCTACGTTTAAGACGCCACCACTGTGTAATTTACCTTGATGTATAAGGTTGTCTTTGGCTAATAAGGTAATATCCCCGTTGGCTTGGGTAACGGTTTCTTGTGTTTTTGCTGATTGCCAGACTAACTGCCCATTACTTTTCACCGTTAAGGTTTTATCCGCTTGTATGTGCCCACCTTGATTGCGAACGCCCACACCTTTTTCGGTGCCCACCATGTGAATATAACCGCTGTACATGCCGCCCATTTGGCCCATGTCGATGGCAAATTCAGGTTGTGCAGCTTGGCTCTCTATCGGAGTGGCTTTATTTTGTGTATCGACCTTATTTTTACCCGCAACGATTGCTATTTTTTCTTTCGCCCACACACCAGAATTGATTTCAACGGCACGGGCGAGCAGATCAACATACTGCGTATCGTGGCGACTATCGGCATTTAATCCTCCACCTTCAACACGAATAACCCCGCGTTCTACTTGATATCCTGCAAGGCTACCGTCTTGGTTAAATTGGGGTTTCCCTGTGGTAAGGGTCATACGACCTGCATTGATAGTGCCGCAGCCATTACAAATAATTCCCGATGGGTTAGCGACAATCACTTGCGCTTTACCGCCTGCAACTTCCAGAAAGCCTTTAATTTGGCTTGGGTTATTGCTGTTGACTTCATTCAGAATCACGCGCGCAGGAGCTTTGTTTGGGTCAAGATTCGGGTTACCTTGGATCATCCCTGCGGTTTGTGTTGAAGTCATCACCGCCGAGTTATTGAGAATGGCGCCACGGTTATCGACATCAAATTGTTTATATTGGTTATGAGAAATACCGGAGCCATTCGGTGCCGCAATATTGACTTGTGGAAGTCCATTTTGCGTATTGATCACCTCCGGGCGTTGGTTTTGCGGTGCATTGTTATCGGCAATAATGCTGCTCGCCATGGCTGAGGTACCCCACAAGGCTAACCACAGCAGTAATGAGGTACGGCGTAGAGTGACCCATAGACGATTACCATTTACACCTCGTGTTTGGCCTGAATCGGTGCTACAGCTTTTCGCCAGTTCCGATACAACACGTAATTCCCCATGAGTGCGGCTAAAAATTAAACGGTAACAATGCTTATTCATAATAGAGTTCCTTCAAAAAACAGGGCAAACATGGGTAAAACTAAAAATGTCTATCGGCTATCAAATCAATGGCGATTAAATTTCAAGGTTGAGGCTAAAACCTGCCGTCGCTCCTGACGTATCGAATTTTTTCGGCTTATATAATGGCACGCCAACAAACAGGTCATAGCTCAAACGAGAGAAAAGTGAGCCACGAAGTCCTAATGCGGTACCGGCAAGTTGATGTCCCACAAGGTATTGGGTACTTTGGCCTTCAACACGCCCGTAATCAGCGGCTAAATACAGTTCTTGCCCTTTAGAAAAAACATTCCATGCCAGTTCGTTGCGCCATAACAGGCCTTTTTCACCCGACAGTACTTGCTCTCCGTCAAAACCACGCACGGTATAGCGTCCGCCAATGGACATGCGCTCTTGTGGTGTTAGGGCATGCTGAGTCCATTGACCCCGTAAAGTGGTATTCCAGCGCCAAGGCTGTTCGCCCAACGTGAAGGGTTGATTGAAACTGATGTCCCCAAGAAAAATGCCCACGCGGGCACTGCCGCTGTGGGTATCTTCTTCAGGGGCACGGCGTGCGCCGTAGGCGCCTGTACCGCGACGCCAGTTAATATTGGCATCGAGTGTGGCATTGCCTAAGAAGCTGCGCTGATTAAGGCCGATTTCCCACCCTGCGGTACGGCGGCGTTGTTGTTCAATATCAATGTCATTAACGGCGTTACTGGCGGTTTTTCGGTAAGTACGCAGATTAAGGGTGGTTTTGTGGATTTGGTCGCGAAACAGTAACCGTGATAGGGTAAATTGTGCGGTATCGCTCTTACCGCTATAACGTAACACTTCGTTGGCATTGGGAATATTCTGGTGATAATTATATTCATTGTAATTGGCGGCAAAGCCCCAATTGCCAACAGGAATGAAATAGTTCAGGGTGTAAGAACGGTTACCAAAAGGGCCTTTATCAAACAAGTCTTTACTGATATTGGCGTAAAACATATCGTTTTGGGCAAACGGCGCATCAATGGCTAGCGTCGCAGAGCCTAAATAGCGCCCGGTGCTTTTTGAGCCACTATCATCAAGACTGAAGCTTAATCGCACAGGACGCTTTTCTTGCCAACTGACTACTAAGTCACTGGTACCATCAATTGGGCCGGGTTCGATACGAATATCGGCAGTGACATTGGGTACGCGTTTAAAGTTTTCTAGCCCTTGCTCAATATCACGCAGATTCAGAATATCGCCTGAGGCAGCAGGAATGGCATTCCATAAACGCCCACGCCATGAAGTGCCTTCATCAAAACGAATGGCATTAATCCGTCCCGGTTGAAGCGTGAGAACTAACTCACCTTGGTTCAAATCTTGCTCTTGTGCCATCACGCGGGTGGTGACATAACCTTTTTCTAAAATGGCATTTTGGACTTTATTGAGGACTAACAAAATCCCTTGGCTACCCAAGCACTGGTCTTTGGCGTCGTTAACGGCTTTTAATGCCCATTGAAAATCGGCAGCGGACTCACCGTTAAGACGGATAGTGGAAATGGTAAAGCAGGGTTGTTCATTTTGCGGATAATCAGGCAGCGTTAAATCAGGCTGTTGAATACGCGTATCCACAACGGGGTTGTTCTGCTGTTGTAACATGCGCTCTCGTTCTTGCTGGCGTTGTTGCTCGCGGGCATCGATAGAGAGTGCTTGATTGACGGGATCAGCCAATAAGGGGACAGAGATAAAATATAAGCTGAGTAAGCTCCATTTTAATAAACGATGTTGTTTGTCAGTATGATGTGATGTAAGGGAGAATGGTTTTTCTTGCATATTTTTGCCTAATTCATCAATCAATAATTACATGTGTCTAACTCAATGAATTAAGGCGATGTCAGTAATAAAATATAGATCCGGACATCCTTACTAATGCAGTCACAAATCCGTTGTTACGCAGGTTAAATATAAGTTTAGGGTACGGAATTTAGCGATTAGTTGACTTTCATTGAGAATATTATCTTAAGTCAAATTTGGTGCTGATGTTTACATAAACTGACAAATGAGGCAATAAGTTAAAATCGTATTTTGGATAAATAAGATTTAATACCAATCTGTAAATCATTAATAGACATTTTCTAGTGATTTAAAATGATTTTCTTTATTTTCACGGAATTTAAATTTGATAAAGATTAAGTTAATTATGGTTTGTTATAATTATAAATAATAATCTTTTTAGATCCTCTGATTATTATTCAAAAATGATTAAATATTAATCATATATATTAGTATAGTAAGGTATTTAATTTTGTCAGATGAAAGATTGTAATATTAAAAAGCTTATTTTAGTGATATTTAGACGTGAAGTAGTCAAACTATTTGCTGAATAATACGACACAACGAGGGCTGATTATAGAGTGGAGTGTTGAATGTCAATCAATTTTTATAGCAAATCTAAATAAATTAATATAAAAATATAAATAAAAGAATAGCAATTATATTGATTTTAATTTTTACTATTGTGCTATATTTATATAAAAATAATGAGCTTTAAAAGGAATGTTATGTCTCGTAAAATTAAAAATATACTTATCTCCATTTTTTTAGTATTTATGGCCTTGGGGCTTTATCTCAATAAAAATCAAATCCAACCAGAGTTAAAGCCAAATGGTTATAGTTATTATCAAAAAGGTGACTATAAAGAGGCGTTTAATTATTTTTCACAACATGCGCAAAGTGATCCGCAAGCAGCATTTAGTTTAGCAATGATGTATTGGGATGGCATAGGGGTTGATAAAAATGCCTTAGCTTCACAAAAATGGTTAATAAAATCAGCAAATTTACAAAATAAAAATGCACTTTATAATTTAGGATATTTACGTAACAAAGGATTAATCCAAAGTCCTACTGATGATGCTCAAGGATTAACGTCATTAACTAAAGCTGCTGATTTAGTGCATCATGATGGATTAATTAAAATAATAGAGGAATTAAATAATAGTGATACTTTATCATCAAAGTATTTTAGAAGAAGATGTCGCCAATAATGAAGAATATGCTTTTTCATTATATCAAAAAGCACGAGGTTATGCCTATGAAGCTACTTTTCATCAAGCAATTGCGACTATCAAATATAAAAATATAATAGATGATCAAGCTCTTATTAATATTGTTTCAGAATTGAAAGATGATTTAGAAAGCAGAAGGTTGACAGAAAAAAAACGACAGGAAGGATATAGTATCCTTTTCCGATATGGAATGAATTCACAGTATGTAATTGATTTTATTGTGGAACGTTCGCTATATGATGATAAAATAAGAAAGGCTATTCAACCATTATTAAGTCAAAATACAAATCTTGCATTTCAATATACAATAAAGAATATAATACATGAGAACTCAGCTAACAATATTAATGAAGATAATTTAAAAAAATATTATAAGGATATATTTAAATTAGCTGAAATAGGTTCTATTGATGCAATTAAATTTATTATTACAAAAGAGTATAAAGATAAGAGTGCTGGTGATGAAATTTATCAAGACTATTATTTTGATAAGTTAACTAATATCACTATTAAGGAACGTTTGGCTTGGCGAAAAAAATGTGCAGATTTAGGTGATTTTATTTGCTTAAAAGAATTGGCTATAATTTATCGAGACGGTAAAGAGGGAGTTAGAAAAAACATTGCGAAAGCATCTGAATATGAACGACGTATTAGCATCAATTCGTCTCACTTTGAGCTAGAATCAGAAAAATATGAAATAGATAGAAGATGGAAGGAAAAAAGAGATAATACACTTGATTATTTACTAAACCAAAAAGAGAGTAGTAAACAACAACTAGCATTAGCAAGATTTTATAATATTGAAGATAGTAGAAGAAGTTTAATTTATGCCAAAAAAGCATATGATTTAGGAAATAAAGAAGCGGCTGAGTTAATTTATTGGTACTATATGCAAAATATCTGTGAAGATAAAGATAATATCAATAAAGCAGACTACTATCTTAAAGAATGGCTAACAACAGGAGAAGAACCTAGTAAATACAGCTCTTCTAATGAATACAAATATTCTAGTATTAGTATCATTGCTGATTATTATTTAGAGTCACCGTGTTTAGTTGAACGAAACCTTGATAAGGTTATTGAGTGGTATCAATTATCGTTAGATTATCCATATGAAATAAATGATTTTTTGTATTCTGAATTAAATAATATGTATACTAATGCACCAAAATACATAAGTAAGGATCCTTTCGTGAATGTGTATTTATCTACACTAAAAAATCATAACGATTATATTTTAGATATGAATATTCGATTAGGAAAAATGAATTTTGCAATATCTTCTTTTGACAAACTTTATGAAGCACTTCTACTCAAAGGTGATGTGAAAGAAGCATATTATTATGGTTTACTATTAAATTATGATGTGAATAATGTCGCTATGTTTTATTCTTTATCTGAC
The DNA here is from genome assembly GCF_009915195.1 of Proteus sp. G2674. NCBI lineage: Bacteria > Pseudomonadati > Pseudomonadota > Gammaproteobacteria > Enterobacterales > Morganellaceae > Proteus > Proteus sp. G2674. The sequence goes on from NZ_JAABLS010000018.1 coordinate 151,789, forward strand.
ATTGAGCGTAAAAATATTGAATATCGTGTTGCTGATTATTTAAAAGAAATACAAAAATAATTTTATGTTATATGAGAAGTCCTTAATTATATTAAGTTTTGAGGGGTTCTTATTGATAGCAAAAGATAATCACAATATAAAAGTTAATGATATTGTGATTATCTGTTATTTTAAAAATTAGACACCAAAATTAAAAGTGAGGACGGCTTCACCCATAAAATCTAAACCATTAGATAAATCTATTCCTTTTTTACTTAATTCATTTCTAGATAAAATGAAGGTTTGATTAGAACTACTTTCAGTTCCCTGTCTGAAATTTGATTGGAAAATTTTACCTGAAATTAGAGTCAGGGCGTTTTTATCAACGCTTATTTGTTGTTCTGATGTCCAACCATTAGTTGGCCCTTTGTATAGGACGTTATTGTAGCTTTTCCCTGTAATAGCCACGTCATTTGCTCGTGAAATATATGCAGGTTTGCCATCAATGATCACATTATCCCATACGAAATAAGACGCTCCAACTGCAATTTCAGGATTTGCTTTATCAACTAAATGAAACCAGCCTGATGTATTATTAACACTTAATTCTGTATCAGCATAAGTATCAGATGCAACAAAGGTTAAATATGTTTTTGCATCGCATTCAATCGTAACTGTATTTTGAGCTATACTGGCTGGATAAGAGTAGACAGTCGATTGAGGGATAAGCGTTGGGCTTATGACTCCGTAATCAAAGATAACATCACTTTGTGTCGCCCCATTAATAGTACAAGTTGGTGGTTTAATATCACCATTGATTTTTAAGTTAGCTACAGGAGCTTTAGCCAATACCGGCGTTGATATTACACTCAGCATAGCAAGACTGAGTAATACTTTTTTCATATCATTATTCCTTTTTAGAGGATAAATAACAAAACAATATTATATGATACACCTTTTGTTTATTTATTTAATGATATCTGAATGTATTTTTAATATATCTAATTTAGACTTTCTTAAACTGAGTTATTTTAATATCTAATATTATCTAAAAGAGATAATTAAAAATAGACCTTTTATATCGCTAATAGCTGTTTTATTTTTTTTTAAGTGCATTTGTGTGCAGATTGTTGTCAGAGCAATCAAGCTATAAGGTGAGAATGCGTGAAATGGAAGAAGCACAGAAAGTGAAAAAAGAACGTAGGATAAAAATCTTAAAATGATGCTTGTTAACAATTCTTAAGATATTATTTTGCTAAAAATAACGAGAGTGATTCTTTTTTGGAATGTTTTTCTTTACTTTATTTTTATTTTAATTCTTATGGTTAGAGATAAAAATCACTAATAGTCATATAATAAATAGTATATATAGATGGTTCTATTTGTCATTATGGTCGGTGGTGAAAATTGAAAACGATAACTATTAAAATCAGTCTTTTTGTATTGTCACTGTTTTTCCCTCTCCTAACAAAAGCACTTGTTATTCCAGATAATGGAACGGGGTATATAGGTGAATTAACACCTCCTCAATCATATATGTCACTTAGTAGTAGTGGTAATACCTATGGAGCGGCTGTAGGTGTTAATAATGTTGTAGATTATTGTAGTAAAAACAGTGCACAATGGCAGAGTTTTTTATTCCCATTCCCAGGAAGTCAAGAGGGGGAGTACGGATTAAAATTATATAATAAAAATGCAAGTGAAGCGGAAAATAGGGAAAATTATTTAGTTGCAGCTATCAATGGAATAGTATCTATCGATGCGGTGTATTATCAGAATGGATTACCTTCCCCGACAAAAATTACTCTGCGTCGAGGAAAAGAGGTTTCTAGAACAGCTGAGTATGCGGATCAATTTGTCTATCGTCACCCAATGTGCTGGTATGGTTATATATCACGTGTAAACAATACTAGCTTGAGAATAAGCTCTTATTCTATTTATGCAGTAGGCCATGTTAAACCCGGTATTTACGATTTTGTAGCTCCAATATATTTTACTACAGCTCAAACAGCAACCTCAGGCGGGGCTAATCCAGATCTATCTTCAGTTCCTTTTTCATTTGGTAATGGTCCTATTCACGTCTTAAAAACATGTAATGTTTCTCCTGCTAGCTCAACAAACATACAATTTGCTATTCAACTAGCACAAAATTTTAAGTCAGCCAAGTTACTTGAGCAAAGTGTCGCTAGTATGCTTGTCTCTTGTCCTCATTCAGGAAATATGTATGTGACATTAAAACCCTATAATGAGCTAGTCAATGGGAGTAAAACTGGGATGACAATGTCTCCAAGTATCCCTTTGAAAAATAAAGAAGTTGCACCTTATATCACGGTATCTGATGCAGCTAAAAAAATAACTAATGCAGTATGTAATAACAATTCTGCCGAGGCCTTAGAGTTTTATGCAGGACAATCTTTGGGAAAATATAATGGGGGAACTGTTTATAAGTCATTATCATTCAACCTTTGTGCCAATGGAAATATACCTACGAATACTTATAAAGGAAGTATTGATGTATCGTTCCTGATTGAATGATGTGCTAATTTGATATTCTGAACATTGATAGCGCGCTAAGTACTGTTAAATTTTTAACGTAAAAGATAATCACAATATAAAAGTTAATGATATTGTGATTATCAGTTATTTTAAAAATTAGACACCAAAGTTAAAAGTAAGGACAGCTTCACCCATAAAATCTAAACCATTAGATAAATCTATTCCTTTTTTATTTAATGCATCTTTGGATAAAAGAAAAGAAGGAATTTTATATACATCTTTAAAAACTGCTTGGAAAACTTCACCTGGAATTAATTTTAGAGAGTTTTTATTAACACCTGATTGTTTCTCTGATGTCCAACCATTGGTTGCGCCTTTGTATAGAACGTTATAGTAATTTGTCTCTGTGATAGTAACATCATTTGCTCGTGAAATGTACGCTGGTTTACTATCAACAGTCACATCCTCCCACAAAAAAGAGGCTGCTCCAACTGCGGTTTCAGGATTTTCTTTATCAACTAAATGAAACTGTGCTAGCGTATTATTAGCTAATTCCGCACTGTCATAAGTGTCAGATGCAACAAAGGTTAAATATGTTTTAGCATCACATTCAATCGTAACTGTATTTTGGACTATACCGTTAGGATATTCGTAGTTTTTCGATTGAGGGATAAGCGTTGGGCTTATGACTCCGTAATCAAAAATCATATCACTTTGTGTCGCCCCATTAATAGTACAAGTTGGTGGCTTAATATCACCATTGATTTTTAAGTTAGCTACAGGAGCTTTAGCCAATACCGGCGTTGATATTACACTCAGCATAGCAAGACTTAGTAATACTTTTTTCATATCATTATTCCTTTATTCTTTTTTAGAGGATAAATAACAAAGCAATATTATATAATACACCTTTTGTTTATTTATTTAATGATAACTGAATATATTTTTAATATATCTAATTTAGACTTTCTTAAACTGAATTTATTTTAATATCTAATATTATCTAAAAAAGATAATTTAAAATGGAGTTTTAATTTTTATTTTTAATAGATATGTAATGTTTATATTTAATGGTTTAAGTTCATAATGCGATACTCTTATTTAGAGTGTTTTGTATTTCAATATAAAAACGATAAGATAATAAACGCATTAAAACGCTTCACTCCAATTGCTGGGGGAGTTAGTCGAGTCCAATTATTCGATGGTTTCGATAGATGTCTAAAAATAATTATCTTTCCCTAGCCACCGACACCTTAGCCAGTTCTAGATTACTAGCCAAGCAGTTAGAAAATATTGGGGATGATGCGTTTAAACTAGGATAATTGCTGGCATCCGATAAAACAGCTATAGTAGCAGAACAAGGTCTGTTTGCATTAAAAGATTTAGCTAAATAGATATAAATATATAACCATTTGGGGCATTTAATCTTAAATTTTTTGGCTACATCATCTACAATCTCGACGTATTTAATACCGTTACGAGGGATCGTATTCGCTAATGTTCTACCGCCAACATACTGTAGTTCTCGAACAAGTAGATGTAGAATTTCTTCATCTGATTTATTATAGTTTTTAGCGTTCAGCAACACACTTTTTACTTTATCTGACATTGATAAACCAAACTTTCCAGTATTGGTTATGTAATTAATCAGTAAATCGATGCCATTTTAGAGTTTGAAATAATAGTTCTTATTGTTTTCACAAAAGGTTATGGCAATAAATAGGTCGATAGTTTGAACTATAAATAATTAATTTAGGGAAATAAATTAAGGTTTTTATGGAATACCAATTCAAATCATATAGTAAAGGCAGCAAGAAAAAATCATTACCTTCTTACATCTTTGTTATCCTGTACTGCTCTTGGTTAGCTTATCTATTTTTGTCGCTTTATTTAGGCGATAACATTGTATTATTTGAATGGTTTCCTAAATGGACGATTATTATTATTTTTGCTATTTTTACAGGGATTATTGGGGGAATATGGCACCCTTTCTTTCGCCCATCAAAGTATGTTATCAGTGATTATTATTGGGGGGCTTTTCTTGGCCTTATGATAATTATTCCAACTTTTAATGTGCTTGCTTATTTATCATTAGACCAAACAATTCACTACCAAACACAATATCATATCGTCTCGCCAGGGCCTGAACGTCTTAAAGCCCCTCAATGTGAATATGGTATACGGATAAAAGAAATTTATACCGGGGAATGGGTTTTTTGGTGTATTAGAGATCCAAAATCGAAAACCAAGGAAAATACGGGAACCGTATGGGTTACAGCAAAAACAGGGCCTATTGGTGCAGATATTGTTGATTATCAGTTTTACCCTCCTAACGCTCAGCAATAAATATGGGGTATCTAGGTTGATATAATTTAGCTTTTACCACCCAAAGCAACCTGATTTTATGAGATAATCTTAACCAAACCTATTTTGTATATATTATCGGTAGTTAGCGTAAAAATAACCGACGCTAACTTAGCGCTTGCCGATAATAACTGATAAAAAAGAGAATCTATCGACATGGCTAAATCACCCGCGAAGAAAACAACCAAAGGCTTTGAAGAAACCCTTTGGGATACTGCTAATCAACTGCGTGGCAGTGTTGAATCTTCTGAGTATAAGCATGTGGTACTCAGTTTGGTGTTCCTGAAATTTATCAGTGATAAATTCGAAGCCAAACGCAGCCAATTAATCAAAAATGGTCAGGAAGCATTTGTTGATATGGATGTTTTCTATCAACAAGATAACGTTTTCTTTTTGCCACAAGTATCCCGTTGGTCTTATGTCCAAGAGCGTGCGAAACAAGATGATATCGCGGTGATTATTGACACTGCATTATCCACCATCGAAAAAAGTAACGCATCATTGACGGGTGCATTACCAGATAACTATTTTTCCCGCCAAGGGCTAGAGCCGAAAAAGCTCGCTTCACTTATCGACAGCATTGAAAACATCAATACCCTCGCCACGGAATGTGGGGTAGGGGAAGAAGATCTCGTTGGTCGCGTTTATGAATATTTTTTAGGTCGCTTTGCCGCCAGCGAAGGTAAAGGTGGGGGCGAGTTCTATACACCAAAATCGGTAGTTACATTACTTGCTGAAATGCTCGAACCTTATCAAGGCAAAGTATATGACCCGTGCTGTGGCTCCGGTGGGATGTTTGTGCAGTCACTAAAGTTTGTCGAAAGCCACCAAGGGAAAAGCAAAGATATTGCAATTTACGGGCAGGAACTGACCAGCACCACCTATAAACTGGCGAAAATGAACTTGGCGGTAAGGGGGCTAACAGGCAATTTAGGGGAGCGCCCTGCGGATACCTTTTTTGCCGACCAACACCCTGATCTAAAAGCCGATTTTATTATGGCGAATCCGCCGTTTAACTTAAAAGATTGGCGTAATGAAGCCGAACTGACCAATGACCCGCGTTTTGCTGGCTTTCGCACGCCACCAACAGGGAACGCTAACTATGCGTGGATCTTACATATGCTGTCTAAGCTGAGTGAAGATGGTGTTGCGGGGTTTGTGTTAGCCAATGGTTCGATGAGTTCTAATACCAGCGGTGAGGGTGAGATTCGCCAAAAACTCATCGAAGATGATCGTATTGAGTGCATGATTGCACTACCCGGTCAGCTCTTTTTTACCACGCAAATCCCTGTTTGCTTGTGGTTTATCAGTAAAAGTAAACAAGCCAGCGCCAAATATGGTTATCGTGATCGCCAAGGGGAAACCTTGTTTATCGATGCCCGTCACCTTGGCACTATGATCAGCCGTACCCAAAAAGAGCTTACTGCGCAAGATATCGCCACTATCGCCGATACTTTCCATGCGTGGCGTAGTAGCGAAAGCGAACTGAAACGTCGTATTACTGCCAAAGAAATCGGTATTGAGCAGTATCAAGATAAGGCAGGCTTTTGCAAAGTTGCTACCCTTGATGATATCAAGGCCAATGATTTTGTGTTAACGCCGGGACGCTATGTGGGCGCTGCGGAGGTCGAAGATGATGGTGTGGCCTTTGAAACCAAAATGCAGGAACTGACCCAAACCCTTTATCGCCAGATGAATGAAGCGGCAGAGTTGGATAAGGCTATCCGTAAAAATATGGAGGTGTTGGGTTATGGGGAGTGAGTGGACACAAGCTAAACTAGGTGACTATATTGAGTCTTCACTCGGCAAAATGTTAGATCAAAATAAAAACACTGGTGAGTACCACTGTTATTTAGGTAATAGCAATGTGCGGTGGGGAACATTTGAGCTTGATAACCTTTCAAAAATGAAATTCGAAGCCCATGAGCATACTCGCTATGGAATAAAAAAAGGTGACCTAATCATTTGTGAAGGTGGTGAGCCGGGAAGATGTGCAATTTGGGAAGATGATATACCCAATATGAAAATTCAAAAGGCATTGCATAGAGTTCGTACTCTACCTGGTTTGGATTCAGAATATTTATACTATTGGTTTCTATTTTCGACTCGATCTGGCTGTATTGAACCTTTTTTTACTGGTACGACAATAAAGCACCTTACAGGGAAGGCATTAAAGGAAATACCTATCCGAATCCCTCCAATTGAATATCAACAATATGGTGCGAAATTATTAAGAGGGCTAGATAAAAAAATCACTCACAACCACAAAATAAATCAAACTTTAGAGAAAATGGCTCAGACCTTATTTAAATCATGGTTTGTGGATTTTGATCCTGTGGTTGATAACGCACTAGATGCGGGTTTTTTTGAACAGGATTTAGCTTTCTCTGATGAATTACTGCGTCGGGTTGAAGTGCGCAAAGCAGTACGCGAAAGTGATAATTTTAAACCGTTATCAGAGGATATTCGGCGGTTATTTCCTAATGCGTTTGAAGAATGTGCTGAGCCTGCATTAGGGCTTGGCGGTTGGATGCCGAAAGGGTGGATGAGTAAAAGTATATCTGATGCTATTTTTATTAATCCGAAAGTAAATTTAGCTAAAGATACTGTTGCGAAATTTGTTGATATGAAAGCCCTTCCAACTAGCGGATATTCAATAGAAGAAGTTAGTGAAAAGCCTTTTTCGGGAGGAATGAAATTTCAGAATAACGATATATTATTGGCTCGTATAACACCGTGCTTAGAAAATGGTAAAACTGGAATAGTAGATTTCCTGTCAGAAAATGAAGCTGGTTTTGGTTCAACTGAATTCATTATTCTTCGTGGTAATAAAAACATACATTACTCATATATTGCCTGTTTAGCTCGATATGAATCATTTAGGCAACACGTTATACAAAGTATGGTTGGTTCATCAGGGCGCCAGAGAGTTCAGAATGGGTGCTTTAATGACTATAAAATTGCAGTGCCCTCTGGCGAAGTAATGAATAGATTTGCTGATATAGTTTCACCTTCGTTTAAAAAGTTAACACAGAATACAAATGAAAGCCGTTCATTAACTAAACTCCGAGACACACTCCTCCCAAAACTTATCTCCGGCGAGCTGTCTCTGAGTGATATAAAAATAGATATTCCAGAAGAAACACTCATCTAATTTATGCGACCGCTTCACATTTTTCTTATTGTGAGGCGGTTTTTGTTATCGAATCAATTAAACTATCTTAATTAAAACAATTCGCTAAAAACAAAAAAGAAGCCACTGATATGAGCCATATCTTCACTGAAGCCAAATTGGAACAGGCGATAATAGAACTGTTAGGACAACATGCAAACAATGCTGGACAAACCTGCTATCCGCATTATCTCGGCATTACTATCCCGCGCAAAAACAACAGTGAAGTATTGATAGTGGATGATTTGCGCCAGTATCTTGCTAAACAGTATCAAGCAGATGGTATCACCGACGGTGAGATCACCAGGATTGTACAGCAGTTGCAATCTCTCCCTGCGAGTGATCTCTACCAAAGCAACAAAACCTTCTGCCATTGGCTCAGTAACGGCTTTTTACTCAAGCGTGAAGATCGCAAGCAAAAAGACCTATATATCGAACTTATTGATACTCAAACCTTGCCCGACCAATTAGTAAAATTATTTGCAGGGGAAGAAGTGCTATCCGTGGCAAATAATAATCGCTATCGGCTAGTTAATCAGTTAGAAATAGAAGGGCAGGCGCGAGACGGCGGGGTGCAACTGCGCATCCCTGATGCGATTTTATACGTCAATGGGCTACCGCTGGTGGTCTTTGAATTCAAATCGGCAGTGCGTGAGGAAGAGGCAACGCTATTTGATGCATGGACACAGCTTTGTGTCCGTTATCGTCGCGATATTCCCAAGTTATTTGTCTATAACGCCTTGTGTATCTTGAGCGATGGCGTGAATAATAAAATGGGTAACCTGTTTGCCCCTTATGAATTCTACTACGCATGGCGTAAAATTAACGGCAACGAATCAACGGAAAAGCAGGGCATCAACGGCCTGTACACCTTAATTGAAGGGTTATTCCATCCTGCTCGTTTATTGGACGTACTAAAAAACTTTGTTTTCTTCCCTGATACCAGTAAGCATGAAGTGAAAGTGTGCTGCCGCTACCCACAGTATTACGCGGCTCGTAAGCTCTATTACAACATCGAGAAAGAGCGTAAACAGATCACTGCGGATGGTGAAAATATCGGTGGTAGTGGTAAAGGGGGCACCTACTTTGGCGCCACAGGGTGTGGTAAAAGCTACACCATGCAGTTTTTAGCGCGTCTATTGATGAAAAGCGTCGATTTTGCCAGCCCAACGATTATTTTAATCACTGATCGCACCGATCTTGATGAACAGTTGGCAAAACAGTTTTGCAATGCAAAAGCTTTTATTGGCGATGAAATTATTGTGCCCGTCACCAGTCGCCAAGATTTACGTGATAAGCTTGCAGGACGTGCTAGTGGCGGGGTATTCCTCACCACTATTCATAAATTTACTGAAGATATCCAACTGCTTTCTGAGCGCAGTAATATTATCTGTATCTCAGATGAAGCTCACCGTAGCCAAATCAATCTCGACCAAAAAATTATCATCAACCAAGAAGACGGTACGGTTAAAAAGACCTACGGCTTTGCTAAATATCTACATGATTCACTGCCGAATGCTACTTACGTCGGTTTTACCGGAACGCCTATCGACGCCACCTTAGATGTCTTCGGGGAAACTATCGATAGCTACACCATGACCGAGTCGGTAAATGATGAAATCACCGTGCGCATTGTGTACGAAGGGCGTGCGGCTAAAATTGCCCTTGATAACAGCAAACTAGAAGAGATCGAACGTTATTATCAAGAATGTGAAGCCCAAGGCACTAGCGAATATCAGATAGAAGAAAGCAAAAAAGCCATGGCGAACATGAACTCTATTTTGGGTGATCCTGATCGTATTGACGCGCTAGCAAAAGATTTTGTGCAACATTATGAAAAACGAGTAGAAGAAGGTTCTACCATCAAAGGGAAAGCGATGGTGGTTTGTGCTAGCCGTGATATTGCTTATGCGTTTTATCAGAGCCTAAAATTACAACGGCCAGAGTGGTTTGAAGCGAAACAGGCCATTGACGGTGCGACACTCACCGAACAAGAGAAAAGCGAGTTAATGCCTTTACCAATGGTCAATATGGTGATGACTCGTGGGAAAGATGATCATGAGGCGATGTACAACTTACTGGGAACAAAAGACTACCGCAGAGAGTTAGATAAACAGTTTAAGAACCCGAAATCCAACTTTAAAATCGCCATTGTGGTGGATATGTGGCTGACGGGCTTTGATGTGCCTGAGCTAGATACCATCTATATCGATAAGCCGCTGCAAAAGCATAACCTTATTCAAACCATTTCTCGAGTGAATCGTCGTTTTGAGGGGAAAGAGAAGGGGCTGGTTGTTGACTATATCGGGATTAAAAGCCGTATGAATATGGCGCTGGCGATGTATTCTAAAGCCGATAAATCTAACTTTGAAGATGTTCAGCAATCCATTGTAGAAGTCCGTAATCACCTCAATTTGCTTTCACAGGTATTTCATCAATTCGATAGTCGCGATTACTTTTCAGGCTCGCCAACACGGCAATTAGATTGCCTTAATCGGGCGGCTGAGTTTGTCCTGCAAACCAAGAAAATTGAACTGCGCTTTATGGGCTTAGTAAAGCGGTTGAAAGCCGCTTATGATATTTGCGTGGGCAGTGAAGATATCACCCAAGATGAACGTGAACATATCCATTTTTATTTGGCTGTACGCTCTATAGTCTATAAATTAACCAAAGGTGATGCCCCAGATACGGCGCAGATGAATCAAAAAGTACGTGAGATGATAGCGGAAGCCCTTAAAGCCGAAGGCGTAGAAGAGATCTTCACTTTAGGGGATGAAAAAGCTGAAAATATCGATATTTTTGATGATGAATACATGGCTCGTATCAATAAAATTAAGTTGCCGAATACTAAAATGCAACTGTTGCAAAAGATGCTTCAAAAGGCCATTAGTGATTTCCAAAAGGTCAATCAGCTGCAAGGGATTAACTTCTCCAAACGCTTCCAAGCCTTAGTTGAGCAGTATAACCAACGCAAAGAAAATGATGTGCTCAATGGCGAGGAGTTCGACGATTTCACTGCACAAATGGCGGATATGATTTATGACATCAAGGCAGAAATGATGTCATTTGAGGATATCGGCATCGATATGGAGGAGAAAGCCTTCCTCGATATTTTGCAGCATATGTGCCAGAAATACGATTTCACCTACGATGACGACAAAATGCTGGCACTTGCTAAGGATATGAAACTTATTGTCGATGACAGCACACAATACCCTGATTGGAGCAACAGGGAAGATATTAAAGCGAAGCTGAAAGTCGACCTGATTTTATTATTACATCGTTATGGTTTCCCTCCAGTAGCGAATGATGAAGTATATAAAAGCGTACTGGAGCAAGCCGAGAACTTTAAGAAATATCAGTTGGGATGATTAGTAATCGCTGAAATATCGAAGGTGACTCTAATTTACTGAATTGACACCCCTAGATGGGAGGAATTGATGGCACAACCGTTTATTCATACCTCTGAGCTTTGCTGGTCATCTCAAGAATTGGATTTAATGGCTCAAGCGATCGAGTCTTGCTTTCTGCAATACCAAATAAAAGGTGAGGTTGTCGGTTATGATGAAGGCGCAACATTTACACTCTTTAGAATCGAATTGGGTAGAGGGATAAAAGTCTCTCAAGTGATAGCGTTAGTGCCAGAATTGTGTCGTTCCCTGAGCGTCGTTGATATAAAAGTTATTGATTTTATTGCGGGTACACCTTATATCGGATTAAGAGTGACTAATACCTATCGTCGAGCGGTGCCTTTTGTTGAATGCTTTAATCTATGGAGCGGAATCAATGGGTTATCTACCCTTTCTGTCATGTTAGGTGAAGATATTATAGGAGAACCAATAGGCTGGGATTTGGCTCAAATGCCACATTTACTTATTGCAGGTGTAACGCGCTCAGGCAAGTCCATGTTAATGCATTCCTTGGTAATGAGCATTTTATACAGAAACTCGCCGGATAAAGTTCGCTTTGTGATGTTTGATACAAGCCAGCTTGAACTCAGTTTATACAACGATATACCCCACTTATTGTTTCCTGTTGCCTCTGATTCTATTGAATCAATAAAGCCATTATCGTTTTTAGTCTCTGAATTGCAACGCCGTCAAAAATTATTTAGTGCGTTAAATCAGCGCAATTTGAGTGGTTACAATAAGATAATATCAAATGCAAAAGAGTTAGGTAAGCCTATACCTGATCCTTTCTGGTGCCCTAATAAAAATTATAGTGAGCATCCTTATTTAGACAGTGAGCCTGAAATTGTTGTTTGTGTTGATGATTATGTTCAACTCATTGGCGAGTATAAACAAATAGGAGAGATGTTAGTTCTATTGAGTCAGCAAGGTTATGCGGTTGGCATTCATCTAATACTAACGACTCGTAGCCCTTTATCCACCAGTATCGGTTCACAGCTTCGAATTAATATCGCTACACGTATTGCTCTTTCTGTATCGTCTAGGGCTGATTCTAATTTAATTCTTAGACAGTATGGCGCTGAGTCACTATTTGGTTTGGGTGACATGTTATTTGTATCACCGAGTTTCTCTGGACCTATAAGAATTCAAGGTGCTTATGTGAGTGATTCAGATATTAGGAATGCGGTCGATTATTGTAAACGATGGGGAAGCGTGAGTTATCTTAATCTTTATGATGATGTCCAGAATACAAATATGTCAGCTGAAGAGCTTGACCCATTATTTGCTCAAGTAGTTGAATTTACGGTAGGAAAACAGTGGGTTTCTATTTCAGGTATTCAGAGACAATTTCGAATTGGTTATAACAGAGCAGCAAGGATTATAGAGCAGTTAGAATTACAGGGTATCGTTAGTGAACAAAATTGTAATGGCAATCGAGAGGTATTAGCTCCACGGTTTGATAGCTAGTAATGACTATATCTGTATTGATTCGTCAACCAATCTCTGAGCTTGTTCTAAATTTCTCGGCTTTATTAACTAGTATTCTATTTTTAATATCCTATTGACTCACTCTGCTAATGTATTTTGATAACAGTCATAACTATCTCTCATAGAACATTGAATATTATGTTTTTTATGAATCTCCTGATATTCCGACGAACAATATTGTATCCGTTGATTAGGAAGAAGAACGCAGACAAAAAGAAGAGGAAGTTTAATATAATAAGTAGAGTGTTACACTAAAATATTATCATGTATAAGTTAGGTGTTTTATGAAGATTAGAGAAAATGATTTTTGGGTTTATTTTTCATCTAAAAATGAAAGCAATAGCACAAATAACGACAAAATTGGTAAGTGGATGTATTTTTTTAATGATGCGGAATTCACAGAAAAAATATGTCAAAAAGCAATTTTAAATAGTGTAGTCGAGCATTGTAAATATACGAATAATGCTGAATCTGGAGTTGCGTGTTTTTACTTAAATATTGATGATATTGAAGGACATAAAAAAGTTATTAAGTTTTTTTTAGATAATAAATTAATTCCCATAAATAAATCAGGTAAATTTAAGAATATATCATTCAAATTAGACATGCAGACAATGAATCGGGAATATGGAGACAAGTTTGAAGGTAAGTTATCATTAGAGCATTTTATTGATTTGAGTTCTGGTATTTTTAAGTAATATAAAATCAGGACACGAATAAGACACCAGAAATGGATAACTGATTGATTATATAACTCGGTCGTCTCCGTCGAGCATCGGTGCTACTCTGTTTTTTTCAATAAATTAGCCATTTCTGACATCCGTTTAGATCTGGAATTTAATTCTTTTATTATATCCAAGGCTGTAATTGAAGGGTTGGACTCTATCATTTTTACTACATCATTTATTTCGCTAACTCGCGCTGATAGTTCGACAATAGATGTACGCCTATTATTTTCTTGTAGATCTCCCCACATCTCGTCGGCATCATAGGAGTTGAATTGAATATATGTATTGGGTGGGGCGTGGTAAACATTTTCAACACCACAAGGGAGCCAGTCATCACCAGTAACAATGTCAGCATCAAAAGGTACAGTTTTATCTATTTCTTGTAGCTTCTTAATTAATTCTGATGTTTTCATTTTTCACCCTTGACGATCTTAATAAAAAGGCTCACCGAAGTGAGCCTTTTTGAACTTTAAATAATCCGCGTACGATTTGCGTATGATTTAGAGTCCTATCTGTGTCAGTGTGTAGTCTTAATGATTTCGCTAACTTCTTGTTTTTGAAACCATTGTCCTATCACTGACCCACCAAATTTGGTGGAGCTGGCGGGAGTTGAACCCGCGTCCGAAATTTCTACATCCGCGGCACTACATGCTTAGTCTAGTCTTTAAATTCACTTACTTGCTGCGGACAGACACGCCACAAATAAGCTAGCTTGATTAAATTTAACGCTTCAACCCCAAGCTAGGCATCCACGCGATCTCTTTTGGGTTTGACTCCTCTTTATCCCCGTCTTAAGAGCGGAAGCTAGGGAGAGAAGGCTCTAGGCAGGTTATTAAGCTGCTAGTGCTTTATATTGATTGTCGTTTGCGACTATCTTTTTGCGGCTTTTTACGAGGCCAACCGCCCCTCGGCATGCACCTTGGGTTTCGCAAATCCCGTCGAATCCAGAATCAGCCCCAAGTTGTTGAAAGTGAGTATATCAGAAAAATACCTGCTATTGCTAGTAGTTAACGCAATTTAGCGGTTAGCATTTTTCATGATCCGTGCTTTGTCTAATTTCCACTCACGATCTTTTATTGTGTCACGCTTATCGTGATCTTTTTTACCTTTAGCTACGCCAATTTTGATTTTACACCATGCATTTTTCCAATATAAGGAAAGGGCAACCACGGTGTAACCATCACGATTTATTTGGCCATAGAGATTAGCTAATTCACGTTGTTTTAATAACAGCTTACGCGTACGTGTCGGATCACAAACAACATGAGTAGAGGCAACGTTTAACGGTGTAATGGTGGCACCAAACAGGTATGCCTCACCATCACGCATGATTACATAGCTATCACTGATATTGGCTTTACCCGCACGCAGTGATTTAACTTCCCAGCCCTGTAACGACAGTCCCGCTTCGATTTCATCTTCAATGAAATATTCATGGCGAGCACGTTTATTGAGTGCAATAGTGGCAGAGCCGGGTTTGTGTGATTTTTTCTTTGTCATAATTTCCACATTATACTGTATGAGCAATAGAAAGAAATCATTTAAGCGTCTGTTTTCTTTTCAATTGCGTAAAACTTAAGCTATATTCCATTAGATTTTTATTTAATCACTGTTCAATGATATGATCGCACACAGTGTTGTCGTACAGGAATAACTATGCCTCAGATTAGTCGATCTGCTCTAGTTCCTTTTAGTGCAGAGCAAATGTTTAAACTAGTGAATGATGTTCTTACTTATCCTGATTTTCTACCAGGATGCGTTGGAAGTAAACTGATCAAAAGCACTCCAGAAGAAATGATTGCATCTGTTCAGGTTTCTAAAGCAGGGATCAGTAAAACATTCACTACCCATAATTTTTTAAAAACCAATGAACGTGTTGATATGCGTCTTGTGGATGGCCCTTTTCGTAAACTAACCGGAGGCTGGGTATTTACCGCATTAGATGATAATGCATGTAAGGTTGAGTTTCAGCTAGACTTTGAGTTCACCAATAAATTAATTGAGTTAGCTTTTGGCCGTATTTTTAAAGACTTAACAAATAATATGGTGCAGGCGTTTACTCAAAGAGCGAAAGAGATTTATCGTGACTAAAATATGGGTTGAGGTAGCCTACGCGTTACCAGATAAACAATATGTTATCCCTGTGGAGTTAACACTAGGGGATACTGTTGAACAAGCAATTATTGCCTCAAATATTTTAACGATTTGTAATGATATCGATTTAACTAAAAATAAAGTGGGTATCTATAGTCGGCCAGCAAAATTGAGTGATAATGTGCGTGATGGCGATCGCGTTGAAATCTATCGACCGTTAATCGCTGATCCTAAAGAGATGCGCCGTAAACGCGCTGAAAAAGCACGCCAAAAAACTGAATAGTTAACATTTTCACCACGTCATAATCAAATCATTGTATCTCATTGATTGCGCCGATATGTTGGTCATAAAACACACCCCATTGTTGAATTACAAATGGGGTGCAGTTCGTTTTTGCCAATCGTATAGTGAGATTAGTCTTTACTGGTTTGATTAGAAAAACTCGGCATATCACCTTGTTTGTCAATCTTAGTCAGTATGCCATTATTATCAAATGTCAGTGTCAGAGTTTCTTGACGCACTTTTTGATGGCCTGGCTGTTCACGGAAAACATAATACCAAGTTTGAGTTCCGAAAGGATCTTTCAGCATAGGTGTTCCGAGGGCAAATTGAACTTGCTGCTGTGTCATTCCTTGTTGAACTTTGGCGACTTCGGCTGGTGTTAAATAATTACCCTGATTGATATCTGGGTGATAAACCAGTCTTTCGAACATCGAGCAACCTGAAGTCATTACGACTAAAGATAAGGCGGCAACTTTTAACAGTTTAAAACGCATGGCTATTACATTCCTTTTAGGGTCATAGTGACGATGATAATCGACAATGCAGCAATTGAAAACCTTTCACGCTCTGCCTAAGACCCTAAATATCGATAAAAGTTTGTTAATCGTTAGGCTGCCAGCAGATCTTTTGCATTAGCAAGGGTGTTTTTAGTCACTTCACTTCCCGCTAATAAGCGGGCTAACTCTTGTAAACGCTCTTTTTTAGTTAACAGCTTCATGGTGGTTTCTGTCTCTTCACCATTAATCTCTTTATTAACAAAATAGTGTTGATGACCACAACCTGCTACTTGCGGTAGGTGAGTAACACACATAACTTGTGTCGATTCGCCTAATTCACGTAATAACTTACCGACAATAGCTGCTGTTGGTCCACTAATACCAACATCTACTTCATCAAAAATCAGCGCGGGTGTATCCATTTTTTTTGCGGTGATCACTTGGATAGCAAGTGCGATACGTGATAGCTCACCGCCAGACGCAACTTTAGAGAGAGCTTGATGAGGTTGCCCCGGGTTGGTGGTGACATTGAACTCAACTTTTGTCGCACCATCAATTTGTAAGACATTTTCATCAAACAATGTATCTACAGTAAGATAGCCATGAGGCATTGATAATTGATGCATGCTATTAGTAATCAACTGGCTTAATTCGTGTGCATACTGTTGACGAATTTGATGAAGTTGTTTTGCTACGTTCAATGCAGCTGCATGATCAATTTTAACTTGTTCCATTAATGCATCACAGTCATCATTTTGGCGTAATAGTGCCTCTTTTTCTTCAATTAGTTGTTGATGCAGTTCATATAGCTCTTCAGGGGTGACGCGATGTTTACGAGATAGACTAATATATTTGGAAATACGTTTTTCTAATTCGAATAAACGATTAGGATCCATTTCTAAACGATCACTGTAGTGGCGTAGTTCATCACTCACTTCGCTAATTTGAATACTTGCTTCTTCCAGCATATCTAACAGTGAATTAAATTGGCTCTCCATTGTGGAAAGTTCGCTGATCTCATGTTTGGCCACATTCAGCATACTTAAAATATTTTGTTCTTCGTTATCACTTAAGATCTGCAAACTATTTTGGCTCAAGGTCAGAAATTGACCACAATTAGATAACCTTTTATATTCTTGATCTAATTCAGGGTATTCCCCCGCAACAGGTTGGAACTCGTTAAGCTCTTTTAAGTGATAATCAATCAGTTGCTGCCTTGCTTCTCTTTCTAAAGATTGTTGTTGAAAAGTCGCTAAGGTTTGGCAACTCTGATGCCAGGTTTGATAAGCCGCTTTCATCTTTTTTAATAAAGCAGGTTCATTAGCATAGATATCAAGTAAATGTTTTTGGTAGC
The DNA here is from genome assembly GCF_009915195.1 of Proteus sp. G2674. Classification (NCBI taxonomy): domain Bacteria; kingdom Pseudomonadati; phylum Pseudomonadota; class Gammaproteobacteria; order Enterobacterales; family Morganellaceae; genus Proteus; species Proteus sp. G2674. The sequence goes on from NZ_JAABLS010000018.1 coordinate 169,654, forward strand.
GAGGCTCTAATAGTTGTTGATGAGCATGTTGCCCATGAATTTGGATCAGCAATGAGCCAAGCTCTCTTAGTTGAGACAAAGGGACAGAAGTACCATTAATAAAACCACGAGAGCGGCCATCTGCTGCAATGGTTCTTCTTAATAGGCATTCGTTATGATCGTCAAGATGATGTTCTTCTAACCAACGCTGGGCGGAAGGGGTATCAGAGAGTGAAAATCGTGCGCATAAATCCGCTCTAGTGGCACCAGGGCGAACCATATTAGCATCACCACGGTTTCCTAAACACAAGCCTAATGCGTCAATTGCAATGGATTTACCTGCGCCCGTTTCACCGGTAATTGTGGTCATGCCACCAGAAAAGTCGATTTCAAGTTCACGGACTATGGCAAAATGACTAATAGTTAATTGAGTCAGCATAGTGCCTCTCCTGTATAAAAACATATCTGTAATTACATACAGTATAAACTGGTTTTTTATACAGTAAAGTAGCGAGGCACAAAAATCAGAACATTTTTTTTGACCAACCTAATTTTGAGCTGAGTGTATTAAAATAGTTGTAGTCAGTTGGGTGGACTAAGTTAAGTTTTTGTCGACTCCGCTTAATAATTACCTCATCCCCTTCTTTGATAGGTAATACAAGCTGACTATCACAACTGACTTCATAATCAATATTGGTTTGTGAGAATTTTAAGCGAATTTGACTGTCGCTACTAATGACTAAAGGGCGTGAAGAGAGCGTATGGGGAAACATCGGAACCAGCGCAATCGCATCAAGATTAGGTGTAAGAATAGGGCCACCTGCAGAGAGTGAATACGCCGTCGATCCGGTTGGTGTTGTAATAATTAGACCATCAGAACGTTGTGAAAATGCAAAACGATCATCAATATAGACTTCAAACTCAATCATATGCGCCACTTTGCCGGGGTGAAGTACGACTTCATTAATGGCGGTACCAATCCGTGTTCTTTGTCCTTCAGCACAGACACGAGCTTCAAGTAAGAAGCGTTTTTCTTCACGATAATGGCCTGCTAATACATTAGTTAATTGTTGTAATGCGTTATCAGGATCAAGATCGGTCAGAAAACCTAAGTTACCGCGGTTTACACCAATCACTTTGATATTATAGCGCGATAAAACACGGGCGGCGCCTAACATATTGCCATCCCCTCCAACAACAATAACCAGATCAGCGAGTTTGCCGACTTGTGTTAAATCGCCTGTTTGTGCACCGGTGAGTGTTAATTCTTCGGCAACTTGGGTATCGATAATGACGTCATATCCTTTATCAAGGAGCCAATAATAGAGCATTTCATGTGTCGAAAGTGCTTCAGGATGGCGGGGATGACCGACGATGCCAATGCATTTAAATTGTTTTTCTTCCGTTACGGTATTATCTGGCATTTTTTTTTACCCTCGTTTAGCGCCTATTCCTTGAAACCCGTTTATTGATCCCCATAATAAACTAAATATGAAGATGAATACTAAAACTACGCGGAGATATTCATGAGTAGTAAAGAACAAAACGTACATGAAGAGCAAGTCTCAAAAGAAAAAGAAGGAATGGAATCGGTAATGAATGAATCTCAAGAGCAAGTGAAAAGCGAAGACGCTCAGGCGGAGTTTGATGCACAAGCTGAGTTAGTTCAAGCGCTTGCACGCGTTGATGAGCTGGAAAAACAGCTACAGCAATCACAAAAAACGGAACGTGAAGCGATGATCCGTGCTCAAGCCGAAATTGAGAATATTCGCCGTCGTACTCAACAGGATGTTGAAAAAGCACATAAATTTGCGCTTGAGAAATTTTCTAATGAGCTACTACCTGTATTGGATAATTTAGAGCGTGCTTTATCTGCCGCTGATCATGAAAATGAACAAATGAAACCGATGATTGAAGGTTTAGAGTTAACCCTGAAATCATTCTTAGATGCGGTGCGTAAGTTTGGTATCGAAGTCGTTGAAGAAAAAAATGTCGCCTTCAATCCTGAAGTACACCAAGCGATGACATTAATTGATAGCCCTGAGCATGAAGCAAACCATGTCGTTGATGTGATGCAAAAAGGCTATACCTTAAATGGTCGTCTATTACGTCCAGCAATGGTCGTGGTATCGAAATAAGAGCCATAATTCTTATATCAATGCGCCAATAAGTCAGGGCGTGGGATAAGTAAACCGCACTTTTGTGCGGTTTTGTGTTTTTATCCAATAGGATCAAGTTGCCAATTAATGGGCGTGCGTCCTTGTTGCGCTAATAGATTATTGGTTTGTTTAAAATGCCCACAGCCTAAAAAACCACGATGTGCAGAGAGTGGTGAAGGGTGAGGGGCTTTTAAGATAAAGTGTTTATTAGTATCAATAAAACGACCTTTTTTCTGAGCATGAGCGCCCCAAAGTAGGAAAATAACGCCTTCACGACGTTGATTAATTTGTTCGATAACCGCGTCAGTAAAAACTTCCCAACCATAGTTAGCATGAGAGTGAGCTTGGCCTTTCTCTACCGTAAGAACAGTATTAAGTAGTAATACCCCTTGTTGAGCCCAACTCTCAAGATAACCATGATTAGGTCGTTTGAAGTCAGGGTATTCTTGTTCAAGCTCTTTATACATATTAACTAATGAAGGGGGAGCCGGAACACCGGGACGTACAGAAAAGGAAAGCCCATGGGCTTGATTGGGGCCGTGGTAAGGATCTTGACCTAAAATCACAACATTAACATTTTCAAAGGGAGTGAAGCGAAAAGCGTTAAATACATCTTCTTGCGGAGGATAAATTATTTTGCCTGCTTGTCTTTGTTGTGCGACTTGAGACAAAATTTGCTGAAAATAGGGTTTTTCTTTTTCAGCACCTATTACATCATGCCAAGTTAATGGTGTAGTCATAACATAAAATCCTTGTTGATATCTTATGGGGCTAAGCTTACCGATTTCACCCATGGAAAGAAAATGTTCCGTCTCGAAAAAATCGAATTAATTGTTATTTAAAAAATTTTTTGAAAATTTACAAAAAAAATTGCAATTACATGGGTTGTATTTATTGATTTAAAACAAGACTTTGCACCATCACCCGTTATGTCCTTATCAATTTTATTGATATTTATCAAAGAATGACGCCATTTATACTGGTATATAAGTAAACAGAAACATTGGTTAGACCAAATACCCAAATTCTGATATGCCATTAGAATTTGATTTTGTGCCCACATTGGAGGTCGAAATGATTACTGGTATCCAAATTACTAAAGCTGATAACGACGATTTATTACATTCTTTTTGGTTGTTAGATGATGAAAACGGCGAAGCACGTTGCATTTGTGCAAAAAAAGGCTTTGAAGAAGGCCAAGTTGTTAGCCGTGATGCATTAGGCAACATCGAATACCGTGAAGTACCGGTAGAATCTAAACCGGTAGTACGTGTAGAAGGTGGTCAACACCTAAACGTTAACGTATTAAGCCGTGAAACATTAGAAGATGCCGTTAACAATCCTGAGAAATATCCTCAATTGACTATTCGTGTATCCGGCTATGCAGTGCGTTTTAACTCACTGACACCAGAACAACAACGTGATGTAATTACTCGTACTTTCACTGAAAGCCTGTAATTTTCACTAAAAATCACTAAGTAATGATAGAACCTGGTATGTTTATATCAGGTTTTTTTTGTTTATCAATAAAGAAGATAATATAAAAAACCGCCGTTATTAAATAACGACGGTTTTTTATTATGCTTCAAAGTAACGTAAAGAAGACAGATTATTGTTGCTCTGTTTTTATATGATTAGTTTTTTCCGCAGTGATGGTGGTTTTATCAGTAGCGGTTTTACGGCGTTTACCAATATTTTTACGATCGCGTGCGCGTACTTTCTCTTTAACGTTTTTTTTCTCTTCTACTTTTTTCGCTTTGCGTTTTGCTAATACTTTTTTAGAAGGCTTAAATGATGCTTTTTGACTAGGGGCTTTAGTCACTGGACGTAATTGGGCTACAACACGATATTTAATCGGCTCTTGGATATAACGGCTAATTTTACCAAGTAGCGGATAATCGTGTGCTTCAACTAATGAAATGGCAGTCCCTTTACGACCCGCTCGACCTGTACGGCCAATACGGTGCAAATAAACATCAGCTGTGCGCGGTAAGTCAAAGTTAAAGACGTGGGTGATATCTTCTAAATCAAGACCTCGAGACGCCACATCTGTCGCAATCAGCACATGCATTTTGCCAGACTCTACACGTTTAATCGCTTCGTTACGTTGTGTTTGAGCCATTTCGCCTTCAAGGTAGCTGGCTTTGATACCTTGTTTTTCTAATGCTGCGGCTAACTCTCTGACTCGCTCTCTTTTACGTACAAAAACAATCGATTTTTTAACTTCTTCTTGTTTGAGTAAATGTGCAAGTAAGGCAGTTTTATGGTCAAGATTATCTGCATGATAGTAAAATTGTTGAATTTTTTTACGCTCACGACGAGAAGGGTCAGCGTTCAGTTCAACCGGTTCATTAAGAATTCGCTGTGCAAAATCAATCACAGCATTGCCTTCTAATGTGGCTGAAAAGAGTAATGTTTGTTTACGCCAACGAGTTTCCCCAGCAATAGTTTCAATATCGTTAGCAAAACCCATATCTAACATACGATCTGCTTCATCGAGGATCAGCATTTCAACAGCACGACAGTCAAAGTTCTCTTCTTTGATGTACTGCAATAAGCGACCTGTTGTAGCAACAACAATATCTTGGTTCTCACTAAAAACTTCTGCGTGATTCATATAAGCAACACCGCCGGTGATAGTTGCGATGTCTAGATGGGTATGAGCACATAATTCTTTTGCTTGATCTGCGACTTGCATAGCAAGTTCACGGGTTGGAGTTAAGATCAGAACACGAGGTGGCCCTGATTTTTTTCGTGGATAATCAAGTAAATGTTGAATAGCAGGAAGTAAGAATGCCGCTGTTTTCCCTGTACCCGTTGGTGCAGAGCCTAATATATCACGTCCTTCCATTGCGGCAGGGATAGCTTCTGCTTGGATAGCAGTAGGACGTTGATATCCTTTTTCTTCTAATGCGGTCAATAAACTTTCATCAAGTTCAAGACTGGAAAATGTCGTGGCTGTCATTGTATACCTCTATTTAGGGCGCGGATTTTGACATTATCCTCTGTTAAAAGCCAGAGGATTTACCGCTATCACATTATATATCATCGATTGTTTCAGCTATGTGTTGTTTTTTAGGCTTAAAGTCAATAAGCAAGCATCGAATATAAAGCGTTTAATGTTAAGATAGAGGTAGCAAAAAAGTTATCTTACCATATATCGCTTTTTCTATTATATGGATTGCATTCATTCTAAGAATAGAAAGAGTTATACAAATCATTAGAGCGATTCAATGAAGCAAAAGAAAGTAAAGAAAGCAGGTTTACGCAAAGGCGGGTTTACATTTAAACAATTTTTTGTCGCTCATGATAAGTGTGAAATGAAAGTGGGTACTGATGGCGTTTTATTAGGTGCTTGGGCGCCTATCACTAAAGCAAAAACGGTGCTCGATATTGGTACAGGAAGTGGATTAATTGCCTTGATGTTAGCGCAACGTGCCCCGCAGGTTGAGCGTATTGATGGTATTGAACTTGATGAAGATGCCGCATTACAGGCGAGTGAAAATGCGCAACAATCACAGTGGAGTTCGTTAATCCATATTTATCATCATGATATTTATCAATATGCGCAACAAGCGCCAACTCGCTATGATCTTATTGTGAGTAATCCACCCTATTTTGAGCCAGCGGTTGCATGCCGTAACCAAGAGCGCGAGCAAGCCCGTTATACGAAAACATTGACCCATGAAGGTTTGCTTGATAATGCACAACAACTTATTACAGATGAAGGCCTATTTTGTGTGGTGTTACCCTATTTAATCGGTGAACAGTTTATTGAAATCTCACAAAGAAAAGGGTGGAATGTCGTACAGCGAGTCAATATTAAAGACAGTGCAGATAAGCCTTACCATCGCATATTGCTAGCCTTTCAAAGACAGTATCAAGGCGAAACTAAACCATGTAATATTGAAGAGCTGATTATCCGCAATAATGACGGTCATTACACAACCCAGTTCCAATCTTGGGTAACAGATTTTTATTTATATTATTAAAGACTAATGTTGCCGTTAATATTACATTGTTTAAGATTGTATATATTGTTGTAAATAAAGGTATATATTTAAATTATCACATTGTGTTATCGCTTTTTTCTTGGCAAATTGCAGATTGGTTGGTGATTACAACGACAGTTTTTTGTGATTCATCTCTTATTATTATAATTGAATTGAACTTCATTCTATTTTAATGCTCTAACGTAAGTAGCTCATAAAAACGAGAAGGAATAACGAGAGTAATATGACGGAGTCATTGAAAAATAGTTTGAGGCTTGACTTCGGGAGAGTCCATCTCTAATGAGCGAGCAGTTAACGGACCAAATGTTGGTCGAGAAGGTACAACTGGGTGACCAGAAAGCGTTTAACTTGCTAGTTATCCGCTATCAGCACAAGGTAGCAAGTCTGATTTCCCGTTATGTACCTCAGGGTGATGTGCCAGATGTTGCACAAGAAGCCTTTATAAAAGCCTATCGAGCTATTGGATCATTCCGTGGTGATAGTGCATTTTATACATGGCTTTATCGCATCGCTGTGAATACAGCTAAAAATTATCTGGTAGCACAAGGGCGGCGTCCGCCTTCAAATGACTTAGATGCAAGTGATGTTGAAAATTTTGAAACATCAAACGCATTAAAAGAAATTTCGAACCCTGAGAATTTAATGTTGTCTGAAGAGTTACGGAGAGTAGTTTTTCAAACCATAGAGTCGTTACCCGAAGATTTAAGGGTTGCTATTACACTTCGGGAACTTGACGGCTTAAGCTATGAAGAGATAGCCGTTATTATGGATTGCCCTGTAGGTACGGTTCGTTCACGTATTTTTAGGGCGCGAGAAGCTATTGATAATAAGGTTCAACCATTAATACAAGAGTTATAAGATGGCTGAACCCTCATTCACTGAAGGGTACTTTTACATGCAAAAAGAGAAACTTTCTGCATTTATGGATGGCGAAGTTCTTGATAAAGAATTAATGGGATCGATTGCCCGTGATGAATCTATGAAAGAAACATGGCAACGTTACCACTTAGTTCGTGATGCAATGCGTGGTGATGTAGGAGAGGTTATCCACTTTGATATCGCAAGTCGCGTAGCACTCGCTTTAGAAAATGAGCCAGTCCGCATAAGTCCTGAACAACAGCAAGAGCAGCAACCTGCGCCTTCTCAATGGCGTCAGCACTCTTTCTTACAAAAATTACGTCCTTGGGCTAGCCAGTTAACACAAATTGGTGTTGCTGCCTGTGTGTCATTAGCTGTCATTGTGGGTGTTCAGCAATATAATGGCAACAATAGCGCTGAGGATTTCCAAGTTGATACGCCGGTGTTTAATACTCAACCTATTATGGGGAATGGGGCACCAGTCAGCTTAAATTTACAAAGTGATAATTTAGGCCAAAATCAACAAACACGTCTACAAGAGCGTAATCAACGCCTTGGACTTATGTTGCAACAGTATGAGTTAGATCGCCGTATCTACAATGCACCACAAGATGAAGTGCCTGTAGCATCGCAAAACACAACTCAGCAACAGGCTCAGTAATCATTGTGGTATCAATTTATAATTACGTGTAGGAACAATAGAGTCGTAATGAAAAAATCATGGTTATCCGCTTTACTTTTAGCGGGTTACCTATCAATACCAACACAAGCCTTGGCACAACCTCAAATAGGAAATGCCGAGGCTTTGTTGCAAAAGATGGGTAATACAACGCAAACCGCTACTTACGAATTATCTTTTATTAATATCAATTCTCAAGGTATTGTTCCTATTCGTTATCGTCATGCACTTGTCGATGGTAAACCTGTAGCACAATTAATGCAGATGGATAGCACTCGTCGAGAAATCGTGCAACGAGGGAATGAAATCAGTTATTTTGAACCAGGTTTAGATGCGTTTAGTTTGCGTAATGAACATATCGTTGATTATCTCCCTGCAATCATTTATCAAAATTTTGCTGAACTCGCTGAGTATTATAATTTTATTGATGCGGGAAGAACGCATATCGGCGACATTCCAAGTCGTGTTGTTCGTGTGCTATCAAAAAATAATGACCGTTATGAATATGTCTTATTTATTGATGAAGAGAGATATTTGCCATTAAGGGTTGATCTGCTTGATAAAAATAATGACGTTATTGAACAATTTCGGGTGATCACCGCTAATCAAAATAAAGAAATCATCAGTGAGTTAGATTCACTCAATAAAGTGAATATGCCCCCGCTATTGTTGATCCCCAAAGCTACTCAAGCACTGAATTACAATTGGCGTGTGACAACGTTACCTGAAGGATTTAAAGAGGTAAAACGTAGCAATCATCAAATTGCTGAAAATGAATTTAGTCAATCTATTTTATATAGTGACGGCTTATTCGATTTCTCCATTTATGTTAACAAAAGTGGTCAGCAATTAAATTCCCCCGAACGTGATAAAGCATTGAGATATGGTCGTAATACAATTTATACCTATGATAAAGATGGCAATGAAATTACCTTTATTGGACAATTGCCATTTATAACAGCACAGAAAATCGTCAATAGTGTGGTGTTTACCAAAAAGTAAAAGGTATAAGTTATGGTTAAAGAGTGGGCAACAGTCGTACATTGGCAACAAGGGAGGGCTTTACTACGTTATGGCTCATCGTCCGGTTGCGGGAGTTGCCAAGCTCGAGCAGCTTGTGGCTCTTATTTATTAAATAAAATAGGCCCTGAAACTGTTCATCAGTTAGAACTTCCTGTTGAGCAACCTTTAGTGGTGGGGCAAAAAGTGGAAGTTGGTATCCCAGAAAATAGTTTACTTCGCTCCGCTATGTTGGTTTATCTTACTCCTTTGCTGGGATTATTTATCGTTGCAGGGATAGCCAGCCTGTGGCTTTCTAGTGAGTTGGCTATTTTTTGTAGTGGTTTAGTGGGGGGAGTGTTAGGCTTTTTATTAGCTAAAAATATTGCCCGCTGGTGGAGTAAAGATGAAGGATTTGAACCTATTATTTTACAAATAGGACTTCCACCTAATGAATTGCAAGTACAATATCAAGAATAATGATAAAGAATGAATATGATAAAAAATGGGGCATAGGCTCCATTTTTTTGTTATTAAACTTATTTTATGGTTCTGATCTTTTTTATTGATAGATAAAAATCAAATTTCTATCTAGTGAAAGTGCAGTTACGATGCATAAATAAAGGTAAGCTTTATCATAAATGTTTGTGTTTGATGAACGTTTCTTTGAGTATAATGTCTCTAGTGTGTAGAATGCGTCATCAATCATAACTCCTGCAATATAGAGTTTTCGCTTTGTGTCCATGAACGACGCTAAAGCCAGATTTATAGAGCAAAGCAATAGAGAAAAATAATTTCAGAATGAAAAACATACGTAACTTTTCCATTATCGCACATATTGACCACGGTAAATCGACGTTATCAGATCGAATTATTCAAATTTGTGGTGGCTTAACAGATCGTGAAATGGCTGCGCAGGTTCTTGATTCTATGGATCTTGAGCGTGAGCGTGGTATCACCATCAAAGCACAAAGCGTAACACTCAATTATACCGCTGATGACGGTGAAGTTTATCAGCTTAACTTTATCGATACGCCAGGACACGTTGACTTCTCTTATGAGGTTTCTCGCTCTCTTGCCGCTTGTGAAGGTGCTTTACTGGTTGTCGATGCTGGGCAAGGGGTTGAAGCCCAAACATTAGCAAACTGTTATACGGCGATAGATATGGATCTTACTGTCGTTCCGGTATTGAATAAGATTGACTTACCTGCCGCAGAGCCTGAGCGTGTCGCTGAAGAGATTGAAGATATTGTCGGTATTGATGCGACCGATGCAGTGCGTTGTTCAGCTAAAACAGGCGTGGGTGTAAAAGAAGTGATTGAACGTCTGGTGAAAGAAATACCTGCGCCAGAAGGCGATCCTGACGCGCCTCTACAAGCACTTATTATTGACTCTTGGTTTGATAATTACCTTGGTGTTGTTTCACTTATCCGGATCAAAAACGGTAAAGTCAACAAAGGCGATAAAATCAAAGTGATGAGTACAGGGCAAATTTATAATATCGACCGTATTGGTATTTTTACGCCTAAGCAAGTTGATACAACATCGCTAAGTTGTGGTGAAGTAGGCTGGGTAGTTTGCGGTATTAAAGATATTCTTGGTGCCCCTGTTGGGGATACATTAACAGCCGCACAGAAGCCTGCAGACAAACCATTACCGGGCTTTAAAAAAGTCAAACCACAGGTTTATGCGGGGTTATTCCCAGTCAGTTCTGACGATTATGAATCATTCCGTGATGCATTAGGAAAATTAAGCTTAAATGATGCGTCACTCTTTTATGAGCCGGAAAGTTCATCTGCATTAGGATTTGGTTTCCGTTGTGGTTTCTTAGGCCTTCTCCATATGGAGATTATCCAAGAGCGCCTAGAGCGTGAATATGATCTTGACCTGATCACCACCGCACCAACAGTAGTTTATGAAGTGGAAATGACCAATGGTGATATCATCATGGTTGATAGCCCATCAAAACTGCCAGCACTGAACAATATTGAAGAGATCAGAGAGCCTATTGCGGAATGTCATATGTTACTACCGCAAGAATACTTAGGTAATGTGATTACTTTATGTGTCGAAAAACGCGGCGTTCAAACTAATATGGTCTATCATGGTAATCAGGTTTCATTAACTTATGAAATTCCGATGGCTGAGGTGGTATTAGATTTCTTTGACCGTTTAAAATCAACCTCTCGCGGTTATGCTTCGTTAGATTATAACTTCCTGCGTTTTCAAGGCTCCAACATGGTACGTGTTGATGTCTTAATTAATGGTGAGAGAGTCGATGCACTTGCATTAATCACCCATAATGATAACGCACCGTATCGTGGACGTGAGTTGGTGGAAAAAATGAAAGAATTCATTCCACGTCAACAGTTTGATATTGCGATCCAAGCTGCAATTGGCAATCATATTATTGCCCGTTCAACTGTTAAACAGTTACGTAAAAACGTATTAGCTAAATGTTATGGTGGTGACGTTAGTCGTAAGAAAAAACTGTTGCAGAAACAGAAAGAAGGTAAAAAACGTATGAAGCAAATTGGTAATGTCGAGTTACCACAAGAAGCGTTTTTAGCCATACTGCATGTTGGTAAAGATAAATAATTTAAGGAGAAAATATGGCTAGCACGTTTGCCTTGATCCTAACGTTGGCAACGCTAATTACGGGTATTTTTTGGTGTATAGATCGTTTTAAATTAAAGCCAGCCCGTAAAGCGAAGTTAAAACGTTTACAAGAGTTAACGCAGGGAAGTGAGGATCAGCAAGAGTTAGCAAAATCGATTAATAAACCAAGCTGGGCAGAGACATTAGGCTCTCTGTTTCCTGTATTGGCGATTGTATTGATTTTGCGTTCCTTTGTGTATGAGCCGTTTCAGATCCCATCTCGTTCGATGATGCCGACTTTATTAGTCGGTGATTTCATCTTGGTTGAAAAATTTGCTTATGGATTAAAAGATCCTATTACACAAACAACCTTGATTAGTACGGGTAAACCTAAACGTGGTGATATTGCGGTATTTAAATACCCACGTGATCCATCAACTGACTTTATTAAACGGGTGATTGGTTTGCCGGGGGATAAAATAGTGTATGACATGACGTCGAAGAAATTACACATTTACCCAAATTGTAATAAAGCAATATGTGATGATGAAATAGCGGTAACCTATGGTACAGCGTATCCTAGTGAATGGACATTACTGTTACAAAGTGTACCTGGTGGTCAACGTATTAGCGGTATGAAATCGATTCCGATTGAAGAGCCAATTTCTACAGCTACGCAATTTCGCCAAGAAGAGAGAATTGAAACGATTGGTGATGTCTCTCATCGTATTATGACTATTCCGGGAGATGTTACTGTACCTGAATTTATTCAACCGGGATTACCTCAAGGTACGTGGATTGTCCCTGAAGGTCAGTATTTTATGATGGGTGATAACCGTGATGGTAGTTCAGATAGTCGTTTCTGGGGCTTTGTGCCTGAGCAAAACTTAGTCGGTAAAGCGACAACGATTTGGATGAGCTTCGAGAAACAAGAAAATGAATGGCCTACAGGTGTTCGTTTCAGCCGTATTGGTGGCATTAAGTAATTTTTAACAAAATAGCTACAGCATTCCTTTCTATCTCAGTGTAGAATATGCCACTTCTTTAAACATGATTGGCTCCTGTATAAACAGGAGCCAGTGCAAACGCAACAGTTCTGTTATTCAACCCGATAATATCTCGTTGTTTTTAAACAGGTTTGTTGCGTGTGCTTCAAATTAAGTAATGGAAATTGATCGCACATGAATACTCTATTAGTTAACCAGTTACAAAAAAAACTGGGTTATACTTTTAAACAAAACGAATTACTTTTACAGGCACTTACTCACCGTAGTGCAAGTAGTAAACATAATGAACGCTTAGAATTTTTAGGTGATTCAATTCTAAGTTATGTCATTGCTAATGCGCTTTACCATCGTTTCCCTCGTGTCGATGAAGGGGATATGAGCCGGATGCGTGCAACCTTAGTGCGTGGTAATACCCTCGCTGAACTAGCACGTGAATTTGAACTCGGTGAATGTTTACGGTTAGGGCCGGGAGAATTAAAAAGCGGTGGTTTTCGTCGCGAATCTATTTTGGCCGACACAGTAGAAGCGTTAATTGGTGCTATTTTTCTTGATAGTGATATTCAAAATATCGAAAATATCATCTTAAAATGGTATGAGAATCGCTTGGCTGAAATCAGTCCGGGTGATAAGCAAAAAGATCCTAAAACTCGCTTGCAAGAATATTTGCAAGGACGTCATTTACCACTACCTTCTTATGTTGTTGTACAAGTACGTGGTGAAGCTCATGACCAAGAGTTTACGATCCATTGTCAGATAAGCGGTATCGACCAACCTGTTAAAGGGATGGGTACAAGCCGTCGTAAAGCCGAACAAGCCGCTGCTGAACAGGCATTAATACAATTGGAGCTTGAATGAGCGAAGAACAAACCTATTGCGGATTTATTGCGATAGTCGGTCGCCCTAATGTAGGGAAATCAACATTACTGAACCAATTATTGGGGCAGAAAGTTTCTATTACTTCACGTAAGCCACAAACCACCCGTCACCGTATCATGGGTATTGATACTGATGGTGCATATCAGGCTATTTACGTGGATACCCCAGGCTTGCATATTGAAGAAAAGCGAGCCATTAACCGTTTAATGAACCGTGCAGCAAGTAGCTCTATTGGTGATGTTGAACTGGTTATTTTCGTTGTCGAAGGAACCAACTGGACGCCTGATGACGAAATGGTATTAAACAAATTAAAATCACTACGTTGTCCTGTGCTATTAGCGATTAATAAAGTTGATAACGTTACAGATAAAACCAAGTTATTGCCACATATTGGTTTTTTAAGTCAACAAATGGATTTTCTAGATGTAGTGCCGATTAGTGCTGAAAAAGGCATGAATGTCGATACTATTGCTAAAATAGTGCGTAACTGTTTACCTGAAGCCATTCATCATTTCCCAGAAGATTATATTACTGATCGCTCTCAACGTTTTATGGCGTCAGAAATTATTCGTGAAAAATTGATGCGCTTTTTAGGTGAAGAATTACCTTATTCTGTGACGGTTGAAATTGAACAATTTGTTACTAACGATCGCGGTGGATATGATATTCACGGTTTGATTCTGGTTGAACGTGAAGGCCAGAAGAAAATGGTGATTGGTAATAAAGGCGCTAAAATTAAAAAAATCGGTACGGAAGCCCGCATGGATATGGAAGATTTATTTGAAAACAAAGTTCATCTTGAACTTTGGGTGAAAGTAAAAGCGGGTTGGGCGGATGATGAACGTGCTTTACGTAGCCTTGGCTATGTGGACGATTTAAAATAGTAGGTTACTGAAGTGGAAGGCTGGCAACGTGCATTTGTTATCCATGCTCGGCCTTACAGTGAAACGAGTTTATTGCTCGATTTTTTCACTGAGAATGAAGGGCGAGTGCGCATATTGTCAAAAGGTGCGCGCGGCCGTCGCTCTCCTTTAAAAGGAGCTCTTCAACCTTTTACTCCCTTGCTCATTCGTTGGAGTGGGCGAGGTGAGATAAAAACCCTCCGTGATGCTGAGCCTATCTCTTTAGCATTACCATTAACAGGCACAGTACTTTACAGTGGTCTGTATCTCAATGAATTACTTTCTCGTGTTTTGGAAAATGGCACATCATATAGCACGCTTTTTTTCGAATACTTATCTTGTTTGCAAATACTTGCTGCCAGTGAAACAACGCCAGAAGCTGCTCTAAGGCGCTTTGAATTAGCGTTATTAACGCAATTGGGTTATGGCCTAGACTTTTTGCATTGTGCAGGAAGTGGTGAACCTGTTTCTGATACCATGACTTATCGATACCGAGAAGAAAAAGGCTTTATTGCCAGTTTGGTGGTTGATCACTATAGTTTTACTGGATTGGAATTAAAATCGCTGGCAAAACGAGAATTTCCTACGGCTGGCACATTGAAAGCAGCAAAAAGGTTTACACGAATGGCCTTGAAACCTTATTTAGGTGGAAAACCATTAAAAAGTAGAGAGCTGTTTCGGCAATTTGCTATTAAAAAGTGTGCGAAAAAAAGCGTATTGATAGAGGATAAATAATATTGTCTTTTTCTTCTCTATGGAATGTGTAAACTAAGGTAATACAACGTTATTTTTCAGGAGAAGAGCATGTCTGATATTCTACTTGGCGTTAATATTGACCATATTGCAACCCTACGTAATGCCCGTGGCACAACCTATCCCGATCCGGTTCAAGCGGCATTTATTGCGGAACAAGCGGGTGCTGATGGGATCACTATTCATTTACGTGAAGACAGACGTCATATTACCGATCGTGATTTAATGCTGATCAGCCAAACGGTTCAAACAAGATTAAATTTAGAAATGGCGGTAACAGAAGAGATGATTGAGATTGCTTGCCAAACTCAACCTGATTTTTGTTGTTTAGTGCCTGAAAAACGCCAAGAAGTGACCACAGAAGGTGGTTTAGACGTGGTGGGTAATGAAGAGAAAGTGGCTGATGCGATTAAACGTTTATCATTAGCGGGGATTAAAGTCTCTTTATTTATTGATCCTGACCATGAGCAAATTAATGCAGCAGATCGTGTCGGTGCTCCTTTTATTGAAATTCATACCGGTGCTTATGCTGACGCTGAAGATGAACAGGCTCAAGAGAAGGAGTTTGTTCGCATTCGTGATGCGGTAACCTATGCAGCGTCTAAAGGTTTAAAAGTCAATGCAGGTCATGGTTTGCATTATCATAATGTACAACGTATTGCTGCATTACCTGAACTTTATGAACTCAATATTGGTCATGCGATTATTGGTCGAGCAGTATTTAGTGGGCTTGCACCAGCTGTTGAAGAAATGAAACGCCTAATGAGAGAAGCGCGTCGCTAATGGCTATTGTTGGTATAGGTATGGATATCGTTGAGATATCACGTATTGAAGAGATAATAGGGCGTTCAGGAGAACGCCTCGCGCGACGTATTCTTACTGATAATGAATGGATTATATATCAATCACATAAACAACCTGTTCGTTTTTTAGCTAAACGATTTGCGGTAAAAGAAGCCGCAGCCAAAGCATTAGGTACAGGCATTCGCTTAGGATTGGCATTTAACCATTTTGAAGTCGCTAATGATGAATTAGGTAAACCAACATTGCACTTTTTAGCTGTGGCAAAAGAGATGGCGCAAAAAGCGGGAATAAATGCTATTCACGTGACACTGGCTGATGAGCAACGTTACGCCTGTGCAACCGTTATTTTAGAAAAATAACGCTTAAATTTATTCCCGATTGCGTTTGCTTAGATTTTGTCAGCGTGGTGGATCAGTACAAACTTTTCCCATAATTCATCTTGCGATTCAGTATGAGCAGGATCGATGATAATTGTATTCGTGATAGGGCATACCGACTGACAAGTCGGTTTATCATAATGTCCTACACATTCAGTGCAAAGATCAGGATTGATTTCATAAATATCATTCCCCATTGAAATGGCATCGTTAGGACATTCGGGTTCGCACATATCACAGTTGATGCATTTCTTCGTAATTAGTAAAGCCATATCAGTCACTTAATATATAAATTATTAAATTACAGTAACTTATATCTTGCACTTATATGTTACTTTTAGTTTATTGGTTGTATTTTTACTGCAAATTGACAGTGTTACTACAAATAATAGAGCACTGCCACACAAAATAAATACACAATTATATACAAAGGAGTGTGAGATTATCATATACGTGAAAGATTCTAAATATATTGATGTTGCAGAGGGGAATATCTTTTACAACATTTCACACGCTAATATCTTTAGTTATCAATCTAAAACAGGCTACAATACCGCGCTGTATAATAATGAAGAGATGTTCTTGTGAATAAAATTAAAGATGATATTTATTGGATGCATAAAGCGATTGAGCAGGCACATAAAGCACAACAACTCGGTGAAATTCCTGTAGGAGCCGTGTTAGTCGCTGATAATAAAATCATTGCTAAAGGTTGGAATCACTCCATTATTGATAACGATCCTACTGCACATGCGGAAATTATGGCATTGCGTAAAGGTGGGAAACATCTACAGAATTATCGCCTTCTTGACGCCACATTATATATCACGTTAGAGCCTTGCGTTATGTGTGCAGGAGCAATTGTGCATAGCCGTGTAAAAAGAGTGGTCTATGGTGCATCTGATCTAAAAACAGGTGCCGCAGGTTCATTTATTGATATTTTGCAACATCCCGGGATGAACCATAAAGTTGAAATAACATCGGGTGTTTTAGGTGAGGAGTGCGCACAACTCTTGAGCCAGTTTTTTAAGATGAGAAGGGCTGAAAAAAAACTACTGAAACAACAGCAACGTTTAATTACTCAAGGTTTAATCATACAAGAGAAAGCCAAATAGCATCTATTTGGCTTAATTGTTATTGGTAATTGAGTGTATAGGTTGCTTGTGCTTGAAATGGTCCTGTGAGTATCGTTTGATTTTGAATAGCTGATGATGTTGCTTCAACATAGGCCATAAAATTAAATTGTACTCGTTTATTATTAAGCTGTTGAGGAGCACTTGGTTTTTTTAATTCAATAATATTATGTGCCTTGTCGGTAAAAGCGATGCCAATACTTTTCGGATCTTCTGAGCCACTCCCAGTAACGGCTATATGATTGGGCATTGTTGAATGCGCTTGACCATCTAATGTGATAGTGACACTTTTATAAATATCTTGGCTACAATTTTCTAAACTGATACTAAAAGCAACGGGGTTGCTTTTTTGTAGTGAATAGAGATCTTTTGCAGATATTTGTTTGAAATCAATAACTTTATTTTCATCTCCCGCAACAATCGTACAGCCATGTGCAACAACAACACCTTTAAATTCCATCTCTCCACCAATAATATCAGTGGCAGCAAAAGTGCTAGGAGAGAGCAATAACAAGCAAGTTATAGCTGACTTTATTATGCTGTTTTTCATTACATAAACTCCGCAATGAGTGTCGCATGAGCTGAAAATTCACCTTCAGTAATTTTACTGCCTGCTTTGGCGATGGGGGCTGCACTTACTTCCCAATTTCCGTTGAAATTATTGAGTTTGCCAACTGAAAAATATTGGTTAGGTGGGATAATCGTACCTGACTTATCTCTTAATACGATACCTAAGTTACTTCTATCTACAGAGCCTGTTGTACCAAGGTAGTTAGAATCAAAACTCGCAATACCTGAGCTACCAGTCTGAACTTTAAACATTATTCTGCTATTAGGATCAGTAAAGCTTCCCCCTTCGCATTTGATGGGGATGTTGCGAGTAATTTTGTAGTTTTGCCCATTAAGATAATCAGAGGTATTTCCCACATTACCAAAGTCAAAGGTAATTGGTGAACCATTATTAAAGATACATTTATCTTTAGTGGTAATGATCCCCGAGGTGATCACTAATTTAGAAATGGGCTCTGAACCATAGGTTTTTGGCGTACCTCTGTGACTTACCATGGCATACATTTGTGCAAGAGATTGCCCATTAAGACTGACACCATTAATAATGGGTTTTCTTAAACGGAAGGTGAGTTGTCCGCTACTTCCCGAGGAAATATGCGGTTTAGGTGAAGAGGGGACTCTGCAACCTTGTTGGTTATTTCTATTATTAGGTATGTCAGAAAAGGGCACTGTGGGTAAAGGATTAGGCCCCCAAATTGCAAAATTAATTTTGATATCAACATACTCATTTAATTGATAAAAATTATTACCAACAGGGGATAAATCAGTCGTTGCTTTAAAATAGGTTAATGCACGATCATAGATACGTGAGTTAGGACAATATACTGTCCCATCATAGCGATCAGGCAACGAAAACTTTACTGTTGCTAATTCTCCTGCTTTGTTATTAGGAAAGGTGGTGTGATCTAATACTGCATAGAAAATATTAGGGCCACCATTGGTTCTTACTTCACCTTGTAAATAAGCAATTGCGTGCAACGGCATTAAAGAAACAATGCCGGCACAAAATAGCATTACTGATTTGGAATGAATGTTTTTTTTATTGAGGATCATTTTATTCCTACCGGCATCAAGTTTATTAATATTTAGGTTGTTGATCTTTAGGGGCTACTTTGCAGCTATCTTGCTGACATACAAATTTGAGCTCTGGGTGTCCACCGTAATCATTTACATACATCATATAAAACTGATTAACGTTACTGGTTTTTACTGGTATATCCAGTGAAGCTTTTGGCGCAACCATTAATCCTGGGAAGGTGGTTAATTTATCGCTATCCTCACCATTTAATTTATTAGAAAGTGAGATAATCGTGATGTAATAAGGGGTTGGATTATTAACAATAAATTTATTACCTTGTTTTTTAAACACCAGTTGATCTTGCCAAACCATTCCCGGTTTTTCAGGTACTATGGCACTAGGGCGATAGAATAATTTAATGCGTGACTGCATCGCCATCTGTAATACGTTGGCTTGTTTTGGTGCGGGGGGAATTTCACGCACATTTAAATAAAACAGTGATTCTCTATCTTGAGGTAATAGCCCAACTTCAGCTGTTTTTGTAATGCGAACTACGCCTTTTTGAGCACCATCAAGGCGTTGTAACGGTGGAAGAGCCACTAAGGGTGAAGAGATCTTCTGCCCATTTTCATTTTCAACCCAAGATTGCGCTAAAAAAGGAATATCAGGGCTGGTATTTTTTAAATTAACACTGGCTGAGTTTTCATTGCCCGTTAATACAATACGAGTTCTATCCAGTGAAACACCCGCTTGTGTTGGATTCACTAGACTCAGTGCCAGCAAAGAGCCACAAAATAGTGTTTTTAGTGTGCTGAATGAGTTCATGTTAATTATCTCTCATTATTAATTTTATTTGTTAACGATCCTGACAAACGAGCGATTGATGTTTTAAGGGATCTGTTATTTCCGCGGGAATGGTAATTGAACATTGTGTTTTACCGTTCCAAATTACATTTAATGATTCATTAAGGTTAACACCAGCAATATAAACAAGGCCTTCTTCCATCACCATACCAATACTTTCCCCTTTTTGATTGGTGACTTCTGCACCAAAAGGAGGGTATTTATTATCAGTTGTCTGTAAGACAGCCATTAAGCGTTCACCTTGACGAACCGGAAATTGGTAATAACCAATGGCACCTTCTGTTAAGGTTGTTGAAGCAATGGCTTTACGCGTTTCGATATCTTGATCCATCTTATCGACGTCAATACGTGCATCAACATTGTTATAACTTGTTAAGTCGGTTAGTACACCAATGCCGAAGCGGTTCGTAGTCGTGCTTTGACCATTAAAGGGCACCCCTGCAACACCATCAGTATCCACCATTATTCTTGCGGTGCTAGAGGTCATACTGCTACTGTGTAATGCAGCTCCATAACGAGTAGCAGTAAAACCGCCTTTTATCGTTGCGCCCACGGCTAAGTAATTATCTTGTTGATAGCTTGCATTGGCATTGATTTCTGCATACTGGGAACGATGTTGATAATAACCATCGGTATTGGCTTTCTTATCCGAACTTAAGCCTGCTCTTATGCGCCATAAATTATTATAATCACGATTATCAGCATAAGAGGCCATTTGTGTCACTTTGCCATTATTATCTTGCAAGTTATAACCAATATTGCGACCACTTCCTAATGGTAGTGAAATATTAAAAGAGAGCGTATCGTCAGTATTCCCTTTATATTGGGTACGAAATGCTGACAAGTTGGCATTGATTTGCTCAATCCCCATAATGGAAAAATTGCGACTTACTGTGACACCATACTGCTCTTGAGTATTTTTATCCCAATAATTTTGGTGGCGATAAGAGAGATAGAGGGTGGTCGATTTCTCTGCATCATCTGCCCAAAAAGTTTTATTACCGGTAATGGTGTACATTTCTTTTTCATAGCCATTATTATTGATGCCGTTATAACGCTCATCAATATACTGAGAAAAAGAGCGAAATGTTTTTTCTGAGAAACGATAACCTGCAAAAGTAATGGTACTGTGGTACTCATCAAAAGTTTTTGCATAGTTTAGTTTAAAAGACATCCCATTGATTTTTTCATTATCATAGGTTTTGCTATAAGACTGTGTAATATCACCAGAAAGGGTACCAAAACGTCCCATATCATGGCCGATACCTAAAGACCATGCGTTATAATCTTTAGCGGTAAGTAAAGCACCACCATAGAGAGACCATGTATTATTCATTCCCCATGAAAAATCCCCTTGATAGAAAAGAGGGCCTTGCATTTTATGGTTGTTCACGGATGACTGTCCCAGTGAGGTATTAAAACGCACGGATCCTGGGCGAGTCATATAAGGCAAATTAGCGGTTTGCACTTGAAATTCGTTAATCTTACCATTTTGCTCTTCAACTCTAACATCGAGTTGACCCTGTACGGTATTTTGTAGATGGTTAATCACGAAAGGGCCAGCAGGTACGGTTGTCTCATAAATTAAACGTCCATTTTGAGTTACCGTCACTTTTGCATTGGTATTGGCGATGCCATGAATTTCAGGTGCATAGCCTTGGAGAGAAGGGGGTAACATTCTCTCATCGCTTTGTAAATTGGCTCCTGTAAAACGGAAACTATCAAAAATTTGAGAGTTTAAATAAGTTTCCCCAACCGTTAATTTGGCTGCGAGATCAGGTAATGGCTTATAGGCATAAATTTGGTTCCAATCAAAACGATTGTTAGACGAATATTCAGAAGAATAATTGCCTTGATATTCAGCTCGTAAACGCCATTCACCCAAGTTTAATCCCGCTTGACCATAACCAGTTAAAGTATTGTTATTATTGCCTTTATTAGGGCGAGTTGACGTTCCTGTTAATGTATAATCAAAAATAAGCCCAGAGACCCCGCTATCCCAAAGCTCCGGAGGTGTCCAATCAGATTCTTCATATTTCATTAATGAGCGCGGTAACGTGATATCAAGTACACCACCATCATTTTTAATCGAGATACCGGGTAATTGGCTAATATCAAAACAATCTGGTGATATTTGTTTGATATATTTTTGGTTTTCTTGGTTGATTGTTAACTTTTTTAAAAGAGTGGGGTCGATACACGCCACGGAATGATTATCTGCTACTTCAATATAATTAATATTTTGGCGAGGGAAGTCGCGACCATTTAGACGAATATCTAAATAGTACATACCCGGAATGATATAATTTGAGGTAGAAAAACGTGAAAGGTCGACATTATCGCGATCTTCCGCGTCTAGCATATGAATGTTAAATTCCACAGAATCGTCCTGCTCTGCTTGTGAGAAAAACGCCAAGCTTAATAGCAAAGTCGCACAAATGGTCTTCCATATTGTGTGGGGTGAATAAGGAATTAACATGAATAAACGCCTAATTATTATATTAAATTGAAGTGTTTTATTGAATTTAACGCAGAGGAAATCCTCTGCGTTTTCGCAGTAATTACTTATTTATTAATTTAGATATTTAAATCAATATGATTACTGATAATCAACTTGGAAGTTGATAACGGCTTGGAATTCACCTGGCGTTACTTTAGCGTCAGCTGATTCAGCTTGAACATAAGCAACGAATGGGATTTTAGATACACCGTTAATTAATTGTACTGGTGTAGTTGCAGTATTCCATTTAACTGCTTTACTACCCGCATCCATTAAGCCAATACCTGCGCCAGATGCGTTACCAGAAACAAAAGAGGCTAAATCTTTATTTACAGCGTTAACAACACTTGGTGTATAGCTAACTGTGGCAGTTTTCGCTACAGTTGTATCACAGTCTTGTAATTCAATATCTTTTTTGATATTTCCTGCTTTTTGCAGATTTGCTAATGCAGAAGTTGGAATTTCACTGAAATCAACAATTACAGGGCTTGAAGATGCTGCTAATCCACATGCTGAATTAACAATTTCACCTTTTAATTGAATTTCGCCTTTAGTTGAACTTACTTTTGGTGCAGGCGTTTCATTTTCAGCTGTAGCAACAGAATTAATACCAAATACTAAAGCCGCAGCCAAAGCAATTTTACTCAGTTTCATTATAGATGATCCTTTGAAGGTAGTACGTATTATTATTGACTAAAAATAAAAATAGTATTGATGTCCAAATGTAAAAATTGATGTACATTACATTTTTCATCAAGTCGGATAATGACTGGTTTATATGATATCAGTAAAAATACTATCAGTGATATAAGATTTTGTTAGTTTGTACAATTTTCATATTTTAATCTATAAATTCCTTTTTAATAGTTTTTTATATAGAAATATTCTCTTTATTACTCCTAATACGGGTAAAAAAGTTTATATGGCAGAGAAATTTAATAGATATGATGATTAACATTATATTAACGTTATAAACTATGCTGTTATTAACATAACTTTAAAAAAATTAATAAAACTAATAATAAAATATAATAAAGTATATTTTTCAGTTATTTATAATCTTTGTTTGTAACGATAAAGTTAATTTTCATAGATAAATAAGATTTTTGTAAGAAATTAATAACAAAATGAATAGTAAATAGTGAGATAATGATTAAGTATTTATATTAATATTTTCTTATATATAACCTATTCCAATGTACTAAAAATAGCCTTATTGGTTGTTTTTAAGTCAAATTACTCATTCTGTGAGTGGTTTTAGATTAATTTGTTATTTTTTTTAACATGAGTAATTTAACTATTTTTAATAAAAAAAGTATTAAAATAGTAACATTTTTTATCAAGTTCGCAGTAAAACCCGTCCTTCAAGAGGGGGGGAGGATACCAAGTTATGGCACGGTATAGAGAGGATTATGCTGCTAAAATTGTGGTTAGATGAATAAAAAACGAGGGTAGTAAGCCCCTAAAAAGAGGCTATATAATTGACAACTAAGATGAAGAGGGGGAGCCTACGGAGCGAGGCGGTAATAAAGCAGTATTGGCTGAATCGTCTTTTTCGTCTTTCGACAGGATCTTATTTTTACTCTCTTTTGCTTGTAGGTATCCCTCTAAACTGAGTTGATAGCGACGAATATTTTCAACATAACGATAAGCTTCATGTCCTCTCGCATAACCATAGGGAAGATCCAAATAGTATTTCTTTTGGCTGAGCAAAGGTAACCGCGCTTTTACATCTAACCAGCTATTAGGATTGGCGCCTTGCTGTTCGGTTAGCTTTCTTGCATCTAACATATGACCATATCCCATGTTATAAGCGGCAAGTGCAAACCAGATTTTTTCATCATCAGGGATAGTATCTGGTAGGCGAGAAAGAAGATGTTTTAAATATTGTGCACCTCCTTTGATACTTTCTTCAGGATCTAACCTATCTGTTATACCCATACTTGACGCAGTTGGACGTGTTAGCATCATTAAGCCTCTTACACCTGTCGGTGACGTGGCATGGGGATCCCAATGTGATTCTTGCCAAGCCATTGCTGCTAATAAACGCCAATCAAAAGTCTCGGCATATTTTTCAAACAGAGGTTGATAATTAGGTAATATTGAGTCAATGGCGGTAATAAAAGAGAGTGTATCAAAGTAGTCAAATGAACCAACATGACCAAAATACTTCTCTTCTAGTCTTGCGAGCACATCGTCTTGGGAAAGTTGATTGAAGTAATCCAACATGGCTGCATACAGACTATTATCATCTTGATTTGGTAAATACCACGTTAATGGACGACTTTCCGTCACCTCAAAAGCGACTGCAACATTAGGGTGAATGCGTTGTTGTACCGCGACGCTGATTGAATCGGCTAGTACATAAGTTATTTTACCTTCAGATAACTCTTCAAGTAGCTGTGAAGTCGTTTTAGTTTCTGACTCTTCCCATTCGAGTTCAGGATATTGCGTTTCTTTTAATGTTTTTAATAAGCTGGCATGAGCTGAACCGGCTGCGACGACAAGGCGCCCATTGAGCTCATCAAAACGACGAGGCCTCAATGTGCCTTTACGATAGATCAGTTGTTGAGAAACTGAGAAATAGGCTGGTCCACTTCGTGTCGTATCTAGCCTTTCTTTATTATAAATTAATCCAGCGGCAATAAAGTCTGCTTTATTATTCTCCAGATCATCAAAGAGTTGGTTGATATTCGTCCGCATATTAACGACAAGTTTCACGCCAAGATAATCAGCAAAGCGTTTCACTAATTCATAATCGAAACCTACGGGGTCCTTTTTATCATTTATCGTTATCAGTGGTGAAGGGATAGTACTCACTCTAAGCTCACCACGAGATAAAATCTTATTTATCTGCGCTTTTTGCCTGTCAGGCCAAGTAATATTCAGTGCAATAATCGCGGCTGAAAATAGCGCTATGATAACGATAACGAAATAGTTAATCCTTATATTGTTCAATAGGTTGGTTCTCGTTAACGTTGTTTTTTATTGTGTGTAAAGTAGTCATTTAAACATGGATAAATTTCCAGTAATCGACCATTTTGCTCAACATTTTGCTAAGACGCAACTTGATTACACCAATTAATGATGAAAACACGCTAAGTTAAATGCTGTTATTTTGTTCACGCAAACGGTTTCGTCTGAGCAGTTATTCTATTATACTAGGCGCGTTTCCCCTGAATGATTGATCAGGCTAGCTGCTAAAAGAGAGAACTCAATATTATGGAAATCCTGCGTGGCTCCCCCGCTTTATCCGCTTTTCGTATTAATAAACTATTAACTTTATGTCAGGAAAACCAACTTCCTGTCCGTGGTATTTATGCGGAGTTTATCCATTTTGTAAAAGTGGATGGACAGCTATCTGAAGATGAACAAGCTAAATTAAGCAAGTTACTGCATTATGGCCCTTCATTAACAGAGCATGAGCTTGTTGGAGAGATGCGTATTGTTGTACCACGACCGGGAACCATTTCACCATGGTCGACTAAAGCGACAGATATTGCCCATAATTGTGGTTTAGCACAAGTGGTTAGAATTGAACGTGGTATTGCTTATTATATAGATAGCGATACGATGGACGAAGCACAGTGGCAGTTGTTATACGGTTTTATTTATGATCGTATGATGGAAACAATTTTTACCGATTATCAACAAGTTAATGCGCTATTTGCTGAACAGACACCCACCCCATTAAAAACAATTGATGTTCTTGCTCACGGTAAAGATGCGCTAGTTGCTGCCAATATTGAAATGGGGTTAGCGCTGGCTGATGATGAAGTTGATTATCTAGTAGATGCTTTTAAACGTTTGCAACGCAATCCAACTGATGTAGAACTTTATATGTTCGCTCAAGCAAACTCAGAGCATTGCCGTCATAAAATTTTTAATGCAGATTGGATAATCGACGGTAAAGCGCAAGACAAATCATTATTTAAAATGATTAAAAATACTTTTGAGCAAACTCCTGATTATGTCTTGTCGGCTTATAAAGATAATGCTGCTGTAATGGAAGGCTCCGTTGCTGGGCGTTTTTATCCCGATACGGAAAAAGGGCATTACCGTTATCATCAAGAGCCTGTCCATATCTTAATGAAAGTGGAAACGCACAATCACCCAACGGCAATTTCCCCGTGGCCTGGTGCAGCAACCGGCTCTGGCGGTGAAATTCGTGATGAAGGGGCGACAGGCCGTGGGGCAAAACCTAAAGCCGGTTTAGTCGGTTTTTCCGTTTCTAACTTACGTATTCCGGGGTTTGAACAACCTTGGGAAGAAGATTTTGGCAGACCAGAACGTATTGTCAGTGCACTGGACATTATGACAGAAGGCCCTTTAGGTGGAGCCGCATTTAATAATGAATTTGGTCGCCCCGCCTTATTAGGTTATTTCAGAACCTATGAAGAGCAGGTTAATAGTCATAACGGTGTTGAAATTCGAGGCTACCATAAACCTATTATGTTGGCTGGTGGTATTGGTAATATTCGCGAAGATCACGTGCAAAAAGGTGAGATCTCCGTGGGTGCTAAGTTAATTGTACTTGGTGGCCCATCGATGAATATCGGCCTAGGGGGTGGTGCGGCTTCTTCTATGACTTCCGGCCAGTCAGATGCTGATTTAGATTTTGCTTCTGTGCAACGAGATAACCCAGAAATGGAGCGTCGTTGCCAAGAGGTTATCGATCGCTGTTGGCAATTAGGTGATGATAACCCAATTTTATTTATTCATGATGTCGGAGCGGGGGGGCTTTCTAATGCCATGCCTGAGCTTGTCAATGATGGCGGGCGTGGAGGTCGTTTTGAGTTACGTAACGTTTTAAATGATGAACCGGGTATGAGTCCTCTAGAGATCTGGTGTAATGAGTCGCAAGAGCGTTATGTATTAGCGGTATCCCCAGAAAAAATGCCACTATTTGATGCGCTATGCCAACGAGAAAGAGCCCCTTATGCGGTCATTGGCGAGGCAACACAAGAGCGTGAATTAGTGTTAAATGATACACACTTTGATAATAAACCAATAGATATGCCTTTAGATATCTTGTTGGGTAAAGCGCCGAAAATGTTGCGTGATGTCACATCACATCAAACAGCAGGTGAATATCTCGATCGTAAAGATATCGATTTAAAAGAAGCGGTTTATCGCGTACTTCATTTACCCGCCGTTGCTGAGAAGACGTTCTTAATTACTATTGGTGATCGTAGTGTTACGGGAATGGTTGCGCGTGACCAAATGGTTGGACCTTGGCAAATTCCAGTGGCTAACTGTGCGGTAACAACGGCCACATTAGATAGTTATTACGGCGAGGCGATGTCAATAGGGGAAAGAGCCCCTATTGCACTATTAGATTTTGCCGCATCAGCGCGAATGGCGGTAGGTGAAGCCTTAACCAATATGGCTGGTTGCGATGTACAGTCACTTAATCGTATAAAACTTTCCGCAAACTGGATGGCTGCGGCGGGTCACCCTGGTGAAGATGCGGGATTATATGATGCAGTAAAAGCCATTGGTGAAGAGCTATGCCCACAATTAGGTATTACTATTCCGGTGGGTAAGGACTCAATGTCCATGAAAACGCGTTGGCAAGATGAACAAGGGAAAACGAAAGAAGTTATTTCCCCTCTCTCTTTAGTTATCACCGCATTTTCCCGTGTTGAAGATGTACGTAAAACTGTCACCCCTGAGCTTTCTACCCAAGAAGGAAACCGTTTATATCTAATCGATTTAGGTAATGGTCATAATGCATTAGGGGCAACAGCATTAGCTCAGGTTTATCGTCAGCTAGGACAAAAAGCGGCTGATTTACGTGATGTAGAGCAGTTAAAACAGTTTTTTAATGTCATTCAACAACTGGTAAGCGACGGTAAATTACTGGCTTATCATGACCGCTCTGATGGTGGCTTATTTGTGACTTTGGCCGAAATGGCGTTTGCGGGACATTGTGGCCTTAATGTTGATATCAGTGCTTATGACGAAGATATTTTAGCCGGTCTATTTAATGAAGAGCTAGGTGCGGTGTTCCAAATTAAAGGGGAGCATCAAGAAAGCGTTGAAACACTGTTTACTGAACATGGTTTAGCGGATTGTTTACATTACTTAGGGCAAGCAACATCAAGTGATGACATTATTATTCAAAGCCGTGAAACGGAAGTTTACCACGAAAAACGTAGTACATTACGTGTCTGGTGGGCTGAAACGACATGGCAAATGCAACGTTTACGTGATAATCCTGAATGTGCAGATGAAGAACATCGTGCCAAACAAGATAGTCACGATCCGGGATTAAATGTTCACTTAACCTTTGATCCCGCAGAGGATATTGCGGCGCCTTATATTGCTACAGGCAGTCGTCCTCGTATTGCGGTATTAAGAGAGCAAGGTGTTAACTCTCATGTGGAAATGGCAGCAGCTTTTGATCGCGCTGGATTTGATGCTATTGATGTTCATATGAGCGATTTACATTCGGCACAACGCTCATTAAGTGATTTTGATGTACTGGTTGCTTGTGGTGGTTTCTCTTATGGTGATGTACTCGGTGCGGGTGAGGGATGGGCTAAATCTATTTTATTTAATCATCGTTTACGTGATGAGTTTGCCCAATTCTTTGCACGTCAAGATACGTTATCACTTGGGGTTTGTAATGGTTGCCAAATGATGTCAATGTTGGCCGAGCTTATTCCGGGGGCAGATTTATGGCCGCGCTTTGTACGCAATCGCTCAGAGCGTTTTGAAGCCCGCTTTAGCTTAGTAAAAGTGACTGATAGCCCATCGCTATTATTACAAGGTATGGCGGGTTCACAGATGCCAATTGCGGTATCTCATGGTGAAGGTTTTGCTGAATTTCGTGACGCTGCACAATTAGCGCAGTTAGAAGCAAAAAATTTAGTAGGACTGCGTTTTGTTGATCACTATGGTCAACCAACAGAGCAATACCCATTAAACCCTAACGGATCAGTAAAAGGGATCACCGCTGTTACCACAACAGATGGCCGCTCAACAATCATGATGCCTCACCCTGAGCGCGTTTTTAGAACAGTGAGCCATTCTTGGCATCCAGAAAATTGGGGAGAAGATAGCCCTTGGATGCGCTTATTCCGTAATGCCAGAAAGCAATTTGACTAATGATGTAATAAAAAAGAGTCAGTGTTATCCCCCAAAGCCCCTCAAGTTATAGGGGCTTTATTTTGTTGATATAAAAGGGAAAAATTAACAATGTATAAAATCGGCGACATATCATTTTTTCATTGTCGTCAAAAGGTGACATTTAACTTGTTGAATTTTAATAATTTAATATTTTTTAATTAACGGTGTCTGGAAATGGAGACAGCTTGTTGATTTTTTCGCTATCAAAAATTGGGGCTGTTTTTTATTTTAGTAAGATAAAAATACTTTTTCGTTTAAAATTAATGCATTATAATTTTAATCGAAAAGTTGGCACGCCTTGTGCATTATATTAATCAGTTGCTCATTCAACTTTTTATGTCGGTCCACAATATGGGTGGGAACATACCACATAAGCCAAGAATGACGCCAGAGTAAGGTGCCTACCGTCCAACATCATGATACTCGCCTTCGGGCCTTATCAAACACAGGGCGACACGTGGAGTGAGGCACCACCTTCATTCTCTTTTAGAGAGAAAAGAGATGAATATTGACGAGCGGAATATCTCAGTAAGATATTCCGCTCTCCCATTTCTAGAGCCTGTTGCGTGTTCTCGCTTGTGTTCGTTTTCCTATCTGAATTTCAATGTCGGACTTTTTTCTTGTTATTAAGTCATGTAGCATCGCATTACTCTAATAGGTGTTGAGATGATTTCATTGAAAAAGTGGCGTATTTTTCCCCGATCTTTAAGACAATTGGTTATCATGGCATTCTGGATGGTGCTGTTACCGCTTCTCGTCCTTGCCTATCAGGCTTATCAAAGTTTGGATCAGCTTAGTAACCAAGCCGCTATTACCAATAAAAATGCGTTAGCGGATACCGAGCGTAGCGAGGTGATGCGTAATTTAGCTATTGAAATGGAAGGAAATTATCGACGATATTGTGTATTGCGTGATAAAACTGATGAAGAAATGTATCAACAGCGTTATCAACAATACAGCAAAATGTTCTCTACCTTGCAGCAGACCATCATCCCTCTTTCTGAGTCTAAAGAAGCACAAGCCTTGAATACTTCTTTGAAAACGCTCAAATCAATTCAATGCAAAAATAGTGAACCCACTTCTCAAATGCAACAAGCATTAGAGCAATTTTCTTATGCCAATAACCGCATTGTTGTGTTAACTAAAGAGATTATTTTTAGTCGTGGCGAGCAACTACAAATGGCTATTGCTGAAAAAGGGCGTTATTTTGGTTGGCAAAGTTTAATTGTTTTTGTTTTTAGCCTGATTTTAATTGCCTTATTTACCCGTATGATCATCGGTCCGGTTAAAGGTATAGAAAAAATGATTAACCGATTGGGGGAAGGGCGTACATTAAATAATAACTTGAATTCGTTTCAGGGACCACGTGAATTACGCTCTTTAGCTCAACGTATTATTTGGTTAAGTGAACGCCTTGCATGGCTAGAATCGCAACGCCATGAGTTTTTACGTCATATTTCTCATGAGTTAAAAACACCGTTAGCCAGTATGCGCGAAGGAACAGAATTATTAGCGGATGAAGTAGCAGGGCCTTTAACCTTAGATCAAAAAGAAGTCGTAGCTATTCTTGATAATAGTAGTAAACAACTTCAATTATTAATTGAGCAACTACTTGATTATAATCGTAAACTTTCCGAAGTACCTCAGCAAATTGAGGAAGTTGATTTAACCACATTAGTGAATGATGTGGTGTTAGCGCATAGTTTACCCGCCCGAGCGAAAGGCATTAAGACGATAATTTCACTTGATCTGAAAAAATGTCGAGCAGAAACGACGTTATTATCAAGAGTTATTGATAATCTCTACTCGAATGCGGTGCACTATGGCGCTGAATCGGGTAATATCTGGATCTCTAGTTATCAAATTGAACAGAAAATAGTTATTGATATAGCCAATAAAGGCACTCCGATCCCTGAATCAGAACAAAAAATGATTTTTGAGCCCTTTTTTCAAGGTTCTCTATTACGTAAAGGGGCCGTAAAAGGGAGTGGGTTGGGATTAAGTATTGCTCATGACTGTATCAAAAGAATGGATGGCGAGTTAAATATTGTTCATTCTGACTATGCTGATGTCTGTTTTCGTATTGAACTACCGCTACTTTCTGAGAATAAATAATGCATATCAGGTCACAAAAACAGGTGTCTTTTCATCAGTATAAAAAATTAAAGCGAAAGACACTGGCTAATGAGCAATTATCTATGGCCCCTGCATCAATTAAGAGGATCGCTTCACACTGGAAACAGTATCTGTGTTGGATAATGTTGCCTATGTTTCTTGCTGGATGTGCACAAAAATCGCTGACCGAAACCACTAATATTGAGCCTGAAACCCCCGTTGTTAAACAAAAAACTATCGATTATCGTTGGGCAGAATGTAAAACTTTAGCTGCTTTTTATCATGAAGGGCTCAATAATCCGCTATTTTGGTTACGTACCATTGAGTGCACACAGCGTATTATGTCTACAGAAGCACAACGTCAAGCCAGTAGTGTTATCGTTGCCGGATGGGATGGCGCCTTTTATAAAAGTATTTTATTAGAGCGAGCGGGAATGACGGTTGCTGAACGTCGTGCTCAGCTGGTTTTATTAGAAAGCTATCAATTGCAATTTCCAAGCTCTATGCGTGTTCTATTATCTACTTGGATTGAGAATCAAACGCTTACGCTTGCTCTCGCTGATGAGAAAAATCGTAATCGCCGTTTTGTTACAGAAACGGAAAATAAAATGGATTTGCTGAAAAAACAAAATAATGCATTAGAGCATGAGTTAAATACCACACGTAAAAAACTCGAAAGTCTCACACAAATTGAACGTCAATTATCGAGCCGAAAACAAGGGGCTTCTGTTGATGCTATTTCTCAAGAAGAAGCACTATCTGATGTTCAATCTTCAGATGCGAGTAATGCAGAAAAACCAGCCGATAAACCGACAGCGGAGCAATCTAATACGTCAACGGCAAGTGAGCAATCGATAACCAAAGAAAATAATGAGGTTTCACAACCTTCGGTATCAGCAGTTAAACCTGAACCACCAAAAGCAGAACAAGTAAAACCTGATGCGAAAAATACCTCGACAGAAAAAGAGAATAGCGCAACGGTTAAACCTACTGAAACAGGATCTAAATAAGGAGAATGTGCATGGCTGGCCATAAATCAGCGAATCTTTTACTTGTCGATGATGATCCGGGATTATTAAAGCTACTGGGTATGCGATTAACAAGTGAAGGGTTTCATATCGTTACCGCTGAAAGTGGGCAAGAAGCACTTAAACTATTATTAAAAGAAAAAATCGATCTGGTGATCAGCGATTTACGTATGGATGAAATGGATGGTATGGCGCTATTTGCAGAAATACAGCGCCAACAACCCGGAATGCCTGTGATTATTTTAACTGCACATGGATCCATTCCTGATGCTGTCGCGGCAACTCAACAGGGGGTGTTTAGTTTCTTGACTAAACCTGTTGATAGAGATGCGCTTTATAAAGCCATCGATGAAGCATTAGAATTAGTGACGACGGTATCTGATGAAGAGTGGTCAAAAGATATCGTGACCCGTAGCCCCCAAATGTTACGTTTATTAGAGCAAGCCAAGTTAGTTGCACAATCCGATGTTAGCGTACTAATTAATGGGCAAAGCGGTACAGGTAAAGAAGTCCTTGCTCAAGCAATCCACCGCGCCAGCCCACGAGCTAAAAAACCCTTTATTGCTATTAACTGCGGTGCTTTACCTGAACAATTATTAGAATCTGAACTATTTGGGCATACTAAAGGTGCTTTTACTGGCGCGGTAAGTAGTCGTGAAGGACTTTTCCAAGCGGCAGAAGGGGGCACTCTATTTTTGGATGAAATTGGTGATATGCCAATGGCATTGCAAGTGAAATTACTGCGTGTATTACAAGAGCGTAAAGTGCGGCCATTAGGCAGTAATCGTGATATTGATATTGATGTGCGTATTCTTTCTGCAACCCACCGTGACTTACCAAAAGCGATGGAGCGTAATGAATTTCGAGAAGATTTATACTATCGTTTAAATGTGGTGAATTTACGTATCCCCACGTTGAGCGAAAGAGCCGAGGATATTCCTGTTCTTGCTAACCATTTATTGCGCGAATCAGCAAAACGACATAAACCTTTTGTGCGTAGCTTCTCAACGGATGCGATGAAATGTCTAATGACAGCAAGTTGGCCGGGAAATGTGCGTCAGTTAGTTAACGTCATCGAGCAATGTGTCGCTTTAACGACTGCACCTGTGATTAGCGAAGCCCTTGTCACACAAGCATTGCAAGGGGAAAATACCGCATTACCTACTTTTGCTGAAGCAAGAGGCCATTTTGAGATGACCTATTTAAGGAAGTTATTGCAGATGACAAAGGGCAATGTCACTCAAGCTGCAAGGATGGCAGGGCGAAATCGAACAGAATTTTATAAATTGTTGTCACGTCATGGACTTGATGCCAATGATTTCAAAGAATGATCTTTGTAGATAACAAAAATTTTTTTAAACTTGCTTTCTTTAGATAGCAAAGATAGCTGGAGAGACTAATTTTTATGAGTCGTAAATTAAAACTCGCACTTGCTCAGTTAAACTGGGTTGTTGGCGATATTGAAGGCAACTGTGAACGCATGTTAGCCACCGTAAAAGCGCAAGAAGATGCCGATCTGGTTTTGTTTTCTGAGCTTGCGTTATGCGGTTACTCTCCTGAAGATCTACTATTTCGCCCTGATTTCCAACAACGTTGTGAAGAGCAACTGGTTCGTTTAGAACAAGCAAGTAAGAAAACGGCCATTGTGGTTGGGCATCCTTGGTGGCAAAACGGTACTATCTATAATGCACTGTCATTTTTCTATCAAGGTGAGTTACAGGCGCGTTACTTCAAACAACAGCTACCTAATTATGGTGTATTTGATGAAAAACGTTATTTCCAACAAGGAAATGAACGTTGTGTAGTGCCTTTTAAAGGCTATCATTTAGGATTATTAATTTGTGAAGATATTTGGATCAACGAGCCTATTGATGCACTAAAACAAGCGGGTGCTGATCTGGTTCTTTCTATTAATGCTTCACCTTATAGTCGTGAAAAGCCGCATATTCGTACCCAATTAATTAAAGAACATTGCCAAAGAACGCATCTGCCTGTGGTGTATCTCAACCAAATTGGTGGTCAAGATGAATTGGTTTTTGATGGATGTTCTAAAGTCTTTGATGAACGAGGAACAATCACCCATCGTTTAGCGGCTTTTGATGAGCAAGTGGCCGTGGTGGAGTTTGATGAGTTAACTATCGTACCAATGCAAGATGCGGCACCCGAGCTTTCTCCTTTAGCGCAAGTTTATCAAGCACTAGTGCTGGCAACGCGTGATTATGTGACAAAAAATGGTTTTAAAGGCGCTATATTAGGATTATCAGGGGGCATCGACTCAGGCTTAACGGTTGCAATTGCCGTTGATGCGTTAGGTAAAGAGAGCGTTCAAGCGGTAATGATGCCATTTCGCTATACCTCAGAAATGAGTATTCACGATGCGAAAGAGCAAGCTGATTTATTAGGTGTTGAGTTTGATACTGTCTCTATTGAGCCGATGTTTGATGCTTTTATGGATCAACTTTCGCCTATGTTTAAAGGTAGCGCTGTCGATACCACAGAAGAAAACCTACAAGCGCGTTGTCGTGCGGTTATTTTAATGGCGATGTCCAATAAACGTCGTCGGTTAGTGCTCACCACGAGTAATAAAAGTGAATCTGCCGTAGGCTACTCGACCTTATATGGTGATATGGCGGGGGGCTTTGATGTTTTAAAAGATGTTCCTAAAACACTGGTATTTGAACTGGCTAAATATCGTAATACTCTTTCACCCGCTATTCCACAACGTGTGATTGATAGGCCTCCTTCAGCAGAATTAGCACCAGGACAAACAGATCAAGATAATCTGCCACCTTATGATATTTTAGATGCCCTTCTTGAAGGCTATGTTGAGCAAGATAAATCTGTTTCTGACTTGGTTGCGGCTGGATTTGATGAAGCCATTGTTCGTAAAGTGGTAAAATTAGTCGATATTAATGAATATAAGCGTCGTCAAGCACCGGTAGGACCGCGTATTACCAGTCGTAATTTTGGTAAAGATCGTCGCTATCCGATCACAAGCGGTTTTGGTCGCCATAACTGGTAATAGCAGGATAATCCGATGAAAAAAATTGAAGCGATAATTAAGCCGTTTAAATTAGATGATGTAAGAGAAGCACTAGCCGAAGTTGGTATCACGGGTATGACGGTAACAGAGGTAAAAGGCTTTGGTCGTCAGAAAGGGCATACCGAACTTTATCGTGGTGCAGAATATATGGTCGATTTTTTACCTAAAGTAAAAATTGAGATCGTTGTTGCTGATGAAATAGCTGAAACTTGTGTCGATACTATAATGACTACCGCTCAAACGGGGAAGATTGGCGACGGTAAAATTTTTGTTTTTGATGTGAATCGAGTTATCCGTATTCGTACTGGAGAGCAAGACGAAGAAGCTATTTAAAAAATAAATAAGCGTTGTTTATGAAACCTGATGATTATTAGTTTAATTATCGGGTTTTTTTATCTTTATTAATTAATTCTTTTTTATATTATCTCAATAAGTTTATTTATTTACTGATTATCTTTTATAAATTTATAAGTGATAATAAATGATTTGTATTGCTGATAATTATACTCATTAAATAAGTAATATTAATAATTACCTTTCTTTGTTCATAAAATGTTTTTTTATGTTTCACCTATTGTGCTATTTATATCTTATACAAGTCTATTGATGATAATAAACAATTTATTTTACTAAAATTCTCACCTTTTAAGGCACAAAATGTTATTCAATAACTTTTGTAGACAGTTATTATCATCAACTTAAATATTTATTATTCTATGGGTAATATCGTGCTTAGCTATTTATTAAAGCGTTTTGCTTTATTTTTGTTTTCCGCCATGATTGTGGCAATAACAACAGGGTTTATTTTCCTCGATATTTTGGTGCTGAATAATGGTATTTCTGAAACCTCAGCAACCGAACTGGGGCAAGAACTTATTGTGGCTATAATATGTCTTCTTTTCTTTATACCTGCTTATAAACAGCCAGAAATGAGAGGGGGATACACACTGATTATGGGCTTTTTCTTGTGTATCTTAATTCGTGAGTTAGATGGTGTTTTTGACCAATTAGCACATGGTTCATGGGTTTGGTTTGCATTAACGGTAACATTTGTCTGTATAGCGATCGCTATCAGAGAAGGGAAAAAAACATTATATGGCTTAACCCATTTTATAACGCATTCTAGTCAAGGAATGCTTATGGCGGGTTTACTCAGTGTTTTACTGTTCTCTCGCTTATTTGGTATGGGGATTTTGTGGGAGAAATTGTTAGGTGAAGACTATAACCGCACAGTAAAAAATATGGTGGAAGAAGGTAGCGAGTTGTTCGGCTATACACT
Source organism: Proteus sp. G2674 (assembly GCF_009915195.1). Taxonomy (NCBI): domain Bacteria; kingdom Pseudomonadati; phylum Pseudomonadota; class Gammaproteobacteria; order Enterobacterales; family Morganellaceae; genus Proteus; species Proteus sp. G2674. The sequence continues at coordinate 206,342 of NZ_JAABLS010000018.1, forward strand.
CTGTTTAATTAGTGTTATTTGGTATCGCTATTCGTCTAAATATCATGTTATACCGACATCAATAAAAGTTACTTATTAAATAGTTAGTTGTTTCCAATATAAAAAGCGCTGAATAGTAAAATAATCAGCGCTTTTTCCTTATTATTTAATTTATTCTCTTACCTATTCTGGCTGTTATTGGCTAATAACAGTATGAGGGCCAAAGCACTCATAATGAAGTTTATCGCTTTCAATACCGAGAGTAATAAGTTGTTTAGCGACAGATTGCATAAAAGGTAATGGTCCACAGAAATAGAACTGCATATTAGGTATTGATAGCCATTCATGTATCTTGGTTAAATCCATCAACCCTTCAAATTGATAGTCTTTATTGATAATGTCTTCAGTACGAGGGATCCGATACCATACGGCTTGTTGATATTGTTCAATTTGCTTTCCTGCTTGTGCGATTTCTTCCCTAAAAGCATGCACGCCACCATGCTCTGCTGCATGTAACCAATTGACTTGTGCTTGGTGAGAAGAGAGAGTGTGCAACATCGCTAACATAGGAGTTAAGCCTACACCTGCTGAAATTAATGTGACAGGCGTTGTTGATGAGATATCTAAATAAAAATCGCCCCCAGGTGCGGCAACTTGTAAGATGTCTCCTTCTTGGATATGGTCATGAAGAAAATTAGATAAAATTCCCTTGTCTTCACGTTTTACCGCAATACGATAGGTTTTATTGTTTGCCGATTGCGTTAAGGAATATTGACGAATTTCTTGATTTGCAAGTTTCTCATCACGAATATAAATACTTAAATATTGGCCTGCACGGTAAGGTGTAACCGCTTGTCCATCTTCAGGCTCTAATTCAAAGCTGGTAATAACCTCACTTTGTTTTACTTTATGCTTAACTTTAAAGTGACGTAATCCTCGCCAGCCTCCAGATGCTTGTTCTTTTTGTTGATAAATTTGCTCTTCCCGATTAATAAAAACATCAGCCAAAACTTGGTAAGCGGCTCCCCAAGCATCAAGCACTTCTTTGCCCGGGTTAAACATTTCATCAATGGTGGCTAATAAGTTTTCTCCAACAATAGGATAATGTTCAGGAAGAATATTCAAACTGGCATGTTTTTGTGCAATTTTTTCTACCGCCGGCAAAATAGCAGGTAAATCCTCAAGGTGCGTTGCATAAGCACATATCGCATTAAATAACGCTTCACGTTGTGCGCCACTGCTTTGGTGGCTCATGGTAAAAATATCTTTTAACTCAGGATGGCGAGAGAACATTCTGTCGTAAAAATGTGCCGTTAACGCGGGGCCTGTTTTAGCAATAAGAGGAATAGTGGATTTAATTGTCGCGATAGTTTGTGCATCTAACATAATTGCTCCTGAAAAATATTCAGTTTAATATGATTTTTATAACATGTATTTTTAATACAACTTATATCTTTTTGCTTTATTTGTAAATCTGAGTTTTTATTTTTTTTAGGAAAATGGGGAAATCTTAGAGAATGATGTTGAGGGTTTACATAAATTAGCGAGATGTGCCTCAAAAAGAACAAAAACAGCAGATAAAATGAGGTTATCAAAAAGTAATAGAACTGTGTTATAGTGGCTTAGCAAACGATTGCGTATTTTTTCTTTTGGGACTATCTCAATGAGGAAAAAGAGTTTACACTGTATGTCATTCTTACTCCCGTAAGGGAGTTCGCCTTTAGTGAAGTTAGCTGAGTCAGGAGATGTGAATGTTAAAACGTGAAATGAATATTGCTGATTACGATCCGGAATTATGGAATGCAATGGAAGGTGAAGTGACTCGTCAAGAAGAGCACATCGAATTAATTGCTTCTGAAAACTATACTAGCCCTCGTGTTATGCAGGCGCAGGGATCTCAGCTGACCAACAAATATGCAGAAGGTTATCCAGGTAAACGCTACTACGGTGGTTGTGAATACGTTGATGTTGTTGAACAATTAGCCATTGATCGTGCCAAAGCACTATTTGGTGCTGATTATGCAAACGTACAACCTCACTCTGGTTCACAAGCGAATGCGGCTGTGTATATGGCATTACTTAAACCGGGCGATACAGTATTAGGGATGAATTTGGCCCAAGGTGGTCACTTAACTCACGGCTCTCCGGTTAACTTCTCTGGTAAACTCTACAATATCGTTCCTTATGGTATTGATGAAGCAGGTAAAATTGATTACCAAGATATCGCTGAGCAAGCTAAAAAGCATAAACCAAAAATGATCATTGGTGGTTTTTCAGCTTATTCAGGTTTGGTTGATTGGGCTAAAATGCGTGAAATCGCAGATAGCGTAGGGGCTTACTTATTTGTCGATATGGCTCACGTTGCAGGTATGATTGCAGCGGGTGTCTATCCAAACCCAGTACCACATGCTCACGTTGTGACTACAACAACACACAAAACATTAGCGGGTCCTCGTGGTGGTCTTATCCTTGCTAAGGGTGGCGATGAAGAGTTTTATAAGAAATTAAACTCTGCCGTATTCCCTGGCTCTCAAGGTGGTCCTTTAATGCATGTGATCGCGGGTAAAGCCGTTGCATTAAAAGAAGCAATGGAACCTGAGTTTAAAGTTTACCAGCAACAAGTTGCAAAAAATGCGAAAGCAATGGTAGACGTTTTCTTAGCGCGCGGTTATAAAGTAGTATCTGGTGGCACAGAGAACCACCTGTTTTTATTAGACTTAGTTGATAAAGATATTACAGGTAAAGATGCTGATGCTGCACTGGGTCGTGCTAATATCACTGTGAACAAAAATAGTGTGCCAAATGATCCTCGCAGTCCATTTGTTACATCTGGTATTCGTATTGGTTCTCCAGCGATTACACGTCGTGGTTTTAAAGAAGCGGAAGCAAAAGATTTAGCCGGTTGGATGTGTGATGTCCTTGATAATATCAATGATGAAGCGAACATTGAAAAAGTGAAACAAAAAGTCTTGGATATCTGCGCTAAATTTCCAGTTTACGCATAAGTTTGTAACGATATAATAAAACCCGTTATACAAGCCCGCTTCGAGAACATGTTCTTGGCGGGTTTTTTTGCATGTTAAAAATGGGGGGTTGGATGGTTATTCCATCAACACTGTGGCTTGCCTTAGATTATTTTACGTATTTTTTCTCATATGGTATTTTCTTGCCTTTTTGGTCTATCTGGTTAAAGGGCGAGGGGGTTGATCCTGCGATGATAGGCTTACTACTTGGGGTGGGCTTAACCGCTCGTTTTGTAGGAAGCTTGATTTTAACGCCGGCTGTAAAAGATCCATCAAAGCTCATTACTGCACTGCGACTTTTTGCTTTTTTATCTCTCCTATTTACCGTTGCATTTATGTTGGGCACTCATTGGGCTTGGCTCTTTTTTGTAATGACCGGATTTAACGTTTTTTTTGCACCCATGGTGCCTTTGGGAGATTCACTTGCGGGAACATGGCAAAAACAATTTCCTTTAGATTATGGAAAAATTCGGGTTTGGGGATCTATTGCATTTATTATTAGTTCCTCATTATTGGGGATATTGATTGATGCTTTTGGACACCCGATTATTCTTTATGGATTGATTGCCAGCACTCTTGCATTATTCCTTACCTCAATGTTACGTCCGAAAATCATGCCCCAAGGTAAGGTCAAAAAAACGGAACACCATCATGTTTCATTTATGAAACTGATTTCAGATGGCCCAGTCTGGCGTTTTCTATTATGTGTTTCTTTACTACAAGGTGCTCATGCTGCTTATTACGGTTTTAGCGCACTCTATTGGGAAAAAGCAGGCTATGATACAGCAACGATTGGTTATCTTTGGTCCTTAGGCGTAGTTGCTGAAGTGGTTGTCTTTATGTTTAGCCGTCGTTTATTCCGCCGTTGGAGTGCTCGAAACTTATTATTACTTTCAGCATTTGCAGGGCTATTGCGCTGGGGAATGATGGGCAGTTTTACAGCATTACCGGCACTTATTATTGTACAAATTTTGCATAGTGGCACATTTACCGTATGCCATTTAGCGGCAATGCGTTTTATTACTGCACGTCAAGAGCATGAAATTATTCGTTTACAAGCGGTTTATTCTGCTCTAGCAATGGGGGGAAGTATCGCTATTATGACGATTGTATCGGGATGGTTATATGAAAAACTCCCTAACCAAGAATACCTCATTTTCTGGTTGATGGCGGCCTTAACTATTCCTGCAATGTTTATTAGACCGAAAGTACAACCGCAAAATAATTAGCCTAGTTTGTATTAAAAAGAGTGATAAAAAAGACCATGGTATTATCTGCCATGGTCTTTTGGGGTATGTTTAATCTGTATTGCGTTAATGAAATTAACGTTTTAAAGCATCAGTTAATTCACTACGAATTTCTGCCAATAATGCTCGGACAACTCGAGGATTACCCGCAACAATATTACCAGTTTGTAGATAGCCGTGATTACCAGTAAAGTCAGATACAATTGCACCCGCTTCACGAGCAATAAGTTCACCTGCTAAGAAATCCCAAGGTTTTAAACCAATTTCAAAGAAGCCATCCACACGACCCGCGGCAACATAAGCTAAATCTAATGCTGCTGAACCTGTGCGACGAAAATCAGCGCATGGTACAAACAGTTTAGTCAGCATATTCATATAAGCTGCTGAATGTTGTTTTGCTTTGAATGGGAAACCAGTTGCTAAAACAGCACCATCTAAATCACGTGCATTAGAGCCACGGAGGCGGTAACCATTTAATTGTGCACCTTGACCACGAACAGCTGAGAAGAGTTCGTTACGCATAGGATCGTAAACCACAGCAACTTCTGTGCGACCTTTGATACGTACAGCGATAGAAATAGAAAAATGTGGTAGGCGTTTAATAAAGTTAGTGGTGCCATCAAGTGGATCTATAACCCATTGGATATCGTGATCTTCACCGAGTAACTCGCCACTTTCTTCCGTAATAATGGTGTGTTTTGGATAAGATTTACGAATGATTTCAATGATTGCCTGTTCCGCTTCGCGATCAACATTAGTGACAAAATCATTGGTACCTTTCTGGCTCGTTTCTACAGATTCAGGATTTTCGTAATTTTTGGCGATTAAATTACCAGCCTTACGTGCAGCACGTATGGCAATATTCAGCATCGGATGCATGGTTATCTTCCACAAGATGTTAAAGAACGGGGATAAAAAACGAGGCGAAGTATAACAGGCGTTCGCGTTTTTGGCTACATTTGTGATAAAATAGATGGATCATAAAACAATTAGTTAGAAATCAATGTTAGAAAATATTCGCATTATCCTTGTCGAAACTTCACATACAGGCAATATGGGCTCGACAGCTCGTGCTATGAAAACCATGGGATTAACGAATCTTTATTTTGTTAATCCTAAAGAAAAACCCGATTCTCACTCTATAGCCTTATCAGCAGGGGCAAGCGATGTTATTGGCAATGCTCATATTGTTGATACTATTGATGATGCCATTGAAGGCTGTGGGTTAGTGATTGGAACAAGTGCGCGTAATCGTACGCTCTCTTGGCCAATGCTAGCACCTCGTGAATGTGGTGAACGTTGCGTAAAAGAGGCAGCAAATAAGCCCGTGGCGGTGATCTTTGGCCGTGAACGCACAGGCTTAACTAATGAAGAATTACAAAAATGTGATTACCACCTCTATATTCCTACCAACCCTGAATATGGCTCTTTAAACTTAGCGATGGCGGTGCAACTTGTTTGTTATGAAATTCGCATGGCTGCACTTGCTCAACAGGAAAAACAAGAGGAAAATGCTTCATCAGAGATTGATTATCCACCCGCTGAAGATATTGAACGCTTTTATGTTCACTTAGAGCAGGTACTTAATGAGTCTGGTTTTATTCGTCCTAAACATCCAGGACAAGTGATGAGTCGTTTACGACGTTTGTTTACACGCGCACGTCCAGAAACACAAGAGCTTCATATCTTACGTGGTATTTTAACATCCGTTGAAAAATGGGCTAAGAAATAAAGGATTAAGTTGATTAACATGCGTCATTGTTGCTGAGCTTAATACCTGACTAAAACACTCAGATAAATAGTTGACTAAATTACTCAGGAATGACACAATTTGACTATTGTTCACCACGGAGTATTTGTTATGAGACTGACATCAAAAGGGCGTTATGCAGTTACTGCTATGCTTGATGTTGCATTGCATTCGCAGCAAGGCCCTGTCCCCCTCGCTGATATTTCTGAGCGTCAAGGGATTTCCCTTTCTTACCTTGAGCAGCTTTTTTCACGTTTACGTAAAAATGAATTAGTCGCAAGTGTGCGTGGCCCGGGTGGTGGTTATTTACTCGGTCGTGAAGCGGGGCAAATTTTTGTTGCTCAAGTCATTTCAGCAGTTGATGAATCTGTTGATGCTACCCGTTGTCAGGGTAATAAAGAAGGATGTCAAGGTGGCGATCGTTGCCTGACTCATACTTTGTGGCGTGATTTAAGTGATCGTATTACCAGTTTCCTTAGCAGCATTAGCCTTGAAGAGTTAGTTAATAACGAAGAGGTTATGGATGTCGCTGATCGTCAAGACAATGAAAAACGTCATGCTATCAATGGTCGTTTACAAGAAACCATTGTTAATATGCGAGTTTAACGGCGATCTCTAGGCAAACAAAACAAAATTATTAAAGAAGATCTGTCGTCTTTGGAGTTAGTGAGCAATGAAATTACCCATTTATCTAGATTATTCAGCAACCACACCCGTTGATCCTCGAGTTGCTGAAAAAATGATGCAATGCCTGACTATTGACGGCATTTTTGGTAACCCAGCCTCTCGTTCGCACCGTTTTGGATGGCAAGCTGAAGAAGCGATCGATATCGCTCGTAATCAGATTGCTGATCTTATTGGTGCTGATCCTCGTGAAATTGTTTTCACCTCAGGGGCAACTGAAGCAGATAACTTGGCACTAAAAGGTGTTGCAAACTTTTATCAGAAAAAAGGTAAGCACATCATCACATCAAAAACTGAGCATAAAGCGATTTTAGATACTTGTCGTCAGCTTGAGCGTGAAGGTTTTGAAGTGACCTACTTAGCACCAAAAAGCGATGGCTTAATTGATTTGAAAGAACTCGAAGCCGCTATGCGTGATGACACTATTTTAGTTTCTATCATGCACGTGAATAATGAAATTGGTGTGGTGCAAGATATTGCTGCTATTGGTGAGTTATGCCGTAGCAAAGGCATTATTTACCACGTTGATGCAACGCAAAGCGTTGGTAAATTACCAATCGATCTCTCCAAATTAAAAGTCGATTTACTTTCTCTTTCTGCACATAAAGTTTACGGACCTATGGGTATTGGTGCGCTTTATGTTCGCCGTAAACCACGCATTCGCTTAGAAGCTCAAATGCATGGTGGTGGGCATGAGCGTGGTATGCGTTCAGGTACATTAGCCGTTCACCAAATTGTGGGTATGGGTGAAGCTTACCGTATATTGAAAGAAGAAATGGCTGATGAAACTAAACGTTTAAATGAATTACGTTTACGTTTATGGAATGGCATCAAAGATATTGAAGAAGTGTATATCAATGGTTCTTTAGAACATACAGCGCCAAATATTCTTAATGTCAGCTTCAACTATGTTGAAGGTGAATCATTAATGATGGCACTGAAAGATCTTGCTGTATCTTCAGGTTCAGCCTGTACATCAGCAAGTTTAGAGCCTTCTTATGTACTACGTGCTTTAGGATTAACCGATGAATTAGCACATAGTTCTATTCGTTTCTCTTTAGGTCGTTTCACCACTGAAGAAGAAATCGATTATGCAATTGAACAAATTCACAGTGCAATTGGTCGCTTACGTGATCTTTCTCCACTTTGGGAAATGCATAAACAAGGCGTTGATATCAACAGTATCGAATGGTCTCACCATTAATCAGACGTTTTCAGGAGTTAAATCATGGCTTATAGCGATAAAGTAATTGATCATTATGAAAATCCTCGTAATGTGGGTTCATTTGATAACAACGACCCTACAGTGGGGAGCGGTATGGTAGGCGCACCAGCTTGTGGTGACGTCATGAAGCTACAAATCAAAGTTGATGATAACGGTGTAATTGAAGATGCACGTTTTAAAACTTATGGTTGTGGCTCAGCGATTGCATCAAGCTCTTTGGTTACCGAATGGATGAAAGGTAAAACCTTAGATGAAGCAGAAGCGATTAAAAATACCGCAATTGCTGAAGAGTTAGAATTACCACCAGTGAAAATTCACTGTTCAATTCTGGCTGAAGATGCAATAAAAGCCGCGATTGCAGACTATAAAAGCAAACGCCAAGGCAAATAATTGCCTGTTATAATAAAAAAATAAAATATTGGCGGATGCTGAAGGTTATGTTTCAGTGTCCGCTTTCGTTCTTTATGAGTGAGGTGTGCCATGTCAATTTCCCTTACAGAAGCCGCTGCTAACCGTGTTCGCTCTTTTCTTGCTAATCGTGGCAAAGGCGAAGGTTTGCGTTTAGGCGTAAGAACATCAGGCTGTTCTGGGATGGCTTATGTTCTTGAGTTTGCTGATGTCATCAATGACGAAGATACCGTTTTTGAAGATAAAGGTGTGAAAGTTATTATTGACGGTAAAAGCATGGTCTATTTAGATGGAACAGAGCTTGATTTCGTTAAAGAAGGATTAAACGAGGGCTTTAAGTTTAACAACCCAAACGTGGCTAACGAATGTGGTTGTGGAGAAAGCTTTACCGTGTAATCAATATTTATACACGGTATTAATATCAATTAATCCAAGAGCAGAAGTATGGACTATTTCACCCTATTAGGCATGCCTAATCGTTTTGATATTGATAAACAACAGCTTGCTTCTCGTTATCAAGAGATGCAACGTCAATATCACCCCGATCGTTTTGCGGGTAAATCTGACAAAGAGCAAGTACAAGCTATTTCGTTTGCTTCGACTATCAATCAGGCTTATCAAACCTTAAAAAATCCACTTTCAAGAGCTGAATATATGCTCTCTTTACAGGGCATCGATATTGCTAATGAGCAACAAACGATGCACGATACGGCTTTTCTTATGGAGCAGCTTACGCTTCGTGAAGAGCTGGATGATATAGAGCATAGTACTGATGCTGAAAATTTACTGGCTGATTTTTCTGCGCGCTTAGAGAAAATGTACACTGTACGCTATGATGAAATGGTGAAAACACTGGACAGTCAGACTTGGGACATTGCCGCAGACAATGTGAGAAAATTACGTTTTCTCGCGAAATTAAAAGAGCAAGTCGAGCATCTTGAAGAACGCTTGTTTGATGGTTTTTAAGGAAAATTGTTATGTCATTATTACAAATTAGCGAGCCAGGACAAACACCTGCGCCACATCAGCGTCGATTAGCTGCGGGTATTGACTTAGGAACAACACACTCACTTGTTGCCACTGTACGTAGTGGGCAAGCCGAAGCGCTTTCTGATAGTGAAGGTCGCTATTTATTGCCATCTGTTGTGCAGTATCAAGTTGATAATATTAATGTTGGCTGGCAGGCGAAACAAGAAGCTGAAAAAGATCCCGCCAATACCATCAGCTCAATAAAACGAATGCTGGGGCGCTCGCTAAATGATATAACCAGTCGTTATCCTAACCTCCCTTACCATTTTCATGACAATGATAGTGGACTGCCATTAATTAAAACACCTGCTGGCATTGTCGATCCTATTCAAGTTTCTGCGGATATTTTAAAAGCCTTAGCAGAGCGTGCAATACAATCATTAGGTGGTGAACTTGATGGTGTGGTTGTCACTGTACCTGCTTATTTTGATGATGCACAGCGTCAAGGCACTAAAGAAGCAGCACGTCGTGCAGGTTTACATGTATTACGTTTATTAAATGAACCTACTGCTGCCGCGATTGCTTATGGATTAGATTCCGGAAAAGAAGGCACTATTGTCGTTTACGACTTAGGGGGCGGAACTTTTGATATCTCTGTCTTACGTTTAACTAAAGGGGTGTTTGAAGTCTTAGCAACTGGTGGTGATACTGCGTTAGGCGGTGATGACTTTGATATGATGTTAGCCGACTGGATCAGAGAGCGTGCGGGATTTGGCTATCAAAATGATGTTATTTTACAACGTCAATTACTTGATATTGCCTCAGAAACTAAAATCGCTTTAAGTGATAATGATGTGGCTGATATCAATATCAATGGTTGGAAAGGGGAAATTACCCGCGCTGAATTTGAATCATTAATTCAACCTTTAGTTAAACGTACGTTGTTATCCGTTCGTCGAGCATTAAAAGATGCTGATATTGACGTGGATGAAGTGCTCGAAGTGGTTATGGTGGGCGGATCAACTCGCGTGCCGCTGGTGCGCCAAATGGTAGGCGATTATTTTAAACGTGAACCATTAACTTCGATTGACCCTGATAAAGTTGTTGCTATTGGTGCCTCTATTCAAGCAGATATTCTGGTGGGTAATAAACCTGATAGCGAAATGCTCTTGTTGGATGTTATTCCGCTCTCATTAGGTTTAGAAACCATGGGCGGGCTGGTTGAAAAAGTGATCCCACGAAATACCACTATCCCTGTTGCGAGAGCACAAGAATTTACCACTTTTAAAGATGGTCAAACTGCCATGAGTGTTCATGTGGTACAGGGTGAACGTGAAATGGTGAGTGATTGTCGCTCATTAGCTCGTTTTACTTTGCGGGGTATTCCACCAATGGCGGCGGGGGGAGCACATATACGTGTTACCTTCCAAGTGGATGCTGATGGTTTATTAAGCGTTAGTGCGATGGAAAAATCCACTGGTGTTGAAGCCTCAGTACAGGTAAAACCTTCTTATGGTCTTAGTGATACAGAAATCGCTAATATGATCCAATCTTCAATGGAAAATGCCAAAGAAGATTTACAAGCTCGTCGTCTTGCCGAGCAAAAAGTCGAAGCCGCTCGCGTGTTAGAAAGTTTAACCGCAGCATTACAAGAAGATGCTCATCTCTTAACTGAAGATGAGAAAACGGCTATCGATAATGTTGTAGATACTTTAATAGAAAGCGTTGAGGGAACAGATCCTGTTGCCATTGAAAACGCCATTAAACAACTGGATAAGCAAACTCAGGAATTTGCTGCGCGTCGTATGGATACTTCCATTCGTCAAGCGTTGGCAGGTCATTCTGTGGATGAGATATAACTATGCCTAAAATTGTATTTTTACCCCATAGCACACTTTGCCCGGAAGGTGCTGTTGTTGATGCCACTGAAGGTGAGTCTATTCTTGATGTTGCATTACGTAATGGCATTGAGATTGAACATGCGTGTGAAATGTCGTGTGCGTGTACCACTTGTCACTGTATCGTTCGTGAAGGTTTTGATTCTCTTGATGAAAGTACAGAGCTGGAAGACGATATGTTAGATAAAGCGTGGGGATTAGAGCCAGAAAGTCGTTTAAGTTGCCAAGCGAAGGTAACTGATGAAGATTTAGTCGTTGAAATACCTAAATATTCTATCAACCATGCGAGAGAACACTGATTTTAGGAGTTTAAAATGAAATGGAGTGATACACGTGAAATAGGGGAAGCGCTTTATGATCTCTACCCCGATACAGATCCAAAAACCGTTCGTTTTACCGATATGCATCAGTGGATTTGCCAATTAGACGATTTTGATGATGATCCACAAAAATCGAATGAAAAAATTCTTGAAGCAATTTTATTAGTTTGGCTTGATGAATTTGAATAATCGAGTAAATGATTAATGCGAAAGACTGGTTAATTGCCAGTCTTTTTGTTTTTATTGCTCAGTATGATTTAACTTTAAAAGAGGAATAAATACCTCAAAAGACTGAGTAACCAGCGTTTGTTTATGGGATATTGCTCGTAAAGTAACATGCAATTAGCTAAAAGGCTTTAATGAGAATGGTCGTGACTGATTTTTTGCAGTAAATTGATCACGCTAAAAGGTAAATATCTGGTAGTCTGAATAGGTTAACTGCCATCAGTAATAATAAGTGAGATAATAAATGAATAAACAAATTATGCCTATCATGCTGTCTAATGAACCTGCAGCAGCATGTTGGGGAGAAAAAGCACTAATTAGCACTAACGAAACTGGCATGACCGTTCACTTAACGGAAGAAAACCGCTTAGGGGCCATTCAGCGTGGTGGACGCAAAATTGATGGTCAAGGTATTCGTAATGTTGCTCTAGTTGGTGACGGCTGGGATTTAGAACGTAGTTGGGCGTTTTGGTTAGGTTTTAGAGCACCTAAAGGCGCACGTTCAATCGAATGGCCACAATTAAGTGAAGCGGACAAAAAAGAATTAGAGTCGCGTATCCGCATTGTTGATTGGGTGCGTGACACAATAAATACCCCAGCAGAAGAGTTAGGGCCAGAACAACTGGCACAGCGTACTGTTGATCTGTTTTGTGGTTTAGATAAAGAAGATATCAGCTATAAAATCACCAAAGGGGCTGATCTTCGAGATCAGAACTATGCGGGAATTTATACTGTAGGTCGAGGCTCTTCACGTGATCCCGTCTATTTAGCATTAGATTTTAATCCAACTAAAGATGCCGAAGCCCCTATCTTTGCCTGTCTTGTTGGTAAAGGGATCACCTTTGATTCAGGCGGATATAGCATCAAACCTTCTTCTTCCATGAATTCTATGAAAGCGGATATGGGCGGTGCTGCAACCTTAGCAGGTGCTTTGGCTTTAGCTATTACACGAGGTTTAAATAAACGCGTAAAACTATTGCTATGTATTGCTGATAATATGGTTAGCGGTAATGCCTTTAAGTTGGGAGACATTATCCGTTATCGTAATGGTAAATCCGTTGAAATCATGAACACGGATGCAGAAGGTCGTTTAGTTTTAGCAGATGGTTTAATTGATGCTAGCAACTTTGCCCCTGAATTGATTATCGATGCGGCAACATTGACAGGTGCAGCTAAAGTGGCCGTAGGTAATGATTATCACTCTGTATTAAGTTTTGATGATAAATTAGCGAATGAATTATTAGCAAGTGCAGATCAAGAAAATGAACTGTTCTGGCGCTTACCATTAGCTGATTTCCATCGTAGCCAGTTACCATCAAGTTTTGCTGATCTCAATAATATTGCCGCACCTTCACATACCGCAGGCGCAAGTACAGCAGCCGCTTTCCTTTCTCACTTTGTGAAAGATTATAAAAAAGGCTGGGTACATATCGACTGTTCAGCAACTTACAGAAAATCATCTGTAGAGCAATGGGCAGCTGGGGCAACAGGATATGGTGTTCGTTCTATCGCTAATTTATTATTAACAAAAGCAAAATAATAAACATTATGTGATTTGGAGTTTGTAATGGATGTATCTGAACAATTTGAAGTACAAGAAATTGTTGCTGTTGAAGGTTCTTCTCTACAACTGAGTGTGCTTGAGCCACAGCCTGAAAAATTAACACAAGCATTGAGCGAATTTTTTGGTCAACATAAGCCTATTCGTCGTGCATTTATTGTTAATGCTTTGGAGCAAGGTGATGATGAGTCATTTTATTTGATTGGGCTAGAAATCACTGGAGAAGAAAATATTATTGCTCAGATACTCCCACAAGCTGCTGAAGCCGCTTTTGAGCATCTAGAAGAAGGACAATCTCTGGATTTCTGTTTTGTGAATAAAGATGAGCAAGGTGTAAGTCATTTTATGACTCACCATGTAACACCTTTTTATCAACGCAAATTAGGGGGCTTTCTTCGTAAGGGTATTCCAATCGTTAATTTGAATACCTAACCTAGTTTTTTGCAGTTTAGGCGATATCTCATCAGATATCGCTTTTTTTTACCCTATAATAAGAAAATGATTAAAATAGCAAATGGTTTGCATTTATATGTAACTCTTTGTTTTACTATTATTTTGCTTAAAAACGCACAAACAAATAATTAGTAAAGCCTAAATAAGGCTGTAGTATTAGATAATTAATTTACTTAATACGTTGTATATTATTATAGCCTGCATAAAACATCATATAATTCAGGGGTTGAATTAAAGGAAATGGATATGAATCGAGATCAATTTAGACAGTACACGGAAAAAAGAGGGTACCGTTGGTGTACACTTGCAGTGGTACTGGCTTCAGCATTAGCTTTAACAGGCTGTGATGATAACAAAACAGAAGATGAGCAATCTTCGACGAGTGATAACTCACAACCAACACAAGTTGCGGAACAAAAAAGCACATCGCAACAAACGACAACACAACTTGGTGATAAAACCGCAGTTACAACCAAAACGAATAATCAAACTGCATTAACTAGCCAAGAAGTGCGCAATGAACTTGCTCGTCGTTATGCAGGTAAAGAGGTGACTGTATTAGATGCCTCTGAATTACAACGCGATGGCGCAAGTACGATGGTAGTGACTTTTTCAGTACCACTCGATCCTGACCAGAAATTTGATGATGTTATCCGTCTTGTTGATACTAAAAAAGGTAAATTAGAAGGGGCTTGGGAGCTATCTGATAATCTGATGGAGTTACGATTCCGCCATTTGCCACCTTCAACAGAGTTAAACCTGACTATTGATGCTCAAATTAAAGGAATTAACGAACGTAAATTAGTAGAGCCATTTAGCCAAAAATTTACTACAGAAGAGATTTTTCCATCGGTTGGCTTTACCAGTAAAGGCTCATTATTACCGTTAGAAGCAACGGAAGGTTTGCCAATTAGCGCATTAAATGTCGAACAAGTCGATGTTAACTTTTTTCGAGTTAAAGATGATCGGTTAACACAATTTTTAACTCAATGGGAAAGCCGCTCTAATATTAACTATTGGGAATCAGACGATTTTCTGTCACAAGCGGATTTGGTGTATAGCGGGCGCTTTGAACTTGATACAGAAAAAAACACCCGTGAAAATGTCTTATTACCACTCAAATCTATTGAAGCCCTGAAAAAAGAGGGTGTCTATATCGCTGTAATGCAGCAGGCAGGTAAATACTCCTATACCATGCCGGCAACGGTATTTACTTTTAGTGATATCGGTTTATCAGTACATAGCTACCTTAATACGCTAGATATTTTTACTCAATCCCTGAAAAATGGCGCAGCATTAGACAATATTGAAATTCGTCTTTTAGATGAAAAAGGTAATTTAATATCTAAAACAAAAACTGATAATCAAGGGCATGCCACATTAGAAAAGAGTGATAAAGCACGTTTATTACTCGCTATTCGTAATGGGCAAACCAGTATGATTGATTTGCGTAAACCAGCCCTTGATTTATCCGAATTTGATATCGGCGGGCCACAAGGTTATAGCAAACAATTTTTTGTTTTTGGTCCACGCGATCTGTACCGCCCCGGCGAAACCTTAATCGTTAATGGTTTATTGCGAGATGGTGATGGAAACCCGATTAAAGAGCAACCTGTTAAAGTTGACTTATTAAAAACGGATGGTCAGGTTTCCCGTAGTTTTGTTTGGCAACCTGAAAATGGTTTTTATCAGTTGAAACTGATGATCCCTGAAAATGAGAGTACAGGTATTCGGAAATTACGTTTTGATTTAGGCGATGGCACTCCACGCTTCTACCAATTCCAAGTTGAAGATTTTATGCCTGAGCGTATGGCATTAGAGATCACCGGTAAAAAAGGCATTTTACTCAGTGGTAATAATGCTTATTTTGATATTAAAGGTCGTTATCTTTATGGTGCACCGGCAGCAGATAATCGCTTACAAGGGCAGGTTTTTTTAAAAGCTTCGCGAGAAGCCGTCAGTCAACTGCCGGGTTATGAATTTGGTGCCGTAAAAGATGAAAATTTAAGTCGTTTATTAGATGAATTTGAACTTAATCTTGATACGGATGGTGAAGGGGCATTAACGGTTGATAAAGACCGTTATGCTGAAGTGAAATCACCGATTAATATTATCTTACAAGCAAGCTTACTTGAAGCCGGAGGGCGTCCTGTTACTCGCCGTTATCAACAAGCGGTATGGCCAGCGACACATCTTGCGGGAATTCGCCCTGTTTTTGCTAAAAAAGAGGTGTATGACTACCGTAATGATAAATATAAATCAGGCTATAGTGTTGATGAAAACTCAATGGCGGAGTTTGAAATCGTTTATACCGATCAAGAGGGTAAAAAATTACCTGCTGATGACCTAAAAGTAAGATTTATTTACGAACGTTATGATTATTATTGGCGTTGGTCTAATTCAAATGGTTGGGAGTCTGGCTACAATCAAAAAGATCTGCAAATGGATGAGCAGACTATCAAAATTGCTAAAGATGGTACCGCAAAAGTGGCTTTCCCTGTTGAATGGGGCTCTTATCGTATAGAAGTGGTCGATCCTAAAACAGAACTTGTCAGTAGCTTACGTTTTTGGGCGGGCTATTCTTGGATGGATAATACAGGCGGAACCGGGGCAGTAAGACCTGATCAAGTTAAATTAAAATTAGATAAAGAGAGTTACTTACCGGGTGAAAAAGTCAAACTCAATATTGCAGCCCCTCATCCTGGTAAAGGTTATGTGCTATTAGAATCGAGTGATGGGCCGCTATGGTGGCAAGAGATTGATGTACCTGAAAAAGGGCTTGATGTTGAAGTACCTATTAATAAAGAGTGGGCAAGACACGATTTATATTTGACTTCGATGGTGGTAAGACCGGGGGATACATCCAAACAAGCGACGGTAAAACGTGCAGTAGGTATTTTGCATTTACCACTACAAGATAACAATCGCCGTATAGATATTGCACTGGATGCACCTGAAAAAATTCGTCCAAATCAAGATCTAAAAATTCGGATTAAAGCTAAGCCCGTTGCAGGCCAGCCATTGCCGGAAAACATCAATGTATTAGTGTCTGCAGTTGATACAGGTGTCTTAAATATTACCGACTATAAAACGCCTGATCCGTACGAAGCTTTCTTTGGTCGTAAGCGCTATAGCGTTGATCAATACGATGTTTATGGTCAGTTAATTGAAGGTGAAGGGCGTTTAGCTAACCTACGTTTTGGTGGTGATGGAAGCGAAGAAAGCGCATTATCTCGTGGTGGTAAAAAGCCATTAACAGATGTGCAAATTATTGCTCAACAAGCCACACCTGTAAAATTAAATGCACAAGGTGAAGGTGAGGTTTCTTTACCTATACCTGAGTTTAATGGTGAAGTCCGCCTTATGGCTCAAGCATGGACTGCGGATAAATTTGGTAGCCAAGAAGGTAAAGTTGTTGTTGCCGCGCCATTAGTTACTCAACTCTCATTACCACGCTTTATGGCTGGGGGAGATGATGCGTTACTGTCATTAGATTTAACTAACTTAACGGATGCACCACAATCTATTACGTTAAATTATACGGCATCAGGATTAGTTGATTTAGCGGGTGTCGACAGTAAAACTGTTTCATTATCGAAAGGTGAACGAACTCAAGTTCAAATCCCTATTACGGCAAAACATGGATTTGGCCAAGGAGAATTTTCCCTGTCTATTTATGGTATTAAAGTACCTAATGAAGAGATAAAACCTTATCAAAATACTTGGAAAATAGGTGTACGCCCTGCGTATCCTGCTGAGACAATACATTACGCCAATACATTAGCAGATGGTGAGTCTTGGCGCCTACCAAACGAAGCATTAAATCAATTTAATCGCTCAACGCTTGAGGGGGAATTATTACTTACCAGTCGCCCTCCGTTACAGGTAGCGCGTTATGTTAGAGAGTTATTTGCATATCCTTATGGATGTCTTGAGCAAACTGTTAGTGGATTATATCCATCCTTGTATTCAACAGAGAAAGAGTTGAAGCAATTGGGGATCAAAACACAAACAGATATGCAAAGAAAAGAAGCCATAGAAAAAGGGATTGCTCATATCCTAACAATGCAAAAATCCGAAGGAGGATTTGCCTTGTGGGATCAAGGTGGGCGTGAAGAGTTTTGGTTAACGGCGTATGCAACAGATTTCTTATTTAGAGCGTCTCAACAAGGTTACGAAGTTCCTACTGAGGCATTAAAACGGGCAAATGATCGTCTACTACGTTATTTACAAGATAAAAACATTGTTAATGAAGAGTATGTGGTTAACCAAGATGCGGCTCGATTCTCAGCAAGAGCATATGCGGCTTTAGTTCTGGCTAATCAGCAAAAAGCCCCTTTGGGAGAATTGCGCCGTTTATATCTAGAACGTAATCAAGCAGGTAGTGGTTTAGCGCTTGTGCAGTTAGGTGTTGCTTTGAAATTGATGGGAGATAACTCTCGTGCTGAAAGCCTAATTGCTGAAGGGGTCACCATGCCACGTAAATATAATTACGGTTTAGGTGATTACGGCAGTACTATTCGTGACCAAGCGTTGATTATTGCGTTACTCAGTGAAAACAATTTGGAAACTCAAACTCGTGATGCCAGTGTTATTACATTATCTGATAACTTAACAGGGCGTGAATGGTTCTCTACACAAGAGAGTAACTCACTATACCTTGCTGGGCGTTTCTTTATTGATATGGCAGAGAAGCCTTGGGAAGTAACCATTAATCGTCAAGTGCCAGCAATGAGTAGTGATCGCGCAGTTAATGAAGCATTGACAGCAACGCAATTGCAAGAAGGTTTAGAGCTAAATAACCAAGGTGGTACAACCATTTACTCTCGAATGAATGTTGTCGGATATCCAAAAGTTGCCCCAGCGCCTTATAGCAATGTATTGAAGATCAATCGTAGTTATTACGATCTAAAAGGCAATCGAGTCGATCCTAATCGCTTACAAAGTGGTGAAATGCTGGTGGTAAAATTAGAGGTTTCAGCTAATAGAGATGTACCTGATGCCTTAGTGGTTGATCTATTACCAGCGGGGCTTGAAATTGAAAATCAAAACTTAGCATCAAGTAGCGCAAGCTTAAGCGATAGCGCTGCTGATTTGCAGGAGTTTATTGATGATATGGGACAAGCCAATATTAAACATCTTGAATATCGTGATGATCGTTTTGTTGCTGCAATAGCGGTTGATAAATATCGTCCTACGACATTACTTTACTTAGCAAGAGCGGTAACTCCGGGGAGTTATCAAGTACCGCCACCGCAAGTTGAGTCAATGTATGTGCCTTATTGGCGTGCCGTAGGGGCAACAAAAAATAAAATTGATGTTGTGCCTTAAGCTAGACAGCCCTTTCTTCGGAAAGGGCTTTTTCCTTTGAGTGATTGAATGAAACTAGGATATAAGCGGTTAATCGCCGCGAGCGTTATTTTTCTATTAGTAACACTATTATTGCTATGGATAGCAGATAAGATCTGGCCACTGCCAGATCCCGAGCCTCAAATCGCCACCATAGTAACGGCTGAAGATGGAACACCACTTTGGCGTTTTGCTGATAAAGAAGGAATATGGCGTTATCACGTTACCCTTTCTGATGTTTCCCCTGAATATTTGCAGGCCTTGATAGCTTATGAAGATCGCTGGTTTTATCAGCACCCCGGCGTTAACCCTATAGCTATTTTACGTGCCGCATGGCAAGACTTAAGCTCGGGAAAAATTATTTCTGGAGGTAGTACGCTTTCAATGCAAGTCGCGCGTTTGATTGACCCCCACTCACGGACTTTAGGGGGAAAATTAAAACAATTATGGCGGACATTACAGCTTGAATGGTATTACTCGAAAGATGAGATTTTAGAAATTTATCTTAACCGTGCACCTTTTGGTGGCACTTTAGAAGGGATTGGCGCTGCAAGTTGGGCCTATTTAGGTAAATCTCCCGCTGATTTATCAGCAGGTGAAGCAACATTAATGGCGGTATTACCTCAAGCACCCAGTCGTTTAAGGCCAGACCGGTATCCAGAGCGTGCTCAAGCTGCACGGGATAAAGTATTAGATAGATTAGCGGAATATCAAATTTGGCCCAAAGAGAAAGTGGCTGAAATAAAGCAAGAGCAAGTGCTACTTGCACCAAGACAAACGCCACAACTCGCGCCATTATTGGCTCGGCGTATGTATAACGAGCAAAAAGCGCCGGTGATCACAACCACGATTGATATTAATCTTCAGCGACAACTAGAAGAGCTAGCCAAACAGTGGAAATATCAGCTAGCCGATAAAACTTCTCTGGCAATACTTGTGGTCGATCACACGGATATGAGTGTTAAAGGCTATGTTGGATCGGCAGACTTTAATGATAATCAACGCTTTGGGCATGTTGATATGATAAGTGCATGGCGTTCGCCGGGATCAACTTTAAAGCCTTTTATTTATGGTCTTGCTTTGGATGAAGGATTGATCCATGCAGAATCACTATTACAAGATGTTCCGCGCCGTTTTGAAGATTACCGTCCTGGTAATTTTGATACTGGATTTAACGGTGCCGTGAGTGCCAGTGAAGCCCTTAGTCGTTCATTAAATTTACCTGCAGTACAATTAATAGAAGCTTACGGCGCAAAAAAATTTGCAGCTAAGTTGCGACATAATCACCTTGAAATGCGTTTTCCTTATGGCTCTGAACCTAATTTAGCGCTTATTTTAGGAGGAACAGCAACACGAATGGATCAATTAGTGGCGACTTTTAGTGCGCTTGCAAGGCATGGAAAGACCGCGCCGTTACGTTTTACGCCAGAGCAAACCATCAATGAACGTATGTTAATGTCACCCGGTGCTGCGTGGATCATTCGGCGAATTTTAGCGGGAGAGGCACGGCCTCGTCCTGATAGTGCTATTTCAGCGGTTGTTCCTTTGGCTTGGAAAACAGGAACAAGTTATGGTTATCGTGATGCATGGTCGATAGGCGTTAATGCGCGTTATACCATTGGTGTTTGGGTGGGGAGACCTGATGGCACACCTGTTGCGGGGCAGTTTGGATTTGCAACTGCTGTACCGATAATGAATCAAGTTAATAATTTATTGACGAGTTATTTTTATCAAAATAAACAGCGGCCTCCTGTTGATCCTAGGCCAAATAGTGTCTCAGCCGCAGCTATTTGTTGGCCAACGGGAAAAGCTTTGCCTAAAGAAGATAGTAACTGCCGAGTCAGCCGACGAAGCTGGATCCTTGATAATACTATTCCCCCAACACTATTGAATGAAAGCCAAGAGGGCATTTTAGGCATCAATGAAAAAGTATGGATAGATAAAGAAGGAAAACGTACAGGGTCTAATTGTCCTGGTGCTCAATTAAAGGATATTGCTTTATGGCCGATAGCATTAGATGCTTGGTTGCCTGAAAAAGAGCGTAGAGCAAAACGATTACCACCAATTTCATTAACATGTCCACCGATTAAAGAAGATATGATCCCATTGTATATCTCTGGGATAAGAAAAGGGGATTTATTGCGTCCATTGCCTGGTGAAACTCAGCTTGAAATAACGGTTTCTACACAAGGGGGAAGTGGTATGCAGTGGTGGTTTTTAAATGGTGAACAAATCGGTAAAACTGAAAATGGGGCAACGTTCTCTTATTTATTAGAAAAACGTGGCAAATACCAACTTTCGGTGCTTGATCTTAGCGGGCAAACGGATATGGTGAATTTCAGTTTTCGTTAAATAAGTGCAGAGTTTAATCAAATGAAGGCAAAAAATGTGATTAAATCGATAAATTATAACTTTTTTGCCACAGTTTTTTAAAAAAAGCGGGATTTCATCTGTGCAATTTATTGTTATCCCCCTATAATCAATCCCTTATTTTTGCAGGGGATACGGTTTTGAGCTGTTTTTCCATGATCTGCGATAAAAACAGGCAACATAAGTTGTTATTAATACAATATTTTGAGGTAATACATGGCTATTCAGCGCACTTTTTCTATTATCAAACCAAACGCAGTGAAAAAAAATGTTATTGGTGCAATCTATAACCGCTTTGAAAGTGCGGGTTTCAGCATCGTAGCAGCCAAAATGTTGCATTTAACTCGTGAACAAGCAGAAGGTTTTTATGAAGAGCATAAAGGCCGTCCTTTCTTTGATGGTTTAGTTGAGTTTATGACTTCTGGCCCTATCATGGTACAAGTATTAGAAGGCGAAAATGCTATCCAACGTCATCGTGACTTAATGGGTGCAACTAATCCTGATAACGCTTTAGCGGGTACTTTACGTGCTGATTACGCGGATAGCTTTACAGAAAATGCAGTGCATGGTTCAGATTCAGAAGCTTCAGCTGCGCGTGAAATTGCTTATTTCTTTACTGAAAACGAAATTTGCCCACGCTAATTTATTAGCATCTGTATACGAAAAAATGTACAATGCGACGCCCTGTTAATCTTTAATAGGGCGTCTTTTTATTAATTAATAAGTATCCCGTTAATAGATTTTTATTAACGTAGGCCGCATAGTGTAACAACGAGGCAATGTCATGACCCAATCTACCACTCCAGCGCCAAGCGCTTCTGTCGCTGTTTCTAAAGAAAATACTGTGAATCAAAAAACAAAAATCAATCTGTTAGATTTAAATCGTAAACAGATGCGTGAGCTTTTTGTCTCTATGGGCGAAAAGCCTTTCCGCGCTGATCAAATCATGAAATGGATATACCATTATTGCTATGATGATTTTGATCAGATGACAGATATCAACAAAGTGCTGCGTGCGAAGTTAAAAGAGATTGCCGAAATCAAGGCACCTGAAGTGTCTGAAGAACAACGCTCTGCGGATGGCACTATTAAGTGGGCGATTAAAGTAGGCTCTCAACAAGTTGAAACAGTCTATATTCCTGAAGATGATCGTGCGACGTTATGTGTTTCGTCACAAGTGGGTTGCGCGTTAGAGTGTAAATTCTGTTCAACGGCACAACAAGGTTTTAACCGTAACCTTAAAGTTTCTGAAATTATCGGCCAAGTGTGGCGTGCTGCTAAAATTATTGGTGCTTTAAAAGAGACAGGCCGTCGTCCAATCACTAATGTTGTTATGATGGGAATGGGTGAACCATTACTTAACCTTAACAATGTTATTCCGGCTCTTGAAATTATGATGGATGACTTTGGCTTTGGGTTATCTAAACGTCGAGTCACCGTGTCTACATCCGGTGTCGTACCTGCATTAGATAAATTAGCTGATGCGGTTGATGTTGCTTTAGCGATTTCATTGCATGCACCAACAGATGATATTCGTGATGAAATTGTCCCTATTAACAAGAAATATAATATTGAAATGTTTCTTGATGGTGTGCGTCGTTATATTGCTAAATCTAATGCAAACCAAGGTCGAGTTACTGTTGAGTATGTCATGCTTGATCATATTAATGACAGCACTGAACAAGCACATCAATTAGCAGAGTGCTTAAAAGATACACCTTGTAAAATCAACTTAATTCCATGGAACCCGTTCCCAGGCGCACCTTATGGACGCAGTTCTAATAGTCGCATTGATCGTTTCTCTAAAGTGTTAATGGAATATGGTTTCACCACTATTGTACGTAAAACTCGTGGTGATGATATTGACGCTGCCTGTGGTCAACTTGCTGGTGATGTGATTGACCGAACTAAGCGTACTCTGAAAAAACGTCTGCAAGGTGAACCAATTTCAGTAAAAGCAGTCTGATAGAGGTGGGTAACTCTCGCTTTGTGCTGTGGTTTTAAAACAAAGTAGAGAGTTGCAAGAATGGATTAATTTAAGGAAGATAACGATGATAAGGATGTCATCAAAGGTTGTTGCTATCTGCTTGGTGTTATTGACAATAGGCTGCCAATCAACAGCAAATAAAAAACATGTTGCAGTGCCTCTTCGTCTTCAATTAGGGGAAGCTTATCTGGCTGAGCAACAATATCAGATAGCCCAATATCATTTTCAAAAAGTGCTGTCAGTGATGCCTGAGCATCCTGAAGCAAATTTAGGAATGGCATTAACATCCCAGTTATTGGGAAATCCTATTCAGGCGCTAGATTATTACAAATTAGCGATGAAGTCGAAGCCAGTAAATGTTAATGTATTAAGGTTTTATGGTAATTTCCTTTGTGAACAAAATTTATTAAACAACAATAATGTGTTAATTGAGGATATACCGTCAGATTATTTGGTTTGTCAGCATGCTGAACACCAAAAATCACCAAATTCGCGATGAGGACGTTAAAAACTGTATTTTCTCGTGTTCATCAATGTTAAACATCCAATAGCCACAGTGCCTAGATTGCTAATGAATACTGAAAACAAAACCGAAGAAGTGAAATTAACAGCGGGTCAACTTTTACGTCAGGCACGTGAAAAAGCGGGGCTAACTCAGCAGACTGTTGCTGATCGACTTTGTTTGAAGTTAACAACAGTATGTGAAATTGAAGCTGATACTATCTCTTCTGGTATTGCACCGACATTTTTACGTGGTTATATGCGCTCTTATGCAAAACTTGTCGGTGTTCCTGAAAGCGCAATTCTAGGTCTAATTGATCAACAAGCCCCAATAAAACAAGTCAAAGTCACAACAACACAAAATTACTCATTGGGTAAGCGTCATAAAAAGCGTGAAGGCTGGTTGATGAAATTGACTTGGGTTATTGTAATAGCAATGATAGCTTTAGTCGGTTTATGGTGGTGGCAGGGGCATCAAGCCGATCAACAAGAATTAGTCTCTATGGCTTCGCAAGACATAGGACAAAATAGTCCGCAAGAAAACACCAATACGATAGAATCTCCTTTATCAACCTTAGATAATAATAGCCCATCATCTGAGGGTGAAAATGTACAAGTGCCTGCTTCTCCATTAGTAGATAATCAGGCTAATAAGGTTGCCGAGCCATCAGTAACAAATGCCACACCTGAGGCAGAAGTTAAAACAGTTCCATTACCGGTGTCACCATTAACCACATCAACGACTTCTCGTGCTGATTCTGCTGAAGGCAATTCAACACCCGCACCAATTGTGGAAAATCAACTGGTCTTGATGTTTGATGGTGAATGCTGGTTAGAAATTCGTAATGCTCAAAATAAAGTTTTATTTAATGGTATTAAGAAAGCCGGTGACCGTTTGGAATTTAATGGTGAGCAACCTTATAAACTAAAAATAGGCGCACCTTCTGTTACTCGTTTACAGTTTAATGGTGAAGCTGTTGACTTAAGCCGTTTTACTGGAAAAATAGCAAAAATAACAGTACCGAGCGCTTAATCTGACTATACATTTGAGCAAGCATGGAAGCATGGGAGAATTAATCAATGCATAAAGAATCACCTATTATTCGTCGTAAATCGACGCGAATTTATGTTGGTAATGTACCTATTGGCGATGGGGCTCCTATCGCGGTACAGTCGATGACGAACACACGAACAACAGACGTTGAAGCGACTGTAAACCAGATTAAGTCTCTGGAACGTGTTGGGGTGGATATTGTACGTGTTTCTGTACCAACTATGGATGCGGCTGAAGCATTCAAACTAATTAAGCAACAAGTGAAAGTACCTTTGGTCGCTGATATTCATTTTGATTATCGTATTGCACTTAAAGTTGCTGAATATGGTGTCGATTGTTTACGTATTAATCCTGGTAATATTGGTAATGAAGAGCGTATTCGTCAAGTTGTCGATTGTGCCCGGGATCGTAATATTCCCATTCGTATTGGTGTGAATGGGGGGTCACTAGAGAAAGATATTCAAGAAAAGTATGGTGAGCCAACCCCTGAAGCGCTAGTTGAATCGGCTATGCGCCACGTTGATATCTTAGATAAATTGAACTTTGATCAGTTTAAAGTCAGTGTAAAAGCTTCTGACGTTTTCCTTGCTGTTGATTCTTATCGTTTATTAGCGAAGAAAATTGATCAGCCTTTACATTTAGGGATCACCGAAGCTGGTGGTGCAAGAGCCGGATCAGTGAAATCAGCTATTGGCCTTGGGATCCTTCTATCAGAAGGTATCGGTGATACTTTACGTATCTCTTTAGCCGCAGATCCGGTTGAAGAAGTAAAAGTTGGCTTTGATATCTTAAAATCATTACGTATTCGCTCTCGTGGTATCAATTTTATTGCTTGCCCAACATGCTCTCGTCAAGAGTTTGATGTTATTGGTACAGTTAATGAATTAGAACAACGTCTTGAAGATATCATTACACCAATGGATGTTTCTATTATTGGCTGTGTGGTTAATGGTCCTGGTGAAGCGGAGGTTTCTACACTAGGTGTAACCGGAGCTAAAACACGCAGTGGTTTTTATGAAGACGGTGTAAGACAAAAAGAGCGTCTTGATAATAGTAATATGATTGATTTATTAGAGGCGAAAATCCGTACAAAAGCGGCAATGCTTGACGGCAACCTCCGAATTAATATAAATCAATTGGATAAATAACACGCAATTAACAGGCTCATTAACTAATGAGCCTGTATTACTATTGATTTCACATTGAATACTGATTGTTTTCGCTTCTATAATCAGTTTATTGATCAATTAATAACTATTAGAGAAAAAAAGTGGCACAAAAAATCCAAGCCATTCGTGGTATGAATGACTACCTACCTGCTGATACGCGGGTATGGCAGAAAATCGAAAATACGCTAAAACAAATTTTAGCCGGTTATGGTTTTAGTGAAATTAGAACACCTATCGTAGAGCATACCCCTCTATTTCAGCGAGCAATTGGTGAAGTGACCGATGTTGTTGAAAAAGAAATGTATACTTTTACCGATCGAGGTGAAGACGCACAAAGCTTAACCTTACGTCCTGAAAATACCGCAGGTTGTGTCCGCGCAGGAATTGAACATGGTTTACTTTATAACCAAGAGCAACGCTTATGGTATTTAGGGCCAATGTTCCGTTATGAACGCCCTCAAAAAGGTCGTTATCGCCAATTTCACCAATTAGGTGCAGAAGTATTTGGCCTACAAGGGCCTGATATTGATGCTGAACTGATTATGTTAACGGCACGCTGGTGGAAGGCTTTAGGTATTGCAGAGCACGTGACTTTAGAACTGAACTCTATTGGTTCACTCGAAGCGCGGGCAAAATACCGTGAAGCATTAGTCGCATTTTTAGAGCAACACGTTGATCAATTAGATGAAGATTGCAAACGTCGTATGTATTCTAACCCATTACGTGTTTTAGACTCTAAAAATCCTGAAATTCAGACTTTATTGAATGATGCGCCTGAACTTTTCGATTATCTTGATGACGAATCAAGAGAACACTTTGATGGTTTATGTGCATTACTTGATGCTGTAGGTATTACTTATCGTGTTAATCAGCGTTTAGTCCGAGGCTTAGATTATTATAACCGTACTGTTTTTGAATGGGTAACCAGTGCATTAGGTTCACAAGGAACGGTATGTGCGGGTGGTCGCTATGATGGATTAGTGAAACAATTAGGTGGACACCCAACGCCCGCGGTCGGTTTTGCCATGGGGATGGAGCGCATGATCTTATTAGTTCAAGCGGTTAATCCTGAGTTTGTTGCTGATACTCATGTCGCTGATGTTTACCTTGCGTCTTTTGGTGATAATAGCCAAAGTGCAGCATTAATGCTGGCAGAAGAAATCCGTGATCAATTACCTACATTGCGCTTAATGACCAATCACGGTAAAGGCAATTTTAAAAAGCAATTAGGACGTGCTGATAAACATGGTGCTAAAATCGCGTTAATTTTAGGTGAAGATGAAATTAACGCTGGCACAGTAGCCGTGAAAGATTTACGTTCAGGTGAACAGACCATTGTATCGCGTAGCGAACTGGCCCAACAATTGACGCTGTTATTAGGTTAAGGAGAGACTTGTGGAAGTTTATAGCACCGAAAACGAACAAGTTGATGCAATTAAACAGTTTTTAAAAAATTATGGTTTAACGATCATTCTCGCTATTGTCATTGGCGTGGGTGGAATTTGGGGTTGGAAATATTGGCAATCACATCAAGCCAACCGTCTACAAGAAAGTGCGGGTGAATTTGCAACAATAAATGAAGCATTAACGAAACCAACGCCTGAAAATATCGCATTAGCCGAAAAATTTGTTTCTGAAACTAACGATATTTATGGTGCTTTAGCCTCTTTAGAGTTAGCTCAATTAGCGATTGATGCCAACGATTTAGCCAAAGGTGAAACTCACCTGACTAAAGCAATATCTATGGTAAAGAATGAAGCATTTGCAGATATGCTTAACCTTCGCTTAGCACGTGTGCAACTGGCATTAGATAAAACTGATGCTGCGTTAATTTCATTAGAGCAAGTGAAAAGTAAAGCATGGGATGGAATGAAAAATTATATCCGTGGTGATGTATTAGCGAAAAAAGGCGATAATGCAGGTGCAGCCGCCGCTTATCGTAATGCATTGAATGATGAAAATGCAGGCGCTATTCGCTCATTGGTTGAACTTAAACTCAATAATTTATCCAATTAAAGGGATCTTCAGACATGCAACTGCGTAAAACTCTCCTGATCGGTCTACTAGCATCAGCATTATTAGCTGGGTGTTCTAGTGAGCAGGATAATGTGACAATGTCTCCATTGCCTGAGGTGCAGAGCCAATTTACCCCTTATGTGGTGTGGGACAAATCGGTTGGCAATGGTATTGGAAAATACTATTCCCACTTGTCACCAGCATGGGATGGTTCAGTTGTGTATGTCGCTGATCGCCATGGGGTAGTTAAAGCATTAGAATTAGAAACGGGTAAAGAGATTTGGTCTCAAGATCTCTCAACTAAAAAAGGTTTCTTCTCCTCTAATGAATCAGCATTACTTTCCGGTGGTTTAACCGTCTCTGGTACTCGTGTTTTTGTCGGCACAGAAAAAGCAAAAGTGTATGCTTTAAATACAGATGATGGCTCTATTGATTGGGAGACAGATGTTGCCGGAGAAGCGATTTCCAAACCTGTTGTTAGTGATGGTTTAGTGCTTATTCATACCAGTAACGGTATGTTGCAAGGGCTTGATTTGCTGACAGGTGAAGTATCATGGACGGTCAACTTAGATACACCATCATTATCCGTACGTGGTGAATCAGCACCGGCTGTTGCTTATGGTGCAGCGATTGTGGGCGCTGATAATGGCCGTGTTAGTGCGGTGGTGTTATCTCAAGGGCAATTAGTTTGGCAGCAAAATATTTCACAAGTGAAAGGCTCTACTGAGATCAGCCGCTTAAATGATGTCGATATTACGCCGATTATTGATGAAAATACTGTTTATGCCATGGCTTACAACGGTAATTTAGTCAGTCTAGATATGCGTTCAGGGCAGATCATCTGGAAACGTGATTTAGGTTCAGTTAATGACATGGTACTTTTGGGTGACAATCTATACCTTGTTGACCAAAATGACCGAGTTTTAGCTGTGCGCAAATCTGATGGTGTGACATTATGGACACAAGAAGATCTACTGCACCGTAATTTAACCGCCCCGGCTATCGTTGATGGTTATTTAGTGGTGGGAGATGCAGAAGGCTATCTCCATTGGATTGATACCAGTACAGGCAAATTTATTGCTCAAAATAAAGTAAATAGCTCAGGTTTATTAAGCCGTCCACAGGCTGTTCAAGATAAACTGATGATCCAAGCACGTGACGGTAAACTTTATCTATATCGTCGGTAATTAAGCACTGACAAATATAATTATTTTACGGCTCCTTTAAAGGAGCCGTTTCGTCTTTTTAGTATTTACATGTAAAATACCATCAGATTTATGATTGTATTTTTATGAGGCATCAAAAAATGATACCCGTTATTGCCTTAGTAGGGCGCCCTAATGTGGGAAAATCCACATTATTTAACCGACTAACACGCACAAGAGACGCATTAGTTGCGGATTTTCCTGGACTTACCCGTGACCGTAAATATGGTCGTGCAGAATTAGACGGTGAAGAATTTATTATCATTGATACTGGTGGTATTGATGGTGCAGAAGAGGGGGTAGAAACCCATATGGCATCACAATCACTGCAAGCCATTCAAGAAGCCGATATTGTGCTATTTTTAGTCGATGCGCGAGCAGGATTAATGCCAGCCGACCAAGGTATTGCTAAACACTTGCGTGGTGTTGAGAAAAAAACCTATTTAGTGGCGAATAAAACAGATGGTATCGATATTGATACCGCCTTGGCTGATTTCTACTCTTTAGGATTAGGGGAAATATTCCCTATTGCTGCCTCACATGGTCGTGGTGTTTCTCAACTGATTGAGCAAGCGCTGCTACCTATTGTGGGCAAAGTTGTCGAAGAAGAGAAAGAATTAACAGAAGAAGAAGAGAATGCCGCTTATTGGGCTGCTTTAGAAGCAGAGCAGAAAGAGCAAGAAGAAGAGGAAGAAGAGGATGATTTCGATCCGACAACACTTCCTGTTAAATTAGCTATTGTAGGCCGCCCTAATGTAGGTAAATCAACTCTGACTAACCGTATGTTAGGTGAAGAGCGTGTTGTAGTTTACGATATGCCAGGCACTACCCGTGATAGTATTTACATACCGATGGAGCGTGATGATAAGGAGTATATCCTTATTGATACCGCTGGCGTTCGTAAACGCGGAAAAGTAAAAGAAACGGTAGAAAAATTCTCAGTGATCAAAACATTACAAGCGATTGAAGATTGTAATGTTGCACTACTTGTTATTGATGCTCGTGAGGGTATTTCAGATCAAGACCTCTCTTTATTAGGTTATATTCTTAATTCTGGACGCTCTTTAGTTATTGCTGTCAATAAATGGGATGGTATGACCCAAGAAGATCGCGAACAAGTTAAAGATATGCTTGATCTCAAATTAGGTTTTGTTGATTTTGCCCGCGTTCATTTTATCTCGGCATTACATGGTAGTGGTGTTGGTAATCTATTTGAGTCGATTCAAGAAGCCTATACTTGCGCGACACGTCGTGTTGGTACATCAATGTTGACGCGCATAATGAAGATGGCAGAGGATGATCACCAACCCCCTCTTATTCGTGGACGCCGTGTAAAAATGAAATATGCCCATGCTGGGGGATATAATCCACCTGTCGTGGTTATTCATGGTAACCAAGTGTCTGATTTACCTGATAGCTATAAACGCTATTTAATGAATTATTTCCGTCGCACACTACAAGTGATGGGAACTCCTATCCGTATTCAATTTAAAGAAGGGGAAAACCCTTATGCGGATAAGAAAAATAAATTAACAGCTTCGCAAATACGTAAACGTAAGCGTTTAATGGCTCATTTAAAGAAATCAAAATAAATTAAATAGCCAGTTAAATGTAGAATAAAAACTGAGTTCGTTTCACCGGACTCAGTTTTTTTATTGATTATTGATGAACTTTTCATACTTTCATAAAAGAAACCGAAACAATTTAAGCAAAAATTAATTATTTTTTTCAAAAAACAGTTAAATTGTAACTGATTACTATTCGTATTAATGAGTTTTTTACTTTGAAAAAAATAACTATGGGTTTTGCTATTTTTTTACTTTCTGGCTGTGCCACCCCAGAAAAATGGCAAGTAAATATGAAAAATCCCACACCTTTAGATATCGCTAAAAATCTATGCATGCAAGAAGCAAAACAACGCTACCCTGAGCATTATTTGAGTTCAACGCCAAATTATAGCTATCCTTCTTCTTCAACGATAACAATAGATGGTAAAGAAGTTACTATTCCTAATTCAAATTATCATTCCTATTCTCGTTATGATGCCAATGAAGCAGAGCGTAAACAGTATTTTGATATTTGTATGAGAGGAGAGGGGTGGGAAAATAAAAATAAAGTGACTGGATTACTCGCCTTTTTATTTAATGACTAATTAATAAAGCAGTAATTTTTACCAAACTAAAGCCAATTATAATAAATAAATGGCTTTAGTTTTAATGCGTGAGCAACTGCTATACCCACTCTTTGTGAATTAAAAAATCAGTATACAGCTTAGCTTCGGGAGTATTAGGTTCAGGGTGATAATCATATGCAAAGCGAACTAATGGTGGCATTGACATTAAAATGGATTCAGTACGTCCGCCACTTTGTAAACCAAATAGCGTGCCTCTATCCCAAACCAAATTAAACTCGACATAACGGCCACGGCGATAAAGTTGGAATTGGCGTTCACGCTCTCCCCAGGGTATAGATTTGCGTTTTTCGACAATCGGTAAGTAGGCATCTAGGTAGCCCTGCCCGACATGTTGTACAAATTCAAAACAGTGATCGAAATCAGGTGTATTTAAGTCATCAAAAAATAGGCCACCAACACCACGCGGCTCGTTACGATGTTTTAAATAAAAATAGTCATCACACCATTTTTTATATTGAGCATAATAATCTTGGCTAAAGGGATCACACACAGATTTAGCCACTTTATGCCAATGGATAACATCTTCTTCAAATCCATAATAAGGCGTTAAGTCAAAGCCTCCACCAAACCACCATACAGGAGCTTCTCCCTCTTTTTCAGCAATAAAAAAACGAACATTTGCATGTGAAGTAGGAATATAGGGATTAAGAGGGTGAATAACTAATGAAACGCCCATTGCTTGAAAACGACGACCGCTTAATTCAGGGCGATGAGCCGTGGCTGATGCAGGCAAGGCATCTCCATAAACATGGGAAAAATTAACACCCGCTTGTTCAAAAATAGCACCTTGGGTGAGCACTCGAGTACGACCACCACCGCCAGCTTCTCTTTGCCAATTATCTTGCTGAAAGGTTGCTTTTTGGTCTATATTTTCAATAGCATGGCAAATACTATCTTGCAACGACAAAAAAAATGATTGCACACGATGAATATCAGGTAAACTCATAATAACCTACAGTTTTTATCATATTTATTAAAAATGGAACGCGATATGACCTATGCTCTCATTTTGAAGTTGATTGATAAAGTAAACAAGGGATAATAAATTTAGTAACTTGTGAAAGATAACAGGCAAAACAATGGAAATACGTGTATTCCGTCAAGATGATTTTGAGGCAATCATTACACTTTGGGAACGTTGCGACTTGATCTCACCAGAAAATGATCCTGAAATTGATATTGAACGAAAGATTAACCACTCCCCCGATCTCTTTTTAATCGCAGAGGTTGCTGGCGAAATAGTCGGTAGTGTAATGGGAGGCTATGATGGTCATCGTGGCTCGCTTTACTATTTGGGCGTTCATCCTGAGTTTCGCGGTAGAGGAATTGCCAATGCACTAATCTCTCGGCTAGAGAAAAAACTCATTGCAAAAGGGTGTCCACAAATTACTTTAATGATCCCCGAAGAGAACGATGCCACTATTTGTATGTTTGAAAAGCTTCTCTATGAAGATCAAAATCAAGAGAATACGGCTTACACTAAACGCCTAATTATCGATCAGGACTTCGATCTTTAATTCTTCGCTAAATCCTCTTTTATTGACTGTTAAGATAATTTTAATCGGTTAATAGAGAGGATTTTCTTTTTTTGTACTTTCTTTCCTATCATGATGTTGCCTCGATAAAAAAGAACTTAACCTTGCTTATTTACTGGATAAAATCTGATATTGTCGATTTAAGGGAACAAACTTGGTTGAGTTATGGTCGTAACTAGTCTGAAGTATTCAGTTATTTTAGTTTAACGCGAGTAAAAACTTGTAGCCTTAGCATCAATTGAATTTATAACGAAAAAGTGAAATGGAGTATTTATAATGCCTAAATTTTGGTTACCCTTGTGTTTAAGCACAAGTGTCTTGCTATTAAGTGGCTGTTCATCCATGGGGGGAATGTCTTTTTCTGCACTTAATCCAATGAATTGGTTCTCAAATGAGACGTTAACGGTTTCTGCAAATGGATTAGGTAATATCACCGTTTCAACGGCAGTGACAGAGCAAGCGATCGAAAAAGAGCTGGGTAGCCGTTTCCATTACCGACAAGGAATGGAAATGCAACAAGGCAATATTATGGTTATTGTGCAAGCACTTGAAGATGAAAAAGTACAAGTGGCTTTTTATGGACAAGAAAAGGGCACAGTAGATAAAATCACGGTATCTGATCCTAATGCGAAAACAGCGTGGGGAACAACAATAGGTACACCATTTAAAGATATTTATAAAAAAGCATTTGGTATGTGCAGTAACGGGCCGAAAGTTGATAAGCAAAAAACCATTCAATGCCAATCAGAACAAGCAAAATCAGTGAGCTATGTTTTTGCTGGGCAATGGGATGGCCCTGATGGTCTAATGCCACCCGATGAAACATTAGCAAATTGGCAGGTAACACAAATTGTTTGGCAAAAATAGGTTATTTTTAAGTGTTATTAATAAAATAATTTTATATTTACCTTTTCTGCTAACAAAAATTTGTTAAATAGCAAAACCTAAAAATAAATGTTGGATATAATAAACCACATTAATTTATATGTTTTTTATTATTTATTAGGGAAGCAATATGTCTCATGCACAAAGCGGTATTTTAGTCGCACATAGTAAATTCGGTCTATTTATTGAAGCAATGGTGGTGGGGGAAATTGATCAACTACGTCAAGGCTGCCAACAATTTATACAATCCCTTAGCGAATTACAAAAACAGTATCCTGATGCTTCATTAGGTGCCGTGGTAGCTTTTGGTTCAGATCTTTGGAAAAAATTATCAGATAACAATAGTGCGCCAGAGTTAAAGCCATTTCGTCCATTAGGCAAAGGGTTAGCTCCTGCGACTCAGCGCGATATGCTTATCCATATCCAATCCATGCGTCATGATGTGAATTTCTCATTAGCGCAAGCTGCAATAGCTGCTTTTGGTAACGTGCTCCAAATAGAAGAAGAGATCCACGGTTTCCGCTGGATAGAAGAGCGTGATCTTAGTGGTTTTATTGACGGCTCAGAAAATCCAGTTGGTGATGAGCGCTATGGTGTTGCTTTAATTAATGAAGGTATTGATGCTGGTGGTAGCTATGTTTTAGTTCAACGCTATGAGCATAACCTAAAAAAATGGGCGCGTTTTAGTGAATCAGATCAAGAAAAAATGATTGGTCGTACTAAAAAAGAGAGCATTGAGTTGGATGAATCAGAACGCAATATTACCTCTCATGTATCCCGTGTTGCTATTGAAGAAAATGGTGAAGAGTTAGCGATTTTGCGTCATAGCTTACCTTATGGAACTGCTAGTGGTAAACATGGCCTCTATTTCTTAGCTTACTGTGGTCGTTTATATAATATTGAACAGCAATTACTCAGTATGTTTGGTGAAGTTGATGGTAAATATGATGATTTACTGCGTATGAGTAAACCTGTGACAGGTAGCTACTATTTCGCTCCTTCTTATGAAGTATTAGCCGCTCTGTAAGTCTTAGCGTTACACTACTATTTTGCCACGCCAGTATCATTTACTATGCTGGCGTTTTTATTTTGACGAGGTCGTTTCTCGATATCTCAATGTTGAATTATTTTCAGTTAAATCATTATGATGCTTATTTATTTGGGCAATCTCACTCTTTATCCATTTATAATAGCTATTAGTTATATCAAATAACAAAAGCTAACTACACTGTTATAAATAAAGCCGATAGAGTAACCATTAGAATAAGACTTACGCTGATGGGTACTATAATGAAGAACAAAACAATCCGAACTTTTGCATTACAGGCAACCGTTGCACTGTCTTTGGTTGCGAGTAGTTATGCAAATGCAGCTCAATTACTTAATAGCTCTTACGATATTGCTCGCGAGTTATTTACACAGCTTAATAGTGATTTTAAAACCCAATGGGATGCTCAACATCCTGATGACAAAGTCACTATCAAACAGTCGCATGCTGGCTCTTCTAAGCAAGCATTAGCCATATTACAAGGTTTACCTGCGGATGTTGTCACTTATAACCAGGTGACGGATGTACAAATTTTGCATGATAAAGGCAAGCTTATTCCTGCTGATTGGCAACAACGTCTACCTAATAATAGCTCACCTTATTATTCCACAATGGCCTATTTGGTTCGTAAAGGAAATCCTAAAAATATCACTTCTTGGCAAGATTTGACCCGTGAAGATGTCAAAGTGGTTTTCCCTAACCCAAAAACATCAGGTAACGGTCGTTATACCTATTTAGCCGCATGGGGAGCGTTTGAAAAAGCTTATGGAAATGAAGCGCAAACCCGTGATGCTATGACAAAGTTACTTAAAAATGTTGCGGTATTTGATACTGGGGGACGGGGGGCAACGACCTCATTTATTGAACGTGGACTTGGTGATGTTTTAATTAGTTTTGAGTCTGAAGTAAATAATATTCGCCAGCAATATGGTGAAGATGATTATCAAGTTATTGTCCCTCCTGTAGATATTTTAGCGGAGTTTCCTGTGGCATGGATTGATAAAAATGTGCAACGCAATAAAACAGAAACCCTCGCCAAAGCTTACCTAAATTATTTATATAGCCCGAGAGCGCAGGAGATCATCACACAATTTAACTATCGCGTAAATGATAAAGCGGTGATGGCGAAAAAAGCAGATCAATTTCCAGCTACTTCATTATTTACCATTGAAGATGTGTTTGGTGATTGGAACCAAGTGATGAAAACGCATTTTGCTACAGATGGCACGCTAGATAAATTATTATTAGAAGGACGCCAATAATGTTTGCCACAGCCAGCAAGCGAGTATTACCCGGATTTGGGCTTAGTTTAGGTAGTACGCTTTTTTATACTTGTTTGATCTTATTACTACCTATGAGTGCGCTGGTTGTGCAGTTATCTGAAATGAGTTGGGCACAATATTGGGCGGTGATAACCCACCCTCAAATCGTGGCAGCGTATAAAGTCACTTTGTTGTCAGCCGGTGTTGCAAGTATTTTTAATGCTATTTTTGGCATGTTATTAGCGTGGATCATTACGCGCTATCGTTTCCCCGGCAGAAAGTTTCTTGATGGATTAATGGATTTACCTTTTGCCTTACCTACAGCGGTAGCGGGATTAACCTTAGCAACGTTGTTTTCTACACAAGGATGGTATGGCTTGGTGTTAGATAAGTTTGATATCAAGGTGATCAATACATGGATTGGTATTGCTGTGGCG
The DNA here is from genome assembly GCF_009915195.1 of Proteus sp. G2674. Classification (NCBI taxonomy): domain Bacteria; kingdom Pseudomonadati; phylum Pseudomonadota; class Gammaproteobacteria; order Enterobacterales; family Morganellaceae; genus Proteus; species Proteus sp. G2674. Next base: position 243,096 of record NZ_JAABLS010000018.1, read on the forward strand.
ATGTCTTTTACTAGTTTGCCGTTTGTGGTCAGAACGGTGCAACCTGTTTTAGAAGAGTTAGGCCCTGAATATGAAGAAGCGGCTGAAACATTAGGGGCAAACCGTTGGCAAACGTTCCGTAAAGTTGTGTTACCTGAATTGTCTCCGGCGTTATTAGCCGGTACGGCGCTCTCTTTTACGCGTAGTTTAGGGGAATTTGGTGCTGTTATTTTTATTGCTGGCAATATTGCATGGCAGACCGAAGTGGTTTCTTTGATGATATTTATTCGATTACAGGAGTTTGATTATCCTGCAGCCAGCGCGGTCGCTTCTGTTATTTTATTGGTTTCATTAGTCTTACTGTTTTCAATTAATGGATTACAAAGCCGCTTTGGCAAGCGATTAAGGGGGCATTAATGTCGGATATAGCGCAACAACGCTCTTTTTATCGTCGCCAAATTGATTGGGTAAAATGGGGATTGATCCTTACAGGCGTTGTGTTATCCATTTTATTTTTAGTGGTGCCTATTGCGTGGATCTTTATGACTGCGTTTTCAAAAGGCATAGAAATATTTACCGACAACTTGCTAGATAGCGATATGTTACATGCTGTTTGGCTTACGCTACTTATCGCTTTAATTACTGTACCGATAAATATGTTGTTTGGTATTAGTATGGCATGGCTTGTTACGCGTTTTCGTTTTCCGGGGCGTCAGTGGTTAATGACGCTGATTGATATCCCATTTGCGGTATCTCCTGTCGTTGCGGGACTGCTCTATCTGCTTTTTTATGGTAGCAATGGTTGGGCAGGGCAGTGGTTGGAACAATTCGATATTCAGTTAATGTTCTCTTGGCCCGGTATGGTATTAGTGACGGTATTTGTCACTTGTCCTTTTGTTGTGAGAGAGCTTGTCCCGGTGATGATGAGCCAAGGAAGCCAAGAGGATGAAGCTGCTGTGTTATTAGGTGCCAGTAGTTGGAAAATGTTTTGGCGAGTGACATTACCTAATATTCGTTGGGCATTGCTCTACGGTGTGGTTTTAACAAATGCACGCGCTATAGGGGAATTTGGTGCCGTCTCTGTTGTCTCGGGTGCTATTCGTGGTGAAACCTATTCACTGCCTTTACAGGTCGAACTTTTGCACCAAGACTACAACACTGTGGGGGCTTTTACGGCAGCAGCATTACTTGCCATGATGGCAATTATTACATTAATGGTTAAAAGTGCGTTGCAATGGCATTTAGAACGTCAGCAATAACGCAAAACAGGGGCAAAATATGAGTATTGAAATTAATCATGTCACAAAATATTTTGATCGCACTGAAGTGTTGCATGACGTGAATTTAACGGTCAATTCCGGTGAGATGATGGCGCTATTGGGGCCATCAGGCTCAGGTAAAACTACTCTATTACGTATCATTGCAGGACTTGAGCATCAAACGGAAGGTAAAATCTGTTTTGCAGGGCAAGATGTCAGTCGCTTACATGCCCGCGAGCGCAAAGTTGGGTTTGTTTTCCAACACTATGCACTGTTTCGCCATATGACGGTATTTGAAAATATTGCCTTTGGCTTAAGCGTATTACCACGTCGCGAACGTCCTAACAAAGCCGCGATTGATAAAAAAGTCACGCAATTATTAGAGATGATCCAACTGCCTCATTTAGCACAGCGTTATCCTGCACAACTTTCAGGGGGGCAAAAACAGCGCGTAGCTTTAGCGAGAGCATTGGCTGTAGAGCCGCAAATTTTATTACTCGATGAGCCTTTTGGTGCGTTAGATGCCAAAGTGAGAACTGAATTACGCAGTTGGCTACGGGAATTACATAGTGAGCTTAAATTTACCAGTGTTTTTGTCACCCATGATCAACAAGAAGCAATGGAAGTCGCTGATCGCATCGTTATTATGGGAAATGGCAAAATCGAACAAGTGGGTACACCGCAACAAGTTTGGCACACGCCTGAAAGTCGCTTTGTTTTAGAATTTCTCGGTGATGTTAATCATCTCCAAGGTGAAATTAATGGTGCGCAATTACAAATTGCTGGCTATCACTTACCTTTATCGGTTACGCCGCTCTATCAAGGCAAAGTTGATGTTTTTTTGCGCCCTTGGGAAATTTCACTTAACCCGCATAGTGATAGCTTATGTAAACTTCCCGTCAAAGTAATAGAAGTGACTCCTAAAGGACACTATTGGCAATTGGTTTTACAGCCTATTGAGTGGGGAAATACGCCAATTAGCGCGGTATGGAATGATATGACATCAATACCCCATAAAGGTGATATTTACTATATGGGTGGTGCAAAAGCGCGGTTATATGCACAAGATCGTCCCTTAACAACAGTTTCACTGGCATACACAGCTTAAAAAAATAGCATTATTCTTTTATTACAGTTAATGACTGCCCATGCAGATTTTTTTTGCATGGGTATTTTGGCTATTGAGTAAAACTAACTATACAGGCTATAACACGAAAAAGAATAAAATCTATTAAAAAATGTTAATTTTATTGCGTTAATAAGTTAAATATGATTTCTTCATTAATACAAACAAATAAATGATCAGGGATTTATTGTGGCAGGCTTAGTACAATTTATTGGTAATACACCATTGGTCAAATTACAACGACTTTCACAAGGATTAGATGCAGAAATATGGGTTAAGCTTGAAGGCAATAATCCGGCGGGTTCTGTGAAAGATAGAGCCGCGTTATCGATGATTGAGCAAGCTGAATTACGCGGTGAAATTAAACCTGGCGATACATTAATTGAGGCAACCAGTGGTAATACAGGGATTGCTTTAGCGATGATAGCGGCAGTAAAAGGTTATCGACTAAAATTATTAATGCCGGAAAATATGAGTAAAGAGCGTCAAGCATCCATGCAAGCGTATGGCGCCGAGCTTATTTTGGTTAGCCGTGAAATTGGTATGGAAGGGGCGAGAGATTTAGCGCAAGAAATGGAGCGTAAAGGTGAAGGGAAGGTATTAGATCAGTTTAATAACCCCGATAACCCTCGAGCGCATTTTACTTCAACTGGCCCTGAAATTTGGCAACAGACTCAAGGGCGTATTACCCATTTTGTTTCTAGCATGGGAACAACAGGTACGATAACTGGGGTGGGGAGTTACCTAAAAACGCAATCGGACACAGTAAAAATTGTCGGTTTACAACCGGAAGAAAAAAGTCAAATTCCGGGTATTCGTCGTTGGTCTCCAGCCTATTTACCCGGTATTTTTCGAAAAGAGTTGGTTGATAGTGTTATAGATATGTCCCAAACAGAAGCAGAACAAACCATGCGCCTATTAGCGAGTAAAGAAGGTATATTCTGTGGCGTTAGTTCTGGGGGAGCCGTAGCTGGTGCAATACGCGTTGCTAAAGAGAACCCAGGGGCTGTGATTGTGGCTATTATTTGTGATAGAGGCGATCGCTATTTATCAACTGGGGTGTTTGGTTGAGTTTTCTGCGCTCGTTAAAGCTTATTCGTTTGCATATAAAAACCGCCACAGAGGAAATGTGGCGGTTTAAAAGTGAGAACAGATTAAAAATTATTTTTTGATCTGCATTACAACGGTTTCACCAACAGTTACTGGGCCTGTCATTTTAGTTAAACCTTGGATTTCATCCATATTAGAAATCACAACCGGTGTTAATACCGATTTTGCTTTTTCTTCTAATACCGCTAAATCAAATTCTAAAACAGTATCACCGACTTTAACTTGTTGACCTTCTTCAGCGATACGTTTAAATCCTTCACCTTTTAGTTCAACTGTGTCGATACCGAAGTGGACAAATAATTCGATACCGTTGTCAGACTCAATAGAGAAAGCATGGTTAGTCTCGAAAATTTTACCGATAGTACCATCAACTGGTGCAACAATTTTATGACCAGCAGGTTTGATAGCAATACCGTCACCTACAATTTTTTCAGCGAAAACAACATCAGGAACATCTTCGATATTGACGATTTCACCAGAAAGTGGTGCAACAATATCAATCGTGCCACTGCCTTTCTTTTCCTCTGAAACCAGTGATTTTAATTTATCAAACAGACCCATGAATCTTCTCCTAATTATTTTAGTTGGGACCGGGCTCTGGCTAACGTTATTAGCACAGTGTTTTTTCTTTAGTAAAAGTTTCTACTAAGTCCATTAATTCCTTTGCAGTCGGCTGAGCAAGTGCTTGCTCTGCCAGTGCTTTTGCATCATCAAAATTTGCGTTACGAATAATTTTTTTGATGCGAGGAATTGATATAGCACTCATACTAAACTCATCTAATCCCATGCCCAGAAGCAACATTGTTGCCCGTTCATCCCCGGCAAGCTCACCACACATTCCAGTCCATTTACCTTCAGCGTGTGATGCATCAATCACCTGTTTAATCAGATTAAGTACAGCAGGTGACATTGGATTATATAGATGAGATATCAGCTCATTTCCACGGTCTACAGCCAGAGTATATTGTGTTAGATCGTTAGTCCCAATACTGAAAAAGTCAACTTCTTTTGCCATATGGCGAGCCATAACAGCCGCTGCTGGCGTTTCAACCATAACACCGACTTCGATAGATTCATCAAAAGGCTTATTTTCTTCACGAAGCTGGCTTTTCAGTATTTCAAGTTCCGCTTTCAATGCTCGGATCTCTTCAACAGAGATAATCATTGGAAACATAATACGTAGTTTACCAAAAGCAGACGCTCTTAAGATAGCACGTAATTGTGGATGAAGGATCTCTTTGCGGTCAAGACAAATACGAATTGCACGCCAACCTAAGAATGGATTCTCTTCTTTCGGTAAATTCATGTAAGGTAAGTCTTTATCGCCACCAATATCCATAGTACGGATAATGACCGCAGGACTGCCTACAGCTTCAGCCACAGCTTTATAAGCTTGGAATTGCTCTTCTTCTGTTGGTAAGGAATCTCTATCCATAAATAGGAATTCAGTACGATAGAGTCCAACACCTTCCGCACCATTACGCTCAGCACCTGCGACATCACGTACAGTACCTATATTAGCGCAAACTTCAACTTGATGCCCATCAAGGGTAATTGCTGGTAAATCTTTTAGTTTTGCCAGCTCTTCTTTTTCATGTAGGTACTCTTCTTTGATAGCCTTTAATGCTTCGAGCTCTTCATCAGAAGGATTAATAATGATTTTATTGTTAATCGCATCAAGAACCAGATAATCTTCTTTTTTAATGGTTTCTGTTGCATTAGATGTGCCAACAATCGCTGGGATCTCTAAAGAGCGTGCCATGATAGAGGTGTGCGATGTTCTGCCCCCTAAGTCAGTGATAAAGCCTAACACATTGTCTAAGCTAAGCTGCGCTGTTTCTGATGGCGTTAAATCTGTAGCAACTAAAATCACTTTTTCAGAAATAGCACTTAAATCGATAATTGGCATCTCTAAGATATTACGCATTAAGCGCTTACCAATATCACGAACGTCAGCCGCACGCTCTTTTAAGTACTCATCATCTAAGGCTTCTAATGCGGTTGCCTGATCTTCAATAACAGATTGAACCGCTGCTTCTGCGGTTTTCTTGTCACTTTTGATGAGGGATATGATCTCTTGTTCGAGTTCCTCATCTTCTAATAACATAATATGGCCTTCAAAAATCTCAGCTTTATCGGCACCAAGATTTTTTTCAGCACGGGCTTTAATGATTTCTAGTTGTTGCGCTGATTTATTACGACCATCTTTAAAACGTTCGATTTGGGTGTCAACTTCGTCACTTTGGATTTTACGTTGGCTAATAATAATAGGTTCTTCTTTAAGTAGAAGAGCTTGACCAAATGCGATACCCGGTGAAGCTAAAATTCCTGAAATCATAATTTATCCTACGACTTGCTGGTGATAATTTTAAAAAAATAGGATCAAGAGACACTGCTGTTTTAAAATCATCGAGTTATAAATTCCCCTGAGCGATTTTCAGGGGAAAATAGGACGTTAATGAATAGCGAAAGGTAACTGGATTACTCTAACTCAGCCATTAACTTAACTAAATGTTCTACTGCTTGTTTTTCATCTTCGCCTTCAGCAGAAATAGTGACTACAGTACCTTGGGTTAATCCTAAAGTTTGTAATTTGAATAAGCTCTTCGCGCTGGCTGATTTACCACCAGAAATAAGACTAATATCAGAAGAGAAAGTTTTAGCCTCTTTTACTAACTGTGCTGCAGGACGAGTATGTAAGCCGTTTGGTGCTGTAATAGTAACTTCTTGCTGGTACATAGGATTTTTTCCTTTTATAACTCAATTATTCACATTAAGTCAGGACTTAGTAAGTGTAGATGAAATTGTCCTGCTTTGCGTAGCAATATCAGATAATATAAGCCATGTTACGTTATCCGATAAAAATAGTCCCCAGAAATTGAAAGCAGTGCTGTTTTTATCACTTGCCTATTTTCTGATTAATTTCGACCTTCGAAATAATTACTTGATTAAATACTAAACTCGACAGAATAAATCACCTATCTGGATAACAAAGTTTGATCTCTACCACAAAAAAAGCACCCTGAAGGTGCTTTTTTAATAAATATTTTACATTTTAGGTGACGCGATTTAGCTGTCAGAGATATCAGCAAAAAGTGGGGTGCTGAGATAACGTTCACCTGAAGAAGGTAAAATCACTACGATTTCTTTATTAGCAAATTCTGGCTCTTTAGCTAATTTCACTGCAGCCGCAATTGCCGCACCGGATGAAATACCCGCTAAAATACCTTCTTTGGTCATAACGTCACGAGCTGTTTCAAATGCTTCTTCGTTAGTAATTTGGATCACGCGATCTAATAGTGATAACTCTAAGTTTTCAGGGATAAAACCTGCACCAATACCTTGGATTTTATGTGGACCAGGCTTAATTTCTTCACCTGCTAATGCTTGGCTAATAACAGGAGAATCTTTAGGTTCTACCGCAACCATAGTGACAGCTTTACCTTGAGTATTTTTCAAATAGCGACCAATACCCGTGATGGTACCACCCGTTCCGACACCTGCGATAACTACATCAACTTTGCCATCAGTGTCATTCCAAATTTCAGGGCCTGTGGTTTTCTCATGAATTTCTGGGTTTGCTGGATTACTAAATTGTTGTAGTAGAAGGTAACGGCTAGGATCGCTATCACGAATTTCGTTCGCTTTATCAATCGCTCCCTTCATACCTTTAGCGCCTTCAGTTAACACAAGGTTAGCGCCTAATGCTTTTAATAACTTACGGCGCTCAATACTCATGGTATCAGGCATAGTCAGTGTCAGTTTGTAGCCACGTGCGGCAGCTACATAAGCCAAGGCAATCCCAGTATTACCACTGGTTGGCTCAACTAGCTCTACGCCGGGTTTCAGGATACCTTTTTTTTCTGCATCCCAAATCATATTTGCACCGATACGGCATTTTACACTAAAGCTTGGATTACGAGATTCTACTTTAGCTAAGATATTGCCATTACCGAAATGTTTTAAACGAACTAGGGGGGTATGGCCAATAGTTTGCGAGTTATCTTCGAAAATTTTGCTCATTTTTATCCTCGGTACATGATTTTTTATAAGGTCAGATGAAATTACCATACGCTATCAAGCAAAAGATGGAAATAAGCTTTATGAATATCCTTATAACTTTTTTTACTTTTTATTCCAAAAGATTCTAATCACAATGAAACCCGTGGTATTACCACTGGCCTGCTTGTACATGTTGATGACGATATCGATCACACCACATGGCAGTGGCACCACAAATTGCAACCGGCATAATGACTAGGTTTAAGATTGGGATCATAGTGAAGATATTAATTACCATACCAAATTGTAAATTGTTCCATTTGTCTTTTTTCAGCGTTGATTTCATATTGGCGAAAGAGACTTTATGGTTATCGAACGGAAAGTCGTTATATTGGATTGCCATCATCCAAGCGCCAAATATAAACCAAAGAATTGGGGCGACAGTTTGTCCAACAACGGGAACAAAATAGAGCAATAACAATACAATGGCTCTTGGCAAATAATAAACAACCTTGATGATTTCTCGTTTTAAAATACGTGGAATATCTTTTGTAATACCTAATAAGCCGGTATCCGGAGGATTAATACCCGTTATTTGACCTTCTAATTTTTCCGCTAATAATCCATTAAAAGGCGAAGCGATAATATTGGCTATGGTGCTAAAGAAATAGGTAAAGACCAGCAAAATAAAAATAACTGACAGTGGCCAGATAACATAGCTTAACCACTGCAGCCAATCAGGGACTTTTTCCATCATCCAATTGACCATTTCACCAATCTGGCCATATAACCACCAAAAGGCACTACCGAGAATAATAATATTGGCAAGTAAGGGTAAAATAACAAAACGTTTTAGACCCGGGCGAGTAATTAATCGCCACCCAAGTGCAAAATAGTGAAATCCATTTAAATTTTTGGTCGATTCTGTCAAATTTGTCATACTTCCTATTCTCTCCTATAAGGGCAAGCTAGTATCATATAGAGAGATAATCAGCCTTACTAGTGATAAATTGTCTAAAAAATGCGCATAAGGTATTGAAGAGTGTATCTTTGTGACAAGAAAATTAAGTATTGGCTTGCACTTATAAGCATTGGCAAATACTCTTAGTAAAAGTAATATTCGCCATTGTGGCTATTAAACCTCAAGACAACAGAGATAGAAATGATGCAGCAAAATTTGCGTCTGATATTAATCGTTGTTGGTGCGATTTTAATCATAGCTTTGTTATTACACGGCTTATGGATTGGTCGAAAAGAGCGTTCTAAGCTTTTCCGTAATCGCCCAGTAAAACGTCAGAAACAGAATTATCAGTCAGATGAGAACGATGATGAACCCCAGTATACTGAGGCAAATCATCAGATGTCGTCTTTAACTTCAACGCAGGAGGCTCAAAGTGTGCCACCGGTTAAATCGGAGCCAACACTTGCGCCACAATCCTCAGTTGCAGATAAAGATCCACTTATGTCTGGAACACCAGCACAGGGACATTCTAACGATACTTCATTACAACGAGAGCCTAGTCTTGGTGTTTTTGATGTTATTGAACAAAATAATGACTCTGCGCCTCAGCAAAAAGAACCGATACCCGAAGTAGAGGTAAACCATGCTGATGTAAAAGAAGGTGATATTAGTGAGACAAAACTTGCCGATGTAGAGCCGATACCAGTATCGTCGAACTCTGTTGCTAGTGATGAAATACATACCACTGATACAGATAGGCCATTGGATGCTGAAACCTCATCTGATGTGAAACAAGCTGAGCAAGCTTTATCCGGAACAGAAGAGCCAAAAGCAGAAGAAGAGCTGGTATTAGTATTAAATGTCAGCGCTCATCATGGTCAAATGCTTGACGGTGAGGTGTTAATGCAGAGCATTATTCAAGCGGGTTTCCAGTTTGGTGCGATGAATATTTTCCATCGACATCTTAACCCGACGGGTAATGGCCCTGTATTGTTTAGTCTTGCCAATATGGTAAAACCGGGTACTTTCAATATTGATACGATGGCTGAATTAACCACGCCTGGCGTATCCATGTTTATGATGGTGCCATCTTATGGTGATGCTAATCAAAACTTTAAATTGATGTTGCAAGCAGCTCAGCGTATTGCCTCTGATGTGGGCGGTGTTGTGCTTGATGAAGAGCGCAAACTGTTAACACCACAAAAAATTGAACTTTATAAATCTAGAATTCGTAGAACGCTAGATTTACATCAATAGTCTTTTTATCAAAAGCTCGCTTGCGGTGCTAGGTTGGATAGATTTAAAGAAATCAGGAAAATTAATGACTTGATTTTCGGCTGATAATACAAAGTGGGGAAACTTGGTTTTTCTCACATTGCCAACAACCTCAGCCCCCGCTTGCGGGGGCTTTTCTTTCTTTGGTGATACCTCATGAATCAAAATATTCAACAACAAATTGATGAACTTCGCGTTACACTACGTCACCATGAATATCTCTATCATGTCATGGACGCACCTGAAATTCCTGATGCTGAATACGATCGCTTAATGAATAAGCTAAAAGCATTAGAAGCCGAACATCCTGAACTCATTACCCCAGATTCTCCTACTCAACGGGTAGGGGCATTACCTTTAACTACTTTTGAGCAAGTTAGACATGAAATTCCAATGCTCTCTTTAGATAATGCTTTTGATGAAACAACCTATTTAGCATTTGATAAGCGTTTACGTGATCGTCTGAAAAATAACGAAGAGATCACTTTTTGTTGCGAATTAAAATTAGATGGACTTGCGGTAAGTCTACTGTATGAAAATGGTCGCTTAGTCCAAGCTGCAACCCGTGGTGATGGTACCACTGGAGAAAATATTACTGAGAATGTCAGAACCATTAAAGCCATCCCTTTACGTTTATATGGCGATAATATCCCCGCACGAATTGAAATTCGTGGAGAAGTCTTTATGACTGAAAAAGGGTTTGAGCATTTAAATGAAGAAGCTCGACGCACCGGGGGAAAAGTATTTGCTAATCCTCGTAATGCAGCAGCGGGTTCATTACGTCAGTTAGATCCTCGTATTACAGCCAAGCGCCCTTTGACTTTCTTTTGTTATGGTGTTGGCGTGCTTGAAGGCGGTGAATTACCGACTAGCCATTATGCGCGTTTACAGCAATTTAAAAAATGGGGATTACCTGTTAGTGATGCTGTTAAATTATGCACTGGAACTAAAGCCGTACTTGATTTTTACCATCATGTAGCAGAAATTCGTCCTAACCTAGGCTTTGATATTGATGGTGTGGTTATCAAAGTGGATGATATTGCACTACAAGAAGAGTTAGGATTTGTATCTCGAGCTCCCCGTTGGGCGATTGCTTACAAATTCCAAGCCCAAGAGCAGATGACGGTAATTAAAGATGTTGAATTTCAAGTGGGGCGTACAGGGGCGATTACGCCTGTTGCTCGTTTAGATCCCGTACAAGTGGCAGGGGTAATAGTCAGTAATGCCACACTTCATAATGCTGATGAAATTGAACGTTTAGGATTACGCATTGGTGATACGGTGGTTATTCGCCGTGCAGGCGATGTTATTCCTCAGGTTGTGAGTGTGATTGAAGAAAAACGCCCTGAGAATGCACAAGAAATTGTTTTTCCAACCCAATGCCCCATTTGTCAATCTGATATTGAGCGTATAGAAGGTGAGGCTGTTGCCCGCTGCACGGGGGGATTAATTTGCGCAGCGCAACGTAAAGAGGCGCTTAAACATTTCGTTTCTCGTCGTGCGATGGATGTTGACGGCATGGGAGATAAAATTATCGACCAATTGGTTGAAAAAGAGTATGTCAAAACACCGGCTGATTTATTCCGTTTAGATGAAAAGATCTTATCTGGTTTAGAACGTATGGGGGAGAAATCAGCCAAAAAACTGCTTAATGCATTAGAAAAAGCAAAATCAACCACTTTTGCCCGTTTTATCTATGCCCTTGGTATTCGTGAAGTAGGAGAAGCAACGGCCAATGGATTAACCGCTCATTTTGTTTCATTAGAGGCATTACGTGAAGCAAATATTGAAGCCTTAAAGGCAGTTCCTGATGTGGGTGATATTGTTGCAAAGCATGTGGTTAATTTTTTCCAAGAAGAACATAATAAAAATGTGATTGATCAACTTGTTAATGACATTGGCATTACTTGGCCGGCACCGGTTGTGGCTACTCATGAAGCAGGTGATAATCCTTTTGCTGGTAAAACAGTCGTGCTGACAGGCTCTCTTTCTCAATTAACGCGAGATGAAGCAAAAGATAGATTAGTTGCACTTGGTGCAAAAGTGAGTGGTAGCGTTTCGAAAAAGACAGATATGGTCATTGCTGGTGAAGCGGCGGGTTCTAAATTAGCCAAAGCAAATGAATTAGGTATTACTGTTATTGATGAAGACGAAATGATCCGCTTGCTTGATCAATCTAAATAATCGTTTACAATAATCTTAGATGCTATTGAGAGCAGTTCTCAGTAGCATCTTTAACTTAAGCTAAATTCACATTTTGTGTTACTTAAGTTACTCCTAAAGTGTGATCAACCTATCTTATTTAATAAATAGTGTGTATATGGTTTCACTGTATTGTGACAATAATCACATCGTAATGTTACGCGTTACATAAAATGCTCCCCAAGATTTATTTTTATTTTTGGAGCATGCATGTCTTCTATCATTCACTTTGTTTTGGCTCTCGCAGTTATTGGTGCATTAGCATTTATTGCAAGTAATAACCGCAAAGGGATCCGTCTGCGTTATATTGTGCAGTTATTAATTATTGAAATCGCATTGGCATGGTTCTTCCTCAATTCTGATATTGGTGAAGGCTTTGTCCGTGGTTTCGCTGGGCTATTTGATCACTTATTAGGTTATGCCGCACAAGGTACTGAGTTCGTCTTCGGTGGTATGATGAAAGGTGGTCTAGCATTCTTCTTCTTGAATGTATTATGTCCTATCATCTTTATTTCTGCATTAATTGGTATTTTGCAACATATCAAAGTATTGCCTTTCGTGATCCGCATTATCGGTACAGTGCTGTCCAAAGTGAACGGTATGGGGAAACTAGAATCGTTTAATGCGGTTAGCTCCTTAGTACTTGGCCAATCTGAGAACTTTATCGCTTATAAAGATGTATTGGGCAAAATGTCTCAGCGCCGTATGTACACTATGGCGGCGACAGCGATGTCTACGGTATCAATGTCAATTGTTGGTGCTTATATGACTATGCTTGATCCTAAATACGTTGTTGCTGCACTGGTTCTGAATATGTTCAGTACTTTCGTTATCCTATCAGTGATTAACCCATATTCTGTTGAAAATGAAGAAGATATCCAGATGGGTAATCTGCATGAAGGTCAAAGCTTCTTCGAAATGTTAGGTGAATATATCTTAGCTGGTTTCAAAGTTGCTTTAATCGTTGCGGCAATGTTGATTGGTTTTATCGCATTAATTGCTGCGGTAAACGCTATCTTTAGTATGATTTTCGGTATTAGTTTCCAAGATTGCTTAGGTTATGTGTTCTATCCATTAGCATGGGTGATTGGTATACCTGAACAAGATGCATTACGTGTAGGTAGTGTGATGGCAACTAAATTAGTCTCTAATGAATTCGTCGCGATGGGAAGCTTGCAAGATCTGGCTGCTGAATTAACACCTCGCTCTGTTGGGATCTTATCTGTCTTCTTAGTCTCATTTGCTAACTTCTCTTCTATCGGTATTGTTGCAGGGGCTATTAAAGGTCTGAACGAAATGCAAGGTAATGTGGTTTCTCGTTTTGGTCTTAAATTACTATTTGGTTCTACGCTAGTTAGCTTCTTATCTGCTGCTATCACAGGCCTGTTTGTTTAATCATTGAGATAAGACAGATAGCATGTGAAATAAATAACAATGTAAGATGGATAACTTAGTTATCATGTAACATAAATCAAGCAGTACCCGTCGGTACTGCTTTTTTTATCGTTAAATTACCTTATAATCCTTATCATTCCTTCTCGATAAAGCGATAGAAATCATGCTAGAAAAACAGCATCTTATTGATATAGCCAACACACAAATGCCATTTGGCAAATATAAAGGGCGAATGCTGGTGGATTTACCTGAAGAGTATTTATTGTGGTTTGCCAAGAAAGGCACTTTCCCTGAAGGAAAGCTAGGGCAACTAATGGAAATGACCCTAGCAATTAAAATTGATGGCTTAGAAGGGTTACTAAAACCATTAAAGCAGTCGCGTTAATCAGGCTCTGTAGGTAACTTATCCGCTATTAGTGCGTTAATAACTTTATGACTCAATTCAATAAACATAGCTTGTTCTGCAGGTGTTAATTGCGCTTGTAGCTTCTGTGCGTTCTGTTTTCGGCCTAAAGCGGCCCTTGCTAAAAAAGCTTTACCTTCATCTGTTAAATGCGTAATTAATTCACGTTTATCTTTCTTAGAACGATCCTGAGCAATAAAACCTAATGATTTTAATCCTCGCATAAACTTAGATAAATTTTGGCGTGAGATAGCTAAAATTTCACAAAGTTGAGAGGGCGTTAAATCACCGCGTAAACGCAATAATTCTAAAATATCATATTGTCCCCAAGTTACTTGCTCTGGTGTATAACGGGTGCGCTGTGCAACCAGAGTACACTGTAAAAGCGATAGGGCGTTTTCTAGCTCAAGTTGCTCCATTAGTACCTACATTTTTCTATCAAATTAATTGAAGTTAATAATAACAGCTCATTTTAACTGAAGAAAATTTATATTGATTAACTTTAGTTAATCAAATATCCTGTTCAATATGATTAACTAAAGTTAATTACTTGGGCTCAGTGAACTGAGGTGAATATGAGTTATTTTGACGGCAAAACGGTGTTAGTCACTGGGGCTGCAACAGGAGTAGGGGAAGGCGTTGCCCAACGATTATATCAAGCGGGTGCAACAGTCTTTATAAGTGGACGACAATTAGAACAGGTGAAAAAAACTGCTTACACAATCGATCCTACAGGTGAAAAAGTCATAGCATTACAAGCAGATATGACATCACCTGAGCAAGTTAAAAGCATGTTTGAAACAATATTAGCACAAACTGGCGCATTACATGGATTAGTGAATAATGCAGGTATTACAGGTCCGCATAATACATCGATTGTTGATTATAATATTGATGATTGGAAAGCGGTTATGGATACCGATATTAACGGCGTATTTTACGGATTGAAATATGGTATTCCAGCCTTACTAAGAAGTGGTGGAGGGAGTATCGTTAATTTATCTTCGACAAATGGTATTGTCGGTATTGCCGGAATTTCTGCTTATACTGCAGCCAAACATGCTGTGTTAGGGATCACCCGTTCAGCCGCCTTGGAATTTGCACAGCAAGGTATACGTGTGAATGCAATAGGGCCTGGGTATGTAGACACACCGCGAATGCAACAGTTACCGAATGAAGTCCGTCAATGGATGGCATCAACACATCCCATGAAGCGAATGGCAACGCGAAAAGAAGTGGCTAATATGGTGGCCTTTTTACTTTCAGATGAGAGTAGTTTTTCAACAGGCGCTTTTTATGCGGTAGATGGGGGATATACTGCGCAGTAGTTTTATCTTTGCGGAGAGTGTGAATTACTAATTAAGTGAATACATTGGTGAAAATAAAAAATCCTGAAGATTTCTCTTCAGGATCTTAAGATTCTGGTGGAGCTAAGCGGGATCGAACCGCTGACCTCTTGCATGCCATGCAAGCGCTCTCCCAACTGAGCTATAACCCCACATAATGGATTGTTCAAAAGTATATTGGTGGAGCTAAGCGGGATCGAACCGCTGACCTCTTGCATGCCATGCAAGCGCTCTCCCAGCTGAGCTATAGCCCCAACATACTGGAACGGGCTTGATAATAGGCAACAAGCACAATGCTGTCAATCACTTAATCTCACATTATTTATTGATTGATGAAAAAGAATACAAAAAAAGAGTCGCCGCTTAAAAATAAGTGACGACTCTTCGTTGTGAAATAAGATAATCAGCTCAATTAAGCTTGATTTTCTCTGTCAGTAATAAAATCTAATGCTTTATTAATACGAGCGATGCTACGAGCTTTACCAATAGCATGAACAGTAACATCTAGTGCAGGAGATTGACCCGCACCTGTGACAGCAACACGTAGAGGCATACCGACTTTACCCATACCAACTTCTAATTCTTCAGCGGTTTCTTGGATTGCTTTATGTACATTTTCCGCTGTCCAATCAGTAATTGCTGATAATTTATCACGAACTACTTCTAATGGTTGACGAGCGACAGGACGTAAGTGTTTTTTCGCCGCGGTTTCTTCGAAACTATCAAAGTCAACATAAAAGTAGTGACAACTTTCCGCCATCTCTTTTAATGTTTTGCAACGCTCGCCGAGTAATTTAATCAATTCAACCAGTGATGGGCCATTACTAGTATCAATATTTTGTTGTTTGATATGCCAATCTAGGTGTACGGCTACTTGTTCAGCAGGTAAGGTATTAATATAGTGATGGTTTAACCAAAGTAATTTGTCAGTATTAAACGCACTTGCTGATTTACTAATAGCTTCTAAAGTGAAATCTTTAATCATTTCATCGATGCTAAAGATCTCTTGGTCGCCATGAGACCAACCTAAACGTACTAAGTAGTTTAATAACGCTTCTGGTAAATAACCGTCATCACGATATTGCATTACACTTACTGCGTTATAGCGTTTAGATAATTTTTTACCATCATCACCTAAGATCATGGATACGTGTGCATATTCAGGTACTGGAGCACCAAGTGCTTTTAATATATTGATCTGACGTGGGGTATTATTGATATGATCTTCACCACGAATAACGTGTGTAATTTCCATATCCCAGTCATCAATCACTACACAGAAATTATAGGTAGGTGAACCATCAGTACGACGGATAATTAAGTCATCAAGCTCTTGGTTGCTAAACTCAATCGGGCCACGAATTTTGTCATCAAAAATCACAGACCCTTCTTGAGGATTTAAAAAACGAACTACATGGGGTTCATCTGGGGTATGGTTGTGATCACCGTGACGGCAACAACCATCGTAGCGAGGTTTCTCACCTTTCGCCATTTGATCTTCACGTAGTTTCTCTAAACGCTCTTTAGAACAATAACAACGATAAGCAGTACCTGCTTCTAACATTTGATCGATAACTTGATTATAACGATCAAAGCGTTTGGTTTGATAGTAAGGACCTTCATCCCAGTTTAGATTTAACCAATTCATACCGTCCATAATTGCATCAATGGCAGGTTGAGTAGAACGTTCTAAATCGGTGTCTTCAATACGAAGTACAAACTCACCCTTGTTGTGACGGCTAAATAACCAGGAATACAGTGCAGTACGAGCACCACCAACATGTAGATAGCCTGTAGGACTTGGTGCAAAACGGGTTTTTATTTTACTCATTGAGATTGCCTTAGTACGTTTTACTTATATTCTTTCTTATATAAGGAGCCAAAAATAGAAGATAAGTAACCGTGATTATCAAAAAAACGAAATTGTTGCTTTATTTTATCACTGGATGCTAATTCCTCAATGGCATTAAGCTTTTAACCTGCAGAAAAATTTCAAATAGGTTATTTTTTGTTTGACGAAGTAACAACAACGGATTATTTTGGTTAATTGCTGTGTCAGTTATGGTGCTAAAAAAAGCATCTTGACTAAAAATAAAACGAACGATCATTTTTACGATAAAAAACCGATAAAAATCGTTGACTCATAGCGCAGTATCCCTATAATGCACCCCATCACGACGGGCGGTTAGCTCAGTTGGTAGAGCATCTCCCTTACAAGGAGGAGGTCGTTGGTTCGAGCCCAATACCGCCCACCATTATTATTTGTTGTGATAGTTGTATTATTTAATGTAATTGGGCGGTTAGCTCAGTTGGTAGAGCATCTCCCTTACAAGGAGGAGGTCGTTGGTTCGAGCCCAATACCGCCCACCAATTACATTAAAGCGTGGTAATGAGAATTTAGTCATTATGAAGTGGGCGGTTAGCTCAGTTGGTAGAGCATCTCCCTTACAAGGAGGAGGTCGTTGGTTCGAGCCCAATACCGCCCACCACTTCATCCGGTTATTTTACGCAATATCACACAGTTAGGTATGGGTCGTTAGCTCAGTCGGTAGAGCAGTTGACTTTTAATCAATTGGTCGGGCGTTCGAGTC
>NZ_JAABLS010000019.1:0-1982 GCF_009915195.1 Proteus sp. G2674
GTGATAGTTGTATTAGTATCCTTGTCTTTCTTTATAAAAGAACCATTTTTATCTTTAATATATGCAGAATTACCGATCCTAATTTCCTCTTCATTTAAAGAATACATTATTGACATTACTTTATCTTTTTCTATACATTTTTTGTTACTTTTAATTTCAGTAAAACATAATCGATCGTATTTTCCTTCTTCTAAATATCCATCACCATAATTCCATATAGAAATCAAAAATAAACTATTTTTATTCTTAAATAAATCATACTTTTTATCTAAAACATCTTGATTGTTTTTCCACCATATTATTTTTCCATAATCAGTTATCGGAAAATCCTCAACCAGAATAGAGGTGGTATACGTATCTTTATGTACTCCCATGACTTTAACGGGAATAAAAAACTCATACACTACAAAAAAAATAAAAGATAGCAAAAATATGATTATTGTTATTTTATATTTAAAAACCATTATTTTGGACTCCGAATTCTTATATTAATAGTCGCTTTTATAATATATTATAATTATTTCACTCGGTAAGGAATCACTTTGAGTTATTGTGCTGGCATTCACCTGAGCATAATTAAAAATTGATGCATTAGTTAAAACAACAGTCATATATTTTTCTTGTGAACTAAAATGGTCAATAAAACAATATTAGCACAGCATAAGATTAAGCAATAAACATTTTTCACTGTATTAAAGAAAAATTATGTGTACTTTCAATCTATAGGTCAACCTAGTCAATATTTATGTGTTACACAGAGAACTTTAATACTCTATTGTGGACAATTTCACGTACAATCGAGTATTATAAAACTCTCAACCTAACACATAATATTAGTGAATTTATAGATTATGCAAAAAATGATATCTATGCAGAGCGGATAAAAAAAGCAAATATTATCTTTCTCTGCCTCGTCGCACAATATTTAGATAGTTTAAACTGCTTTCAAGACGAATTCAGACCAAAGTGATTTGGGCAACTTAAATTTTCTTAGCTTACTTTATGGAGCTTTGATTTATCACCTACTGAGCAGATCATCTTAAAAGGAAAATAGCACCACTACGTTACCGAAACGGCAACCCCGACGATAAAATATATGGCTGTATTGATGAGGAGGGCACGGAATGACCCGTTTACGCACTGTGTCAAAGCACCCAGAGCAATTAGAAACCACACCATTAGTTGCGGAAAGTCATCACTACGATGATCCTTTAGCACCTCAAAAACTGGTATTTTTAGAGGCAGTTAATCAACAGCGTTGTGTAATTAACTCACCACAGCGCAATAGCCAACTCACTAATACAATACCCTTTTTTATCGTACTTTTAGTTATGGCCTGTTATACATTTTGGGGTTTTATGGATAGGCACTCATCTAAAATGTATACATTTCAGGATACAATTAATTATAACAAAAGAATTTATGACTCATATAATGAACAAGGCAAAAGCCCTCCAAAATATTTAGATAAATATGTTCCATACTTTAACAAAGGGAAAATAAGTATATGGGCCTATATTAAGGCATATTATACCGGTGAGCTTAGCCGTAATAGCCAAGCAGAAATATTTTTAATAATTGGCTGGCTAATTTTTTTCCCCGGTTTTTTATGGCTATTTGGCTATCTCTCTTTCTTTACGCCTCCTGTGTACCTTACTGCGGATAGGCAAAGAGGAATACTGTATAGCTATGGCATGGGGAAAGTGCGTTTAACCCGCTATAAAGAGGCGCAATTTGGTTATGCGGGCAATATGTTGGCGATTAAACTATATGCCATTAATGAAAAAACAGGCCAATTAAAAACGATCCTCTATCGCCCCAATGTGTCCCACTACTCCAGTTTCCTAACCAGTACCGACAGTGAAAACCACCGTTTTATCACTTTCCTTAATGCCTATATGCAACAAGGCCGAGATGCCGTTTCATCGGTTGATTACCAAGCCCGTAAGCCCTTTTTATCTTTTGGTAAAAACCCACTTCCT
>NZ_JAABLS010000002.1:0-12141 GCF_009915195.1 Proteus sp. G2674
AAAGGTAAACTTGATCTTAACCTACCGGAGATTTGGGAATTTGCTGCTTACCACCGTGTCGCCCCTAAATGGGCTGTCCATTATAATTTAGCTTATACCAGTTGGAGTGAGTTTAAAGAGTTAAGAGCAACACGTAAAAGTGATGGTCAACAACTCTTCAATAAAGAAGAAGGCTTCCGTGATGCATGGCGTATTGCATTAGGAACCACTTATTACCATGATGATAATTGGACATTCCGCACCGGTATTGCCTTTGATGATAGTCCTGTTCCTGCTGATAAGCGCTCTATCTCGATCCCTGACCAAGATCGCTTCTGGTTAAGTGCGGGGGCAACCTACGCATTTAATAAAGATATGTCTGTGGATGTTGGTTTAGCCTATATGCACGGTAAGAAAGTGACAATTAAAGAGAAGCTATCTGAAAACTTACCATTGCCGGCTTATGAATTTGAATCATCAGGTAAAGCATGGTTATACGGTATGAACTTTAACTATCGCTTCTAAGCTGATTTGCTACTTTAAATACAAAAAATGGTCTTAAAAAAGACCATTTTTTATTTAAACAACCAGATAAACAGATTAATCGATAGAATCTAAATCATCTTCAATCGCTTTTGCGTTTGGATTTTCACCTGTTTTCCCGCCATTAGCATCGAAATCATTTTTTTGGAAATAGGCTTCACGCATCATTAAATATGGATCAGATGAGTTTTGTAAAATTGCATCTGAATCTAATAATTGAGCTCGCGTTTCAATACCTTCAAGGGCCCATTTACCCGCAGACATCCAGAAAGTGAGGTAACTCAGTACTGGATAGGTGGCATCAGCCCAATCGCCCCCCTCTTCTCGTACTGTAAAGCTGCCATAGCCCGGTAATACCACATAAGGGCCATATCCCACACCATAATGCCCTAACGTACTACCAAACCTTACAGGAACTTCTTTTTCCATTGATTCTCTAGACATTCCTGCAACATCGATTAAACCACCAATACCAAATACGGTATTGATCCAAAAACGCCCGAAATGCTTAGCCCCTTTTTCAAAATCTCCACGTAAGATGCTATTTAGCATACTTGCTGGCTCTTCAAGGTTACCTAAGAAATTCGATAGTCCATTACGTGCTGGTGGTGGAACATAATCACGCCATACTACGGCCACAGGTCGTAATACGTAAGGATCTAACACATAATAGTTAAAATTAAACATCTGGCGGTTAAACCCTTCCAAGGGATCAGAACGACTGTCACCATTGTTAGGTGTGCTTGCACATCCTGAAAGTAAAGCTACTAAAAGAGCAACACCGCACAGGCGATACTTCATAATGTTCTCCGCTAACTGTCCTATGATAATAAGAGCATAGGTCACTATTCATCATCTTTACATATAATACTGTCAATAGGCGATAAGTGATACTGTTATTCGTTTTTAATCTTATAAGAACATTCGGGATTTATTTTTACCCAATAGAGCTAACTATGCCCGATTGACAAAAATATTTGAGATTGTTTTTTATGCACAACACCTAATAGTTACATAATTCAAAGAAGAAGTAATTCGCAATAATCAAGCTAAGAATTTTCTTACCTTAAAGTATCTATCTATATAAAAAATACGCTATTTTATTTGTTATTTTTATCCATTTTATATCAAGAAATAAAAAAACATAAAGATACATATACAAATTTCCCTATCCAAATAAAACATAAAAATAATTTATCAATATTTTTTAATTATAATAAGCAAAATTAGAATAGATTAAAGATAGTCATAAATAGATAAAATAAAGATATCATGATTAGGCTATCAATAGCTAAATTATCATTTTCGATATTAGGATATAATGAAGAAAAATTTCTCTATTTTTCCTTGCTGACCCATTATATCATTAAGTTTTACCAGATAACTTCAGCTAAGTTACAAATTAATCGAGATATCAAGCCACCAACATGCACTATCAATTATTCCTGAAAATGCTAAGTATGCATTAGGCTCTCAACGTAGCGATATTAAAACATCCTGTAATGTAGATACTTTTTTAACATTTACAGTTTCAGATTTGTTTGTAGAAAATAAAGCTAACATATGGAAAAAACTTTAGTGTAATTTTAGAAACTAGAGGAGCAAAAAGTAATGTAATTTATTGATATACAAATCAATTAAAAAACCTCTAAATAAAATATAGATATTCCTGAAGAATTTAGATTATATAGAGCAAGCTACTATTACATTTAGTTTTTGAATTTAACATTTAAACAAAATGAGTAATAAATATCACATTATAAGCAAGCTATTATTAATAATCTCTTTTTGATTCCCCACTACATATAAAATCAAAAAGCATTAAAACTTTCATTACTCATTATTAAAATAGGCAGAAATAACAATATAACCATTAACGAAATGATTATACTTTTATGATAAAAATTTAAACAATAGCTTTACGATTCATTTTAAATAAAACATTTTTTGATATTCTAAATTAGATAAAAAATAATAAAATATTTTCAATAACATCATAATTTGATTAAACAGACTAAAATAAAAGAAAATACTTAATTTTAAAACTTAAATAATAATTTAAAAGGGGTATCATAATCCTCTAATTTAATAATTCATTATTCATTCACGAAAAGGAAGAGTAAAATGAAAAAGAATTTTCTCTATTTTACCTTACTAGCGGCTATATCAACATCAGCGCTAGCTGTAACACCTTCGGCTCAATTACAGATCAATGGGGATATAAAACCGCCAACTTGTACAATCAATAGTTCTAACAATACAGAAGTTGTCTTTGACTATGGCCGCATATCGCCAAGCTTGATACCACAATCTTCAAACTATCAATATGTGGATATGAAACCAGAAACAAGCATCAGTATTGAATGTGATGCTAAAACTTATTTGACGTTTATACCTACTGACACATATGGTGATGTAGATCTTGATTATAATACTAGTTTTGATAGTGCTTGGTTTCGCTTAGTTGATAAAGCCAACCCAGATAAAGCTGTTGGGGCTTCATTTTTTAATTGGAAAGATGCAACTGTTGACGGAAAAACGGCTTTTATAAGCCGAGCAACACCTAAAACAGCTGAACTGGGGAAATCTGTCTTAGTTAAAAATAATATTCATGGGTGGACATCAGAGCAACAAGAGGATGTATCCGCCGCATCTCTTAAATTAGTCTCAGGTGAAATCTTTACCACAAAATTTATACCAGGAATATCATCTCATACATTTATTCTTTCTCGTGATAAGCTAGCTAAAAAAGCGATAGATATTAGTAATGGACTCGATTTTATTGGTGAGGCCGTATTAACATTCTCTTTCGGTGTTTAAAAAGTTTAACAAAAGCACTCTCACTATATTAACAAGCTATTAGCTTGTATACATTAAACGGGTAGGAGCCTTCTTTATTTTATTCCCCTCCCGTTTATTGCTTTAATTTTTTATGACTCATTCAATTAACCTACTAATTTTATATTTATCATTTTTATTACGATCTACTGTGACAATATAAAAATATAGAAATAGCTATTAAGGCAGTATTATCATTGATTACAAAATAAACCTTGCTAACTCAATGACTAAATACCTTGATCCCTCCACCACAAAAACGGTACTATACGGACACTGAGAAACAGTTAAGCACCCTCTCGCAAAATGTTCCCTTAGTTAAATGGATATAACGAGCCCCTCCTAAGGGCTAGTTACAGGTTCGATTCCTGTAGGGAACGCCAATTATAACAACCTATCATTTTACCTACTGCTTATTCTCGCTATAAAAAATAGGTTATTTATTAACAACACCCAATGAGAGTTTGGTGATTTAATAAAGCCTTATCAAAAATAATAACCTTTATTGTCGATAATTTGGCCTAAATTCCTATTTCACTGTCTGCACCACAGAAGTAAATCAAATCTATATTCGGTAGCTTATATCACCTGTTATGGACAGGAGAATTTAAATGATACTTTGGCTGATCTCTTTTGGCTTAATTTCAGGTATTACTACATGGTTATTTGGTTTTGGCGGTGGTTTTGTTACTGTGCCCCTACTCTATACTCTCATTCTTACACTTTGGGCTGGTGATAGTTTAGTGGGTGAACATGCTATGCAAATTGCTGTGGCTACCTCTGCGCTCATTATGCTGTTTTCCGCTATTATTACGACCCTAAAACACCATAAGGCGAAAAAAATAGATTGGAAATTAATTATGATCTTATTTTGGGGGATTGCATTCGGTGGGATCTTCGGTGCCTTACTTGCCTCAACCGTCCAAGGTGAATGGATCCGATGGATTTTTATTGGCTATCTATTCCTTACTATCTTAGATTGCTATTTTCGCCCCGGATTTATGGCGCCACGCAAAGAAATACAAAAAGTAACCAACAAAAAAGAAGCGTTAACTGGCACTATTATTGGCATTATTGCAGCTTTTTTAGGTGTAGGTGGAAGTGTTATGACCGTACCTTTATTACGCCGTAGAGGTATGTCAATGACTCAATCGGCTGCAATGGCAAACACATTGACATTCCCTTTAGCATTAACGGCAACACTCACTTATATCTTATTGTCTTTCACTACCCCGTTAGAGGATAGCGCTGGATTTGTTGGCTATATTTGGATAAAAGCAGCCGTTATTCTAATCTGTAGTACATGGATAGGATTAAAAATAGCTGAATGTTTTTTATCACGTATACCGGATAAATGGCATGCGAGAGTTTATCCGCTGTTATTGATATTGGTGTTAGTCGTTATGCTGAACTAACCCGCTAACATACCTCTGAACAAGGCAATTCTTATCTATCTGTATTGCCTTTAATATTTCACACAAAAGTGAAATTGTTACATTTACTCGACTTAATAGTAGCGTATTTTGACACCCTAGATACAACCCAATAACCATTAATATAATTAATTAAAAATTATACATAATGAATAATATATTATAATTTATCTTATCTTTTTTATGATGGCATAATTATCTACCTCTTGGATAAATTAAATCTTAATTGACATTTAATTCTATCTTTTATAGATATTTCATTATTAAAATAAGACATTATAGCAAATATAATAAAATAGCTTCTTTAGCTTAATAAAATTAAAAAACTTATTTAGTCTTTATTTTAATAACAATTTAATTACAATTAAACCCCTCACCGATATATATAAAAATACATATCGATTGAAAATTATATCAATATTTTTTCTTACCTTAATAATATATTATAGATACACTTTAAAAGAATAAATCATTCCTATAACCATATGAATATTAAAGGCATGGTTATTTTTTTTATAAAACTCTTAATTCATTTCCTTTAACAATAACCAGACCCTAACTAATGCCTTAGAAGAAAATAATTATCATTTTATTTTGTCTCTATTTGTTAAATTATTTTATGATATTTATTAACTTCTTTGTTGCTATTATTTATTATTTCCAACTAACTCATCACTTATTAATGAATAAATTGAAGACACCATCAAATATTTATTTAACCAACTGTATATAATATTTAGCTATAAGAAGAAACTGGAGGTTATATGAGTATTAGTCGTCGTTCTTTTATTAAAGGGATGGGTATAGGATGTGTTGGTTGTACGGTGGGAAGTTTACCACCAGGGGCCCTCGCACTTAATCCAGTAACATCTCTTAAGGGTCAGTCTAAATTAACACCAAGTTTGTGTGAGATGTGTTCTTACCGTTGTCCTATAGAAGCTCAGGTTGTTAATAACAAAACTGTCTTTATCCAAGGTAACCGAAATTCACCACATCAAAAAACTCGAGTCTGCGCGAGAGGAGGCAGTGGTGTTAGCCTTATTTATGATCCGAAACGCATTGTAAAGCCCATGAAACGCAAAGGCCCTAGAGGGGCCGGAGAATGGGAAGTTATTAGCTGGGAACAAGCTTATACAGAAATTGCCGAAAAGATGGCAAGCATCAAACAACATTATGGTGCTGAAAGTATCTTTTTTTCATCAAAATCAGGTTCTCTTTCCTCTCATTTATTTCATTTAGCGGCGGCATTTGGGTCACCAAACACCTTTACGCATGCATCAACTTGTCCTGCGGGCAAAGCCATTGCTGCATCGGTAATGATGGGTGGTGATTTAAAAATGGATCTCGCAAATTCTAAATATATTCTTTCTTTTGGTCATAATCTTTATGAAGGAATTGAAGTTGCAGAAACCTATGAATTAATGACGGCACAAGAGCGTGGTGCAAAATTAGTCAGTTTTGATCCTCGATTATCCGTTGTTTCCAGTAAAGCCAATGAGTGGTTTGCAATCCGACCAGGTGGCGACTTACCTGTTCCAATGGCCATGTGTCATATTATGGTAAAAGAAAATCTTTATGATAAAGATTTTATAGAAAAATTTACTGTCGGTTTCCCTCAGTTGGTGGAAGTATTACAAGATACCACCCCGGAATGGGCACAAGCTCACTCTGATGTTCCCGCAACAGATATTATTCGCATAACACGTGAAATTGCGGCTAAAGCTCCTCACGCCTTAGTTATGCCTGGTCATCGCGCAACCTTTAATAAAGATGAAATTAATATGCGCAGAATGATCTTCACCTTCAACGCCCTACTGGGAAATATTGAACGTGAAGGTGGCATGTATCAAAAGAAAGCTGCTGCAAAATATAATAAATTAGCGGGCATCAATGTTGCACCTGAATTGGCTAAACCAACCGTTAAAGGCATGCCTAAAATTACGGCAAAACGAGTCGATGCTACAGCGCCTCAATTTAAATATATCAATAAAGGCGGCGGTATTGTTCAATCTATCATTGACTCTACACTCCATGGTGTACCTTACCAAACCAAAGCTTGGATTATGTCACGCCATAATCCATTTCAAACAGTAAGTTGCCGACCTGATCTAGAAAAAACAGCCCAAAAACTCGACTTAATTGTCAGTTGCGATGTGTATTTAAGTGAAAGTGCATCTTATGCAGATTATCTGTTACCAGAAAGCACTTATTTAGAAAGAGATGAAGAGATTTCTGATGTCTCTGGTTTAAATCCTGCTTATGCATTAAGACAACAAGTTGTCGAAACTATTGGTGATACCAAACCAAGTTGGTTAATTTGGATGGAATTAGGAAAAAAACTGGGGTTAGCGAGTTATTTTCCTTGGGAAAACATGGGAGTTCGTCAACTTTATCAAGTTAAAGGGGATGAAAATCTCTATAAAGAGATCCACCAAAAAGGCTATTTATCTTATGGTATTCCGCTGCTTTTACGTGAACCATCCTATGTAAAAGCCTTTGTTGCACAATACCCAGATGCTATCAAACATGTTGATAGTAACAATATGATGGAAAAATCTCTTTCTTTTAAATCACCAAGTGGTCTTATTGAGATCTATTCGGAAGAGTTAGAAAGTCTATTAGAGAATTATGGTATTCCTCGTTTCCATAACTTCCCATTAAAACAAAAAGATGAACTCTATTTTATCCAAGGAAAAGTCGCAGTACATACCAATGGTGCGACTCAATATGTACCTTTATTAGCAGAGCTAATGTGGAAAAATCCTGTCTGGTTACATCCTGATACCGCAAAAAGTCATGGAATTAAGCATGGTGATGAGATCATTTTAGAAAATAGCGTAGGCAAAGAGAAAGCCCATGCCTTAATTACGACAGGTATTCGTCCTGACACAGTATTTGTCTATATGGGTTCAGGCTCTAAGACCGGCGAAAAAACGCCAGCAACCACAAATGGGATCCACTGCAGTAGTTTATTACCTCATGAAATTAGCCCTGTTTCAGGCACTGATGTACATACTTCAGGCGTCAAAATTAGTCTGGCTTAAGGAAAAAAATAACGATGAATAGCAACTCTAAACAATTTGTCATGCTACACGATGAAAAACGTTGCATTGGCTGCCAAGCTTGTACCGTAGCATGTAAAGTCATCAATGATATTCCTGAAGGATACAGCCGACTACAAGTACAAATTCAAGGCCCTCATAATGATGAGGCAGGAGATCCACATTACCAATTTTTCCGAGTTTCCTGTCAACATTGTGAAGATGCGCCTTGCGTTTCTGTCTGCCCTACAGGTGCTTCATTTATTGATGAAAATGGCATTGTACAGGTTAAAAAAGAGCTCTGTATTGGCTGTGATTACTGTGTTGGTGCTTGTCCTTATCACGTTCGATATATCAATCCATTAACACACATTGCCGATAAATGTAATTTCTGTGCTGATACTCGACTAACAGAAGGTGAGTTACCTGCTTGTGTAACGGTATGCCCAACTGATGCATTGGCATTTGGTCGCATTGACTCACCCGAGATCCAAGCTTGGATCAAACAGAAATCCGTTTATCAATACCAATTAGATAATGTCGGAAAACCAAATTTATTCCGCCGTAAAGAGATCCATCAGGGAGATAAAGCATGACAAGTATCTGGGGAGCCGAACTCTATTATACGCCAGATTACTGGCCTGTATGGTTAATTGCAGCAGGTTTGATCATTGTCGCCATGATAGCCATATTGGTGCTACATGGTTTTTTACGTTATGCACTGGCACCTAAGCAAAGTGGTCACTATGAAGAAGAGCGTGTTTACTTATACTCTAAAGCCATTCGTTTTTGGCATTGGGGTAATGCCTTACTGTTCATTCTTCTATTAATCAGTGGATTGTTAGGCCACTTTTCTATCGGTAATGTTCCATCGATGGTACTACTACACAAAATCTGTGGTTTTATTCTCATCGCTTTTTGGATAGGTTTTGTTGTAATTAACCTAACCACAAATAATGGTGTACATTACAAAGTCAGACCGCAAGGATTAATTGGACGCTGTATCAAGCAAGCTCGCTTTTATCTTTATGGTATTATGAAAGGTGAACCACATCCTTTTGCCGCGACTGCAACAGATAAATTTAACCCTCTCCAACAACTTGCTTACTTAGGTGTTATGTTTGGGTTAGTTCCACTACTTCTTATCACAGGCGTACTATGTTTATACCCTGAAGTCCTAGGTTATGGCTATTGGATGTTAAAAGTACACTTTATATTAGGCATCGTTGCACTCATGTTTATTTGTGCACACTTCTACTTATGTACTTTAGGCGATACCTTTACACAAACATTCCACAGCATGATTGATGGGCATCATCGACATCAAAAACATGGTGAAAGCACAACAACAAAAAATTGATAATTAGCTTTTGATAATTATTAATATCCCCATGCCTGCTTATCGAGCAGGCATTTTTACGTATTGGTATTTTTAGCTAAGATCACTGATACGTAAAAATACAGAATATTCTCCTATTCACTACGATTTTTTTATTTATTATTAACAGAACAAAATTGATATAGCTTAATTTTCTAAAAATTAATCTTTTTATGATGATATTCTACTAAATTAGTATTTTTTTGAACTAGCTAGTTTTTATTTTTACTAAAATTTTTTATATATTAAAAAATATAATTAACCAATCTTTTATATAAAGATTTTTTAGTCATAAATAACAGTAAAAAATAGCGACAAAAAAGATATGTTATAGGTAATGGTCAATATTATTATACTAATGGAATAATTTAGATATTCTTATTACTATTAAAAAATAAAAATGCCCATTAAGGGCATTTTATTTAGATTCAAGGCGTAAATGATAATAAGATAATTCTTATTATTAAATAATTAGATTAACACTCTCATAAGAATCATCTTATTTATCTAATTATTTGTATACTAGCTAACTTTCTAATTAAAAGCTTACAATCAGAAAATAGAAAGAGCCTTATTGTCAAAATGAGCTGGGATATGTTGTTCATTATTCTCAGGAACATCAACCATACCCCCCATAACATCTTCAAAGAAGTTACCTATATTAATGCCTAACACATCAAGGACTTTAACTAAGCAATCAATGTCGATACGATTAACTCCACGTTCGTAGCGAAATAATTGCTGTTCACTAATATCGATTTCTTTTGCTAACTGAAATACGGTATAACCTTGAGATTTTCTTAATGATTTTATTTTTTGTCCAACAGCGTAAGCAACTGGATACTTGTTACTCATAATATGTTCTCGCTTTTCACTTTGATTGATATCTAATTTATAATAGTGCGGGCCATCATTAATAATATATGAAAAAATATAATATCATGGGCACCTTTTTTAATTTTATTAAAATAATATTTTGACTTGATAAGAGTATTACAATTCATAACAACACTTATCATATGTAAATAATATACTACGCATTTAAACACTTTCAACCAGTCAAAAAATGACAATAATAACTTACACCTTTACTCTCACTAGTTATTAATACCTAGGAGAAGTCACAAATACAATATTAATCAATAGGTTATAATATATTAAATATAAATATAGTCTTTTTTTACCTTTAGAATTACTCATGTATTAGATTTATATTCTATCAATGCGATAATTTACGAATAAATATATCAAATTGACAAAAAAATAATCAATAAATTTCAGTCTAATTTATTTAAATTTGTGAATTAACCTCGTTAATAGAACATTTTTTACATTTTTACAAAAAATATTGAGCAATCTCAATAAATTCTAATTAATATAAAATGATACAGATTAAAACCAATAGAAACAATTAGTTACATAATTTTCATAAAGTAATAGAACTCGATCTAATTTTAAACATTTGTTAATTAATTTATATAAGCATAAACACTTAGCGTTAGAGTACTTATTAAATTTAAATAAATTTCCAATTATTATTTACTATAATTTGAATTATAATTTCCGTTATGGATTATTATTTATTTATATTTTTTCTTGTTCTCTTATTAAAGATAATCCAAATAGAAAAAGACCATAAAAAGAAGAATAAATGATAAAAACTATTTTATATCATATAGTTACAATACATTTCTTAATTTATAGAACATTTGATGTTCTACTAAAAACATACCAGCATAGCTTTTTGCCACCTTCCGCAAACCACATATTTAAACAGAAAAACTTTTTATCAGTTATTATAACTTAAGGTAAATATTTGCTATATTAAGCTATTAAATGACCATTTAACAATGATCTCATTTTGTTAAAAATTCAAAATTAGATAACCCTTTAATCCTAAGTGTAAATACTTATTTCTTATAAAGCATATTTTTACCTATCTGCAAACATTAATATTTTTATATAATTTATCTTTCTGCTATATGCACAATTTTCTCTTTTTTCGTGTAAAAAAGGAATTTCCCCCTTTAAGACAACATCTAAACAAATGAAAATGTCGTTTATTGGCATAGATCATTTTCTTTTTAATTCATAAAGATAGCGATTTGATAAAAATCAATAATTAAAACAAACGTTTAAAATCAACAAATTAATATAAAAATCTTGTTCAAAAAATAGCACCCAAAAAACGATATTTCAGAAAAAACACATAATAATTTTTAATTAAAAAGGTAATTTGGTTACTAACCACATAAAAATATTAAGGGTGTTTACTGTAAAGGATAATTTTGAATTATTTTTATTTTAACCCATATAAAAACCATAATACGTATAATTAACTAACAATAAAAAAATACGTTTTTTTTAAATTAATTTAAAAATCTTATCTATATCAAGGTGATAAAAAACGAATATCCTTGACGTTGCTATTTTTAAACTATCTTATAAGCAATAAAATAACCTATGTGCACTCAATAAAAGCACCATCCTAGCTATCTTTCTCAGTAATTTATCTAAACCTTTTAAATAATCATTTCATCATCAATCTTTTTAACACTACTAGTAGGGTAAATAAGTCGGTAATCAACCCCTGATAGCACAAAAATAATTCAGACCGATAAATAGGAGAACAGAACAGGGATCACTGCTCGATATAAAACCCCCAAGTAGATAGATAGATAGGTCGATGTAGTCTAGTAACAGACGTCCTGAATACAAAATGAGCGCTATGGATAATAGATAAGGATAATAGATAAGGATAATAGATAAGGATAAGGATAAGGATAAGGATAAGGATAAGGATAAGGATAAGGATAAGGATAAGAATAAGGAATAATAAAGGAATTTTTATCGAATGATATAAAAAGAAGTGGTGGGCGGTATTGGGCTCGAACCAACGACCTCCTCCTTGTAAGGGAGATGCTCTACC
>NZ_JAABLS010000020.1:0-66710 GCF_009915195.1 Proteus sp. G2674
TTTAGCGGCAGGACATGCCGTGCTTGCCTGTGGAGGGAGGGTGCAGTCAGACCGCCCGTCGAATCAGGAACCCACCGAGGTGATTCAGACATCAGTCTGAACGCAGTAGGGACCCACGTCCTTTAGGGCGTGGAGGATGTCAATTATCTCAGGAGACATCTTGTTTATCTATTACAGGAAGTCTCCACATAAATATCAACAGACAGGCTAAAATTATCAGCAATAAAATTCTCACCCACCACATTGAGACCAACCATAGCGAGATAGCAAAAGTTACTAAAATGACTAAAATAGCTTTCGGCTTAGCCCCCTTAGGCATGGCGCGATAAGTTTGCCAATAACGCAAATAACCACCAAACCAAGAGCGATATAGCAACCAGTGATGAAAGCGTGTTGATGAGCGAGAAAAACACCATGCCGCTAATAACAAAAATGGTGTTGTGGGTAACACGGGTAAAACAACACCTAATGTGGCTAATCCAACACATAACCACCCTGCTATAATCAATAATATCCGTTTCATGTTATGCTTTCCAAATTATGCTTGATCGCTCTAGGGTAAAGAGTAAATAAAAAAGCTCCTCATTCTCAATAACAATTTTAAAACATAAGGCGGGTTTATGCACTGGATCACTGACTATTGGTGGGTTATTTTAATTCTTTTAGTTGGAATAATTATTAATGCCATAAAAGATATGAATAAAATAGATCCAAAACAGTTTCTAAAAAATAAACGGAAACTGCCTCCCCATCGCGACTTTAATGATAAATGGGATGATGAGGACGATTGGCCCAACAAAAATGACCAGAAGAAGTAGTCGTTAACCAATGTTGGTAAGCCTGTGCTAATTGCTCATCTTTTTCTGCCATCAGTTGTTGGCATTGCCGACGTAGTGTCGTGACAAGGGCTTTCTTACCCGATAACGAAAATTGTTTTACACAGGCCTCTACAGATTGCTTATCAATAAAAAATGCCACTAATAACGGGTAGCGTGTTCTATCACCTTGCAGAAAATAACCAACACTTTGATATACCGTTAATATAGAGCGATGGGCGAAAGCAAAACCTGCCATCATCAGCCAGTGATCTGCTTCACTGGCGCTAGGCAATGCAGTAGCAAGAGAGATACCTGTTTGCTGAGTGATATAATCACTTTGTAATGCGAGTGCTTGTTGTGCAACTTGTAATAATTGCTGCCCCTGAGCACTGATTGGGTAAATAGCCATAGCAGTATAACAGCCACTACTGGCTTCTTTATGAACGCCTAATCTCACCAGATAAAAACCACATTGTTGCCAAAAATTGGCTAATGCGTCGGTATAGCCAAAACTGACAGAAAGGTAATCAATATTCTGTTTCTGGCACTGCTTAGCAATATCCGCAACTAATTTTGCAGCGACTTTTTGACGTCGATATGCTGGCAATACCGCAATTCGGCTGATGCGTAATGAAGTTAAACACATTGCCTCAATGGATAAGCCGTAAGTGACTAACGATTGGGCAACAAGATTACCTCTTGGTCGACGTATACCTCGCCAAACATCTTGTGCTAAGGCTTTCGCTAGTCCCCCTTCTTCAATACACCACACCGCCCCAACAAGATGCCGATGAATAAATGCAGACCAATAGTGCTGTTTTTGTCCATCGAATAAACGTCGAAGATCTAAAGGCGTGGTTCGATAATGAGCACTAGTTAAAAGTTGATAAAAATTGGCTCGTTGTTCACTATCGAAATGCTGGCATGAGGTGATCACCACCTCGCCAGATTGGTTAGCATGATGAAAAGAAGGCTCATCAAGTAACAACAGTTGATTAAGCCAATTTTCGAGTGGATCGTCCTGCGCCCAGCGAATAGGTACGGTAAGTTGATAATTTTGTAACGTTGGAATGCTATCACCCAGTTTTAAAATAAAACCGCGCCCTGTTCCTTCATAGCCTTGTACCGTGGTGGTCATTAACACTCGAGGGAAGTGCTGACAAAGTGCTATCAGTTGAGCAATGGGTATAGTCGCCGCTTCATCAATAATTAACCAATCTCGACACAAATGCTCTGTATCACAAAGGGCTAACAAATTATCCGGTGAGTAGAACTCGATGGTTTTATATGTATGAGATAATAGCACTTCAATACTGTTTCTCGCAGGGGCACAAACCGTCACTGAGCCAGGCCATTGCTCTATCAACATTCCCGCTAAAGCTGATTTTCCTCTGCCTCGTGGTGCCGTGATACTCCATACGCCAGATTTTGCCTGTAAAAGATGCGCTAATAACTGTTGCTGTTGTATGGTTGGTATCCCTTGAGGCAACGCCCACTGTTGGCCTGTATTTTTTATTTCAGGTAGAACAAGGGGCTGCGATGCTTGCCAAATAATGGCCTGTTTATCTGCGAGTGTAATTTTTGCTAACCAAGCCATAAAATGGGGAGTAGATATAACCCCTTGCGCATCATTCCAGCGCTGACTATCGTTATCAATATAATGTTGCCACTGAACAATATCGGGTAAACATAAGATAAGCCAACTTCCTGCTTTCAACGTTCCCGTTAACATCGCTAGTGCATCAGCATTAAAAGCATGGTTAGCGTCAAATACAGCGTGAAGATATTCACGGCCTAATAGTTGATGAGCATGTTCTGGTTTTATCGCCTCAGACATCTCTGAAGAGAGTATTAGCCAATCGCCTTTACACTGCTGTTGGATAGCTCGAAGTTGTTCCCTTTGCCATGTATAGCTCCCCGCTAAAAGGAGTAATCGCCGCTGGCCTAGTCGAGCGAAGGCTTGTTGATAGCGCAATAAATCTAAAGATGGCACTACTATGACTTACCTATCAATAACGAAAGGATCCCCGCAGCAATCAGTGGACCTACTGGAACCCCCCTAAATAGGGCGACACCAATAACGGTTCCTACGAGTAAACCCGCTACCGTTGACGGTTGGTTATTCATAAGTGACACCCCTCGTGCCCCTAACCAAGAGACGATGATACCAATTGCAATCGCTAGTAATGATTTCCAATTTAAAAAAGAATTGAAAACTTCTTGCGCGGAAATGCGGCCTGTGGCAATCGGTGTCATAACACCTACGGTGAGGATCAAGATCCCAATGGTCATACCGTATTTTTCGACTAATGGAAAATATTGGTTTAACGGTGTGATTTTAATAACCAATAAAAAGATCATTGCTAAAGTGACAGTCATATTATGACTGATAATGCCAAGGCCTGCGAGTACCAGCAAAATTAGCAATGAGGGATCAACATTACTCATCTATTTTTATAATCCTTCTCTTTCTCTGAATCATTCTAATATCATTTAAGCGTGAGATGGTATTAGTTCAATGACGAAGAAGCAAATGTATCACAAGATTTAATATCGCCACTATTGTAGCCGCGCATAAACCATGTCTTACGTTGTTCTGCAGTGCCGTGAGTAAAGCTATCCGGTACAGCGTAACCCTGTTGTTGGCGTTGCAGCCTATCATCACCGATAGCTTGTGCGGTTTTAATGGCCGTCAGTAAGTCCGCTTCATCAACACGGCCTTCACCGGCAATAAAGCGCCCCCACATACCCGCAAAACAATCAGCTTGCAGTTCTAGTCTTACTGATAAGCGATTTGCTTCCACTTTTGAACGTGCCATTTGCTGTTTTTCACGCATTTGTGTGGTGATACCAAGTAGATGCTGAACATGATGTCCCACTTCATGAGAAATCACATAACCTTGAGCAAACTCTCCACCCCCACCAAGGCTGTTTTTCATTTCATTATAAAAAGAGAGATCGAGATAAATTTTTTGGTCTGCAGGACAATAAAAAGGCCCCATCATTTTAGTGCCAGTACCGCATTGCGTTGTGGTACTGTTGGTATATAGCACTAATTTAGGATCACGATATTGTTCGCCGGCTTTGGCAAACATCCCTTGCCAAAAATCTTCCGTACTGGCTAATACAACACTGCTAAAATCTGCCGCTTCATTATAAAGAGCGGATTGTTGTTGGCTATTTTGTGTTGGTTGTGATGTTTGCCCTGTAAGCGAATTAAAATCAAACCCCATAAAGCTTGCGATCACCAAAATAATAATGATCACAAAGCCATATTTTGTACGTAATAATAGTGCAATTAATCCTAATGGGAGATTACCACCACCGGATGCAGAAGAAGGCTGCCCTCTTCTATCTTCAACATTATTACTTCTTCGGCGATCATTCCAACGCATAACCCTTCCCCATTATGTAATTCACTTAATTTTAATTGCTAGGTCATTTTGATGACAACTTATCTTAGATAATAACAAAAATTATCTCATCGCTATTGCCTATTTTTTAAGAGCAAAATAATAGCACCCATTAGTCACTTTCAATTCATCTTAGTTAATTTTTCTTTATAGCATATTAAAAAGGTCAGTTTTTAAGCTGACCTTTTTCTTTTATGGATAATATTGCTGACGTAATCGATTGCGCAGTTAGTCTAAAGAAACACCAATTCGACGTGCAACTTCTTCATAGGCTTCAATTAATCCACCTAAACTTTGACGGAAGCGATCTTTATCCATTTTATCTAAGGTGTTTTTATCCCATAAACGGCTACCATCTGGTGAGAATTCATCCCCCAGCACAACTTTACCGTTAAAGAGGCCAAACTCTAATTTAAAGTCAACGAGGATCAGACCGGCTTTATCAAACAGTTCACTGAGGACATCGTTTGCTTTATAACTAAGACGTTTCATTTCTGTGAGGTTTTCTTTTGATACCCAACCAAAAGTTTCACAGTAAGATTCATTAACCATCGGATCATGACGGGCATCGTCTTTTAAGAAGAGATCAAAAATAGGTGGGTTTAAGACAGTACCTTCTTCAATACCTAAACGTTTAACCAGTGATCCAGCCGCTCGGTTACGAATAACACATTCAACAGGCACCATATCGAGTTTTTTTACTAGCACTTCATTATCAGAGAGCAAACGTTCCATCTGCGTTGGGATACCCGCTTCTTCCAATTTGTTCATAATGAAATAATTGAACTTATTGTTCACCATTCCTTTACGATCAAACTGTTCAATACGTTGGCCATCTAACGCTGATGTATCGTTTCTGAATTCAAGAATAAGATAATCAGAAGACTCAGTGGTATAAACCGTTTTCGCTTTACCACGATACAACTCAGCTTTTTTTTGCATCTGACACACTCCAAAGATGTGATAGGTTTAACAAGAAACTTGCTTTCCATACTCTACTCTAGATTGGATAAAAAAGCTTTTAAAACGTGGAGGGGATCACTAAAAAATATCACTGTCGACTATTTTTTAGCGGCTCTAATCAATAAGAGAAATAAGTGAATTGAGTGATAAAAAGGCCGCACATTTTCTGTACGGCCTGATATTTAATAGATAAAAAGAGCTTTTATTTTATTGGCTTACTAAAGGCCGCTTTCATTGCAGCAACCATCTGATCATTTTCAGACTGTGTAAGAGGTTTACCTTTATCACTGATAAATTGCAAACTACTGCGGTTATTTAAGTCACCAACTTGTAGTTTGTAATCCCCTTCATTAATTGTTGGTTTATCAACCCCTAACGTGCTCCAACTTGCACTACTTAAGCCTTTATAAGTCACTTCAATTGAACCTTTCGAACGAGTACGATCGCCCATTTTCATTCCCACGCTTTCTAGCGCGATAGGTAATCTATCCCATACAACATCAAATGGTGCTCGAACAATAATGACAGGCAGCCCAGCATTATCACTTCCCGTTTGTACGTCGATAATACCTTGCAAATTACTCGTTGCGCTATTTTCACTTAAGTTACGCATGCGGTTTAAACCGTCAACCACTTCATTTAATAGTAAGGTGTTATAACGCTTCACTTCCATTGGATCGGAAATCTCGTTTTCACCTTGGCGTAACCCAGTATTCGTAATCGTTAATATCACAACATTACCTGACTGGCTTATCGCTAAATTATGGCGACTTTGGAAAGGCACATTTTCATCAGCACGAGTCCAAGTGATCCAATCGGTAACAATCTGTTTTTGTCCTGCATCACTTTTAGCCAGTGCCACACCTTTATCCGCTAAAACAGCAGAAACTTGCTCGTATAAGGTGGTATTTTCGGGCGTGTTGGGTAATAACAGTCGGCTATTATCCGCATTATTCTCACTACGTGAGCCACTTAATAAGTTTAAAGCCTGTGTTGGTGGGCGAATATCTAATGCTAAACCCACAGGCTCACTCTTTTTAGGCGTAGGAATATCATATTCCCCATTTTGCAAAGGCAACACCATACCCGCTGGGACAACTAAATTTTTTAGCGCTGCTGACTCTAAATACGACTCGTCACCACTGACTTGACGTTTATAGCGCTGATCACTGGAACAGGCTGCCAATAAAACCACCAGCGACAGACCCGCGACTTTCATAATCTTTGATTTATGCAATAGTGTTGCCATTAAAATTCCCTAAGTTTTACAGTATTCCCGCTGTTAACAGCGCTTTCTCTACGATATCCTGACCCGCTGATGTTAATGGAGTCATCGGTAAGCGCAATGTGGCGTCTTCAATCAATCCAATACGTTGACACGCCCATTTAGCTGGGATTGGGTTAGGTTCAACAAATAACTGATGATGTAAGTCCATCAGGCGTCGATTAAGTTCACGTGCTTTTGCAAACTCACCCGCTTTTGCCAATCGACATAATTCTACCATTTCTAACGCAGCAACGTTAGCAGTAACCGAAATAACACCATGACCGCCAAGTTGCATAAAGTCTAATGAGGATGCGTCATCTCCACTTAATAAGATAAAACTATCATCATTAACTAACTGTTGGATTTGACTAACACGACTTAAGTTCCCTGTCGCCTCTTTAATTGCCACAATATTATCCAACTGAGCTAAACGTGCAACTGTTACTGGCAATAAATCACATCCTGTACGGCCGGGCACATTATACAAGATTTGGGGTAAAGCCGTGCTTTCAGAAATCGCTTTAAAATGTTGATAAAGCCCTTCTTGGGAAGGTTTATTATAGTATGGAGTAACCGTTAAGCACCCTGCAATACCTTTATTTTCAAACTGTTGTGTAAACCAAATAGCTTCAGAAGTTGCATTAGCCCCCGTGCCTGCAATCACAGGAATACGACCATCAGCCATATCCAGAGTCATTAATACGACATCAACATGCTCATCATGGCTTAATGTTGCCGATTCACCCGTTGTTCCCACAGAGACAATAGCATCTGTACCTGCTTTAACATGATAATCGACCAACTTGCGTAAACTAACTCGGTCAACATTGCCTTTCGCATCCATAGGGGTGACTAATGCCACCATACTGCCTGTAAAATCAAAATTGTTACTTACCATAATTCATTGCTCCGAGATAGACTTATACACAATGGTACTCATTCATTGCTCTATTGAAAACTACTTAACTCTAGGTTTCTAATGAAATTTGCTAATATTCTTTGATTTGAATTAAAGAGAGATAATAATGAAAGATAGTGCGCTTCTGATCTTGGCAGAAATCAAATTTTGTGTTTACCTGTTAGGAATAAACTGAAAGTCAAAAGGAAGCCTATTTTGCCTATACCTGATAAACATTTTCTCGTACTCACTGCATTAGGGACTGACCGTCCTGGTATCGTTGATACCATTACGCAATTAGTTAGCCAATGCGGGTGTAATATCGAAGACAGCCGGCTTGCGATGTTTGGTCAAGAATTTACGTTTATCATGCTACTTTCTGGTGGTTGGAATGCGATTGCCCAACTTGAAGCATTACTGCCGATAAAAAGTGCAGAACTTGATTTATTGACTGTGATGAAAAGAACCAAAATGGGTGCGCCAGTCTCTTACCCATCAACCATTACTGCAAAAGTAGATATAGAAGATGCCCCCGGCATTGTTGAACGTTTTACCAATTTATTTAGTCAACATCACTTTAATCTTGCAGAATTAGTTTCTAAAACTCATCCTTCTGAGGATGGTACTCCTGCTCGTTTAGAAATTCAGATCACGGCCCATAATCCGTTAGATGATCATGGTCTCGTTATTCATGAGAAATTCAATCAATTATGTACAGAGTTAAACGCTCAAGGCACAATAAGTATCGTAAATAGTCTGATGATGAAACAATAAAAGAATGGAGAATTAGGTAATGAACCCATTAAAAGCCGGTGATAAGGCACCTCAATTCAGTCTGCCTGATCAAGATGGAGAAATCATTAATCTGTCTGATTTTGCTGGCCAACGTGTGCTCGTTTATTTTTATCCAAAAGCGATGACACCAGGCTGTACAACGCAAGCTTGTGGCTTACGTGATGAGATGGATACACTAAAAAAAGCCAACGTCGAGGTATTGGGAATTAGTACTGATAAGTCAGAAAAACTTTCCCGTTTTGCCGAAAAAGAGATGTTAAACTTCACCTTACTTTCTGATGAAGATCATAAAGTTGCAGAGCAATTTGGCATTTGGGGTGAAAAACAATTTATGGGGAAAACTTACGATGGCATTCATCGTACGACGTTCCTAATTGATAAAAACGGTGTGATTGAACATGTGTTTGATAATTTTAAAACCAGCAATCACCACCAAGTGGTTATCGATTATTTAGCTGCACACCCATAGTTTATGATCACAGCTTAGTGCTGATAAATAAAACAGACAGCCATTAACTATCGCTGTCTGTTTTTTTATTATCAATAAGTTGATGATAAATCGCGTCTATATTACTTTTTCTTTTCTAATGTTTCTAAAGGTGGCTCATTGGCAATTTCATCAGGCAGCGCATGTAATACTGCTTTGATTAACGTCGCTAAAGGAATGGCGAAAAACACCCCCCAAAAGCCCCACATACCACCAAATATAATCACGGATAAGATAATGACTAAGGGGTGCATATTGACAGCTTCAGAGAATAATATCGGTACTAATAAGTTGCTATCTAAACCTTGAACCACTAAGTAAGCGATAAATAGCGCCCAAAAATCAGAGCCTAATCCCCATTGAGAAAGTGCAATTACAATGACTGGAATCGTCGCGAGTACCGCCCCCACATAAGGCACTAAAACCGAAACGCCAACTAAAACCGCTAATAAGACTGAATAACGCAAATCAAAAAAAGCAAAGACAAAATAGGTAAATACACCAACAATCACCATTTCGGTGACCTTACCACGAATATAGTTGGTGATTTGCTGATTAACCTCAATCCACACTTGTGCTGCAAGAATTCTATTTTTGGGTAATACCCGACGGACAGCATTGAGCATTTGTTGCTTATCTTTTAATAAAAAGAACGTCATTAATGGCACAAGGATCAGATAAATAGAGAGCGTGATAACGCCGATTAAAGAGGCTAAAGAGACTTTTAACACTGACTCTGCCACCGTTGAAAATTTACTGCGCAAGTTTTCCGCCATCATATCCACGATGCCAACATCCATTAATGCGGGGAATCGCTCAGGTAATTCACGAGCAAATGCATTGAATTTATTGATCATATTAGGGATATCTGAAATTAGCGTCATGGCTTGTTGCCATACCGTTGGCGCTAAAATCAAAATAACAATGGCACTAATACCTATAAATAGTGTCAGAACGATTGATACGGCCCAAATTCGTGCACATCCTAACTTCTCAAGTAAGTGTGTTGGCCATTCCAGCAAATAAGCTAATACAATGGCGACTAATAATGGTGCAAGTATGCCACTGAAAAAGTAGATAATTGAAAAACCGGCAATTAAGATCACCACCAGCGCGATAACTTGGGGATCAGCAAATCGACGTTTATACCATTGAACAAGCAAGTCCAGCATGAAAATAGAGGTCCTTTATAATAACAAGTCAAATATATCTATATGTATTGATTTACATAATCAATAATCTTTTGACGGATTTTACGTTAGCTTTTGCTATGATACATCATTAATTATAAATTTTTCGTTAAGATAGCTATCAGGATGTTGTTGTATGAAACTCAGACTTAAAAAACCACTGGTCGCGCTTCTTGTTTCTACTTTGCTATCAACATCAGTGTTGCCTGCTCACGCTGCGATTGATATTGAAGATACCCTGCCCGATATGGGAACGACAGCAGGCTCAACATTGAGTATCAATCAAGAAATCGCTATGGGTGATTACTATACTCGCCAATTAAGAAATAGTGCACCATTAGTTTTTGACCCTCTACTTTCTAATTACATCAATAATTTAGGTCAAAGATTAGTCTCTAATGCCAGTTCGGTAAAAACCCCCTTTCACTTTTATTTAGTGAATAACCCCAATATTAATGCCTTTGCTTATTTTGGTGGCAATATCGTATTGCACTCAGCACTATTTAGATACAGTCGCAATGAAAGTGAATTAGCTTCTGTTATCGCCCACGAAATTTCTCACGTTACCCAGCGTCATCTTGCAAGAATGTTAGAAGATCAGTCTAAAACCACGCCACTGGCTATGGCTGGAATATTAGGCTCTATTTTAATATTTATGGCTAACCCCAATGCCGGTTTAGCCACCTTTACGGGAAGTATGGCGGGGATGCAACAAAACATGATCACCTTCACGCAAATGAACGAACAAGAAGCTGATCGGATAGGAATACAAACTCTTTATCGTGCAGGGTTTGATCCACAAGGTATGCCTAATTTTATGCAGATCTTAGCAGACCAAGTGCGCTATAGTTCTAAGCCGCCTGAAATGCTATTAACGCACCCCTTACCTGACAGCCGTTTATCTGATGCACGTAGCCGAGCAGCGCAATATGCTCCGCGCAAAGTGCCACAATCGGCTAATTTTCTCTATGCTAAAATGCGGGTATTGACCATGCTAGAGAAAAACCCCGCATCAAGTAACGCCTTGCAAACCACGCTGGATCAGTTTAGGCAAGGAACGGAATTAGAAAAATCAGCCGCCAATTATGCACAAGCCTTACTCTATTCTCGTGATCGTAAATTTAATGATGCGAGAAAAATACTCACCCCCATGCTGG
Organism: Proteus sp. G2674; assembly: GCF_009915195.1. Taxonomy (NCBI): domain Bacteria; kingdom Pseudomonadati; phylum Pseudomonadota; class Gammaproteobacteria; order Enterobacterales; family Morganellaceae; genus Proteus; species Proteus sp. G2674. The sequence goes on from NZ_JAABLS010000020.1 coordinate 10,989, forward strand.
CAAAAGAGCCAAATAATATCTGGCTTATTGATGCCATTACCGATATTGACGTAGAGCAAAACCGTGCTGCAGAAGCGATAACACGTTTACAACAAGCGCTTAAGCAATCACCTAATAACAAAGTACTGACGGTTAATTTAGCTAATGCTTATATGCAAAATAAGCAATATAACGAAGCTAATCGATTATTATATCGCTATACCTTTGACAACCCTGACGATCCTATTGGTTGGCAGTTGGTGGCGGAAAATGCGGCAAAACAAGGTAATCGAGCCCAAGAGCTTGCAGCTTACGCTGAAGATTTGGCATTACGAGGAGATTTTGAAACTGCCATTCGTTATCTTGGTGATGCGAGTCGTCAAGTAAAATTAGGCAGTAATGAGCAAGCTCGTTTTGATGCACGTATTGATCAATTGCGTAAACTTCAACATAAAGACAGTCAATTTAAATAAGGGATAATATGACCAACAAAGTAACGATTTATCATAATCCGCGCTGTTCTAAAAGCCGTGAAACCTTACATTTATTAGAAGAGATGCATATCACCCCTGACGTTATTCATTATTTAGATACGCCGCCTTCTGTCGATGAGTTAAAAGCATTACTCAAAGCGCTAGATTTTGACGATGCAAGAAAATTAATGCGCACCAAAGAAGAAATTTATAAAACCCTAAAGCTTGCTGATGAGAGCTCACAAGAAGCATTAATTCAGGCCATGCATAATCACCCTAAATTAATTGAACGTCCTATTGTGGTCGTTGGCAATAAAGCGCGTTTAGGTCGTCCACCTGAGCAAGTTACCGCCCTTTTTAAGTAGTCTAAATTGGCAATTGCCGACATTGACGGTATGGCGCATCACTGAACGTAATCTGAATGATTTCAGAGCATTGAGACGAGAAACCTTACGGCTGTTTTCAAAGATCGGTGATGCGCCCTAATAACTCATTATCTGCAGTGCGCTCAAAATGACAGAAAACCAACACCTTATACCTATTAACTTACTTCACTCCTCTTCATATCAATAACACAATTCTCTACTGCTTTATTACCACATCACAACGATGTTACCGCCATCTGTATATTCTAAAGGCCACCAATGTTAATTTTATGTTACGAGCACTAAGGAAACACGATAGTTATTTCCATTAGTAGAATAAGGTAGTTTATTGCTTGCTTTCAAAATATTTCATCTTAATTTCATTTTTTTTATAGTGAATATTTTACCAAGATCAAAAATATCTATCACGATCACATTATCCTGTTACAAATAACAGCCAACAGAAAAAATTTATGAAACGTTTCATTTGTATTGTGACAAAAGTCTCTTTACACGAGTGAATTCCTACTTATTATGGTCTTCAGAAAATATGATGGCAGATTTGATTTGCGATACACTTCGAACCATTTTTATTTTCGTTATCATCCAATTCAGAAATTAATATTAGAGATACAATTTAAACAATACTGCAACATAGCAAAATACGTTAATTCGCCACTTCTTTTACACATGCCTACTCGCTATCTCACTAGAGATAGTGCGTTATGTTTTTTTTAAAGTGTATAGATATCGGCAAACTAACTGAAAATATAGCCAACATATGGGCGACTAAAACTAATCAATCATCAAAATACCAGATGATTGCCAGGCTAATAGGAAATTTAATGAACATCGTACATAGACTCAAACTTGTTTCATTCCTCCAATTTTTTATTTGGGGCTCTTGGCTTGTTACGTTTGCTTCATATCTATTTGATAAATTACATTTTAAAGGTACTGACGTTGGGCTAATTTTTAGTGCTTTAGGATTAGCATCACTGATCGCACCGGTGATCATGGGATTTATTGCGGACAAGATAAATAACCGTAAGCTGGTCTTTATTACCCTGCATATTTTATCCGCGTTTGCTTTAGTGTTGATGTCCCAAATGACCACAGTGACTACACTCTTCTTTGCGACACTTCTGCATTTATTGTTCTTTATGCCAAGCATTTCTATGGCAAACAGTATTATTTTTGAGTTACTAGAGCAAAAACACCTAGAGCCAAATGACTATTTCCCCAAAATCCGTGTTTATGGCACCGTGGGTTTTATTGCTGCAATGTGGGTTATTAGCTTCTTAGGTTTCGGTAATAGCTACGATCAACTGTTTGTTGCTGCAATAGCCTCTATTATCTTAGCGGTATTTGCGATGTTTTTACCGGCGACAAAAGCGACAGATAAAACAGAAGCAAAAGAAGAAGTGGCCGCTTTTAGCTTATCGAATACCTTACAAGTGTTTAAAAAGAAAAATGTGGTTATTTTCCTTTTCTTTGCCACATTGTTAGGTTCAGTATTGCAAATTACCAATACATTTGGGGTTCCATTCTTACAAGATATGGCCAAAGCACCTAATGCTGATGACTCTTTCTTGGCTCATTATCCTTCTGTTTTCTTATCCATTTCTCAAATTTCTGAAGTGGTCTTTATTCTATTTTTACCCCTGTTATTAAAACGAGTGAGAATAGAAACTATCGTATTATTTAGTATGATTGCATGGATCTTACGTTTTGGTTTCTTCGCTTACGGTGACTATTCATCATTAGGCCAAATCGTTCTGTTGTTATCCATGATTGTCTATGGTTGTGCTTTCGATTTCTTTAACATCTCCGGCTCACTATTCCTAGAAAAAGAGATCCCATTACAATATCGCTCTACCGCACAAGGTATGTTTATGACCTTAGTGAATGGTTTTGGTACTTATTTAGGTGCGATGTTAAGTGGCTGGGTTATTGATTTGTATACCACAGATGGTGTTATTGATTGGCAGTCATTCTGGTTGATCTTTACGGGTTACACTGTGGCTATCACCGCACTTTATCTGATTTACTTAGTGGTTCCGCAGAAGAAAACAAAAGTTGTAGAAGCACATTAATTATTTCCCCCATTCTTTATTTGTTGCACTCACCGCTTATCTTTCGAGATAAGCGGTTTTTTATTACTGGTTGTCTATTTGCATAATGCGTTGTTTTAAATAGCTTGCGATTAAAGCTTAAGAATATCTTTTACGAAAGGAATGGTCAGCTTACGTTGAGCCACAATAGAGGCATGATCGAGTTCATCTAGCATTTCAAATAATGTGCGCATTTTTCTATCTAAGCGCTTTAATACAAAACGACCCACATCTTCGGGTAATTCAAATCCACGCAGTTTCGCTCTTAATTGTAGTGCTTGAATTTTTTCTTCATCGCTTAGCGGTTGTAAGCGATAAATTTGCCCCCAATCTAGGCGAGAAGCGAGATCAGGAAGTTGTAAATCAATTTGACGGGGAGGTCTATCCCCTGTGATTAATAGACAGGTGCGACCAAGTTCTAATACGCGATTATACAGATTAAACAGAGCAAGTTCCCACTCTTCATCACCCGCAATACATTGAACGTTATCGATACAAACTAATGAAAGATGCTCCATACCTTCAAGCACATCTGGTACGAAATAAGCCCGTTTATCAAGAGGAACATAACCAACTGCATCTCCGGCTAAAGAAAGCTCTGCACAAGCTGCATGCAACAAGTGGCTTTTTCCGCCCCCATCACGAGACCAGAAATAGATATAACTGCCATGTGATTGGTGAATAGCAGTTTGGATAGCAGCAACGAGTGATGCATTTTCCCCTGCGTAAAAGCTATCGAATGTCTCATCATCGGGCAGAGATAGTGGTAATGATAGCTGTGATGGCGTATTCAGAAGCACCTCACCTGAATAGTTTAATAAACGTGGTGATTCTAACACAAATTCTATCAATGACAGAATCAATATTAAAAAAGCAAGACGAGCTGCTTAAGATGACAGCAATAAATAGCGAAACTGTTTATTTTGACATCAATATAAGATCAGTTTAGCCATTCTATTTCGCTATTTAAACGTTATCTTAGAGAGATCGTGACCTGAGGGTTGCTGATAAATATCTAATTTAAAATACTTAGCACAAGCATTTATATACTCAAAAATTTCTGATTGCGTCTCTTCATATTCAACCCATGTGGTAGCACGAGTGAAACAATATAATTCAACGGGTAGTCCCATTGGTGTGGGGGGCATTGTTCTTATCACCAAATACATATCCGGCCTCACATCACCACGCATTTTGATCCAATTTAACATATACTTTCTAAAAAGTTGTAGATTGGTCACCCCGTTGGTTTCTAACCAAGTATTAATATCACCTATCTCTTCTTCTTTACCTTCTAACATCGCTTCAATGCTTTTTTTAAGTGGCGCAGTATTTTTTAGCTCCTGCACTAACTGTTCTGTAGCAAATGAAATCGAGGATTGATCAATATAGAAACTACGCTTGATACGACGGCCTCCTGAAGAGAACATCGGTTGCCAGTTAGTGTATTTTTCGGTTAAAAAGTCCTTTGTGGGTATACGAGAAATCGTGTTATCCCAATTACGTACTGTAATTGTGTGCAGTGCAATATCAATCACTTCACCACTAATATTACTGCTGGGTAATTCAATCCAATCATATAGTTTTAACACTTTACCATTTGAGATCAGAATATTAGCGACGAATGAGATAAGGGTATGTTGAAAAACAAACATCAATACCGCAGCGATCGCACCAAAGCTGGAAATAATAATCAGTGGGGATTGTTCAGTAAATAGCGCGATAATAAGAATAAAGGCGATGATCCACACCACTATCTTAGCAATTTCAATATAACCTTTAATCGAATTGTTACGGTGCCACGATTTTTTAGCATGCCTGATATTGAAAATATCTAACGCGTTATTAAGAAGAGAAGCAATATTGATGACGATAAAAGCACGACAAACCGTTTCAAAGATAATATTCATCTGTGCTGAAAACGAAGGCAATAACTGGTTTATATAGAGAACCAGAGTGACTGCAACAATAGAGGCACTTTTTTTCGCAATATCTTCTATCGTCTCTTCATCTGAGAGTTCGGTGAATAAAAACAATAGACGCTTGGCTATACGACGAAAGATCATCTTTGCCAGAAACCACACCACCAGCAACGTGATCACTAAAAACAGCGTGGTGAAAATCTGCTTAGATACGATAAAGTCGTATATATCAACAAGTTTTTCCATAACTAGCGTCGTCACCCTTTTAAAAGCTTTGTTACAACCTTAAAACAATTTTTAGCTCAATAATAGCTAAAAAGTATCGCTATCACTAAACCGCTAATAATTTCATTGTCTCATTTATTTGCGTTAAATAAATATTATTATTAAGTTTATTTTCTTTTTCTAAGTTTTAAACGCTTTTTATAACAAAAGTGTTTTTGTTTATCTGATAAGAATAAAAAACAACCAATAAAAAAAGCAGTCTATGACTGCTTTTTAGTTCAATGACGAAATATTAGCGAAAAGAGCTCATCAATGATTACTTGGTATTTGTATGTTTGTTAATTGACTCCAGAGTATCATCCACTAACTCAGTTTCTGGGCGAATAATACTCACCAGCTTAAACACTAAACTTAAAACAATACCGACTATCGTTGCTAAGGCCATGCCTTTTAGTTCAGCTGCGCCAATTTGAATTGATGCACCACTTACACCGACAATTAAAATGATCGCTGTTAATATCAAGTTTTGTGGTTTGTTATAATCCACTTTCGAATCTAATAATACGCGAATACCGGACGCCCCTATTACACCATACAGTAATAAAGAGACACCGCCCATTACCGGTACGGGAACCGCTGCAATCGCGGCTGCCAATTTACCAACACAAGAAAGTAAGATAGCGATAATTGCCGCACCACCAATGACCCAAGTGCTATACACTTTAGTAATAGCCATAACACCGATATTTTCACCGTAAGTCGTGTTAGGTGTAGAGCCAAAAAATCCGGAGATAATGGTTGAAAAACCATTTGCAAACATAGAGCGATGTAAGCCTGGGTTTTTCATGAGATCGCGTTGAACAATATTCGCGGTTACCACAAGGTGCCCTACGTGTTCGGCAATAACCACTAATGCCGCCGGCAAGATAATAAAAATAGCACTCCACTCAAAACGCGGCGAATAAAAAGTAGGCAGAGCAAACCAATTGGCTTCTTTAATCGGTGTCACATCAACCACGCCCATAAAGAAAGAGAGTGCGTAACCGGCTAACACGCCAATAAGAATAGGAATAATAGCCAAAAATCCCCTAAACATCACTGAGCCTAAAATAGTCACACCCAGTGTCACCATAGAGATTATCAATGTTTGGCTATTAACGGGATTATCTGCGCTAGGTAATAATCCAGCCATATTAGCGGCGGTTCCGGCCAACTCAAGACCTATTACGGCAACGATTGCGCCCATTGCCGCAGGAGGAAACATCACATTAATCCATCCTCGTCCGGCGATTTTCACAATGCCAGCAACAAGGCAAAATAGCACCCCACAGACAATAAACCCGCCCAATGCTAATTCATAGCCTAAAGGAAGTAGCAATAACACCGGAGAGATAAAGGCGAAACTTGAACCTAAATAAGCAGGAATACGACCTTTACAGATAAAGAGATAAAGCAGAGTACCGATACCGTTAAACAATAATATGGTGGCCGGATTAACCTTAAACAAAATCGGCACAAGTACAGTAGCACCAAACATGGCAAACAGATGTTGAAAACTCAATGGGATTGTTTGTAATAATGGTGGGCGCTCTTCTACCCCGATTGCACGACGAGTCATGCTTACGACCTCTCTTTAAAATAGATATAAATGGAATTTAAATTTCAGCGATAAAACAAACCAATAAGTGATCCAAAAAAAAGCCGACTATCAAAGTCGGCTTAATCATTATTTTGTACCAAATATCTTATCACCCGCATCACCAAGGCCTGGGACAATGTACCCATGCTCATTAAGATGCTTATCAATTGATGCAGTATATAACTCAACATCAGGATGAGCTTCTTCTAATGCTTTGATCCCCTCAGGCGCAGCCACTAACACTAAAACTTTAATTGAAGTACAGCCTGCATTTTTTAATAAATCAATTGTGGCAATCATAGAGCCACCAGTTGCTAACATTGGGTCAACAACAAGTGCCATACGTTCTTCAATATGAGAGGCTAGTTTCTGGAAGTAAGGGACGGGCTTTAAGGTTTCTTCATCGCGGTAAACACCAACTACACTGATCCGGGCGCTAGGAATATTTTCTAATACTCCATCCATCATCCCGAGACCGGCACGGAGGATAGGTACAACAGTAATTTTTTTTCCTTTAATCTGTTCTATCTCAACCGGGCCACACCAACCTTCAATTGTTACCGTCTCTGTTTCTAAATCGGCGGTAGCTTCATACGTCAGTAGACTGGAAACTTCTGAAGCCAATTCACGAAAGCGTTTAGTGCTTATATCATGATCTCGCATCAGCCCCAATTTATGTTGAATGAGTGGGTGTTTTACCTCAACGATCTTCATAATTTCTCCTAATGTACGACGCAGCCAGACAAAAAAATCGCGAGATTATACCGCTTTTTTAGTGACTTTCCATCGTTTTTCTATTGATATTGATCAATCGCACAGCTTTTAACCACACTAACATGAATAATTGTGATCTAAAAAGAAGATCCTCGCAAACGTTTGCTTTGCCTGTTAGAATAGCCACCGCACACATTTTTTCTTAACAGCAACTTGCCGTGAGGGCTAGACGTGACTAACAAATCCTCTCTCAGCTATAAAGATGCCGGTGTCGATATTGATGCAGGTAATGCTTTAGTCGATCGTATTAAAAGTGTAGTAAAAGAAACTCGCCGTCCTGAAGTTATGGGGGGTTTAGGTGGTTTTGGTGCATTATGCGCTATTCCCACTAAATACCGCGAACCTATTTTAGTGTCAGGCACTGACGGTGTCGGTACTAAACTTCGCCTTGCGATGGACTTAAATCGCCACAATGATATTGGTATCGATTTAGTCGCAATGTGTGTTAACGATTTAATCGTTCAAGGTGCTGAGCCTCTCTTCTTTCTTGACTACTATGCCACAGGCAAGTTAGATGTCGATACTGCCGCACGGGTTGTAACGGGTATCGCTGAAGGTTGTAAGCAATCCGGCTGTGCCTTAGTGGGTGGCGAAACAGCGGAAATGCCCGGCATGTATCATGGTAACGATTATGATATCGCCGGTTTTTGTGTTGGTGTCGTTGAAAAATCACAGATTATCGATGGTAGCAAAGTTAAAGCGGGGGATGCATTAATTGCTCTCGCTTCAAGTGGCCCTCATTCTAATGGCTATTCACTGATCAGAAAAATTCTTGAAGTCAGTGGTGCCTGTGCTGAAACTACCCCATTAGGTGATACATCACTGGCTGATAAACTCTTAGCACCAACCCGTATTTATGTAAAATCACTCCTGTCATTAATTGAAAACGTTGATATTCACGCAGTGGCACATATTACTGGCGGTGGATTTTGGGAAAATATTCCGCGCGTGCTACCTGAAAATACGCAAGCTCGTATTAATAGCCAGAGTTGGCAGTGGCCTGAGGTCTTTAACTGGCTACAACAGGCAGGTAATGTCAGCACTCATGAAATGTATCGTACCTTTAACTGTGGTGTCGGCTTATTAATCGCCGTGAGCCAAGCTGATGTTGAAAAAACGCTATCACATCTTAATGCCTGTGGTGAAAAGGCATGGTTAATTGGTGATATTGCCCCGCAAGCAGCGGGTGATGCACAAGTGATTATCAATTAGTAAAAGTACCCCCATGAAAAATATTGTGGTCCTGATCTCAGGAAATGGTAGCAACCTACAGGCAATTATTGACGCCTGTAGGGCGCATAAAATCGCAGGCCAAGTTGTGGCTGTTTTCAGCAATAAAGCACAAGCTTATGGCCTTGAACGAGCGAGACAAGCGGATATCCCTGCTTACTTTATCGATCCGGCTGATTATCCTGATAGAGAAGCTTATGATAAAGCGTTAATCACTCAAATTGATGGCTATCAGCCTGATATTGTGGTTCTTGCTGGCTTTATGCGTATTTTATCGCCGTTATTTGTCAACCATTATCAGCATAAGCTATTAAATATTCACCCCTCTTTACTTCCCAAATATCCCGGTCTGCATACACATAAACAAGTTATTGAAAATAAAGATACTTTTCATGGTACTACCGTACACTTTGTCACGGAAGAATTAGACGGTGGCCCGATGATCATTCAAGCGCGTATTCCCGTCTCTCCTGATGATACCGAACAAAGTTTGCAAGCAAAAATACAAACACAAGAGTATCGCATTTATCCTCTCGCAATTAGTTGGTTGGCAGAAGAGAGATTAAAAATGATAGATAATCGGGCGCTACTTGATGGTAATGTTCTGTTTGACAATCTTGATTAACGGTTTCACTTAAGATAAAAAGTCACTTTGTGCTACACTGTAGCCCGCGGTGACTTTTATTGTGTCACCCTTTTCTCTTTTTATTCAATGCATTTTCACCGAGGTGCTTATGTCCGGTGGTAAGAAAGTTCCACCTATAAAATTACGTCCTCTCGAAAGAGAAGACCTTCCTTTTGTCCATAAACTTGATAATAATGCTAGCGTTATGCGCTACTGGTTTGAAGAGCCTTATGAAGCTTTTATTGAGTTAAGCGACCTATATGAAAAACATATTCACGACCAAAGTGAACGACGTTTTATTGCTGAAAGTGAAGGCACAAAAGTCGGTTTAGTTGAGCTGGTTGAAATTGATTATGTTCATCGTCGTGCTGAGTTTCAAATCATTATCGCCCCTGCTCATCAAGGCCATGGTTATGCAGCCCGCGCGGCAAAGTTAGCGATGGACTACGCTTTTTCTGTACTTAATTTATACAAACTCTATTTAATCGTCGATAAAGAGAATGCTAAAGCGATTCATATTTATGAAAAGCTTGGCTTTAAGAAAGAAGGTGATTTAATAGATGAGTTTTTTGTTAATGGCTCTTACCGTTCTGCGATTAGAATGTGTACATTCCAAGCCCCTTATTTTGAACAAAAAGCCAAAGCAGCAAGACCGGAAAATTTTGTTAAACCGGGTGCAACGATAAAACAATATGTCTGATTAATTCAGATAATAAGATTTAACTTTAACCCATGTTGGAGTTCAGATGTCCCAAGAACGACTCTATATTGATAAAGAGATCAGCTGGCTTGCGTTTAACGAGCGAGTATTGCAAGAGGCGGCAGATAAACGTAACCCGCTAATCGAAAGGGTCAGGTTTTTGGGGATCTATTCAAATAATCTTGATGAGTTTTATAAAGTTCGCTTTGCGGATGTAAAACGGCGTATTTTAATTAATGAGGAGCGCGGCTCACGCTCTGGCTCTAGTCACGCTCGTCATTTAATCAAAAAAATCCAATCTAAAGTTGCCAAAGCCGACCAAGAATTCGACGCACTGTATAACGACTTGCTTTTAGAGATGGCGCGTAATCAGATTTTTTTAATCAATGAACGGCAAATCTCACCTAATCAACAAATTTGGTTACGCCAATATTTTCGCCAAAACTTAAGAAAACATATCACGCCGATCCTTATCAACCCTGAAACTAATTTGGTTGAGTTTTTAAAAGATGACTACACATATTTAGCCGTTGAAATTGCTCAGGGGCAAACTATTCACTACGCTTTGTTAGAGATCCCCTCTGATAAAGTCCCTCGTTTTGTTATTCTGCCTACAGAACAAGGCCGAGGTAAGAAAAAGTCAATGATTTTGCTGGATAATATCTTACGCTATTGTCTTGATGAGATTTTTAAAGGCTTCTTTGACTATGATTCTTTAAATGCTTATTCCATGAAAATGACACGTGATGCTGAATATGATTTAGCCACTGAAATGGAATCCAGCTTATTAGAAATGATGTCATCTACCTTAAAACAACGTCTTACCGCTGAGCCTGTTCGTTTTGTCTATCAACGTGATATGCCCGATGAAATGGTTGCTTTACTGCGTAGCAAATTAGGTTTATCTAATAATGACTCGGTCATTGCTGGTGGGCGTTATCACAACTTTAAAGACTTTATTAATTTTCCTAATGAGGGAAGTAAGTTTCTATTAAATAAACCTATTCCTCGTTTACGCCATGTTTGGTTTGATAATTTCCGTAATGGCTTTGATGCAATTCGTGAACGTGATGTGTTACTTTATTATCCTTATCATACCTTTGAGCATGTATTGGAATTATTACGCCAAGCGTCTTTTGATCCCAGTGTCATTTCAATAAAAATCAATATCTATCGCGTAGCAAAAGACTCTCGGATTATCGATTCGATGATCCACGCCGCCCACAATGGTAAGCGTGTCACTGTGGTCGTTGAATTACAAGCTCGCTTTGATGAAGCCGCGAATATACATTGGGCTAAACGCTTAACCGAAGCTGGCGTCCACGTTATCTTTTCAGCGCCCGGCTTAAAAATTCATGCGAAATTATTTATTATTTCTCGTTTAGAAGAAGGCGAAATCATTCGCTATGCGCATATTGGTACCGGGAATTTTAATGAAAAAACCGCACGCCTTTATACCGATTATTCTCTGTTAACCGCGAATACAGAAATTAATAATGAAGTACGTCGAGTGTTCAATTTTATTGAAAACCCTTATCGTCCGGTGACTTTTGAACATTTAATGGTATCACCGCAAAACTCACGTATTTTGTTAAACCAGTTGATCACAAATGAAATTCACAATGCTCAAGCGGGGCACCCTGCGGGTATTACCTTAAAAGTTAACAATTTAGTCGATGAAGAGTTAGTTAATCGTCTTTATGATGCCTCTCAAGCAGGTGTTAAAATCCGCCTATTAGTACGCGGTATGTGCTCTTTAGTCCCTAATCAGCCCGATTTTAGTGAAAATATTCAGGTCACCAGTATTGTTGACCGCTTTTTAGAACATGATCGTGTTTATGTCTTTACCAATAAAGGGGATGAGAAAATTTTCCTATCATCCGCAGACTGGATGACTCGTAACCTTGATTATCGTATTGAAGTTGCCGTACCACTACTCGACCCTCAGCTAAAACAGCGTATTTTGGATATTCTTGAGATCCAGTTTAATGATACTGTAAAAGCACGATATTTAGATAAAGATCTAACAAATAGCTATGTTCCTCGAGGAAATAAACGTAAGATCCGCGCCCAACTTGCTGTATATGAATACCTTAAATCATTAGAACAACCAGGATCACGAGCGTAATCAATGCCTTTATTACAAGATGACTCTTCTTCACCACGTCCTTTAGAAATTGCGGCTATAGACCTTGGTTCTAATAGTTTTCATATGATCATAGCCCGTGTTGTCAATGGTGCCTTACAGGTATTAAGTCGTTTAAAACAACGGGTATATCTTGCCGATGGCCTTGATGATAATGATAAACTCAGTGAAGAAGCAATGTTGCGGGGGCTTTCTGCACTTTCCCTTTTTGCTGAAAGGTTACAGGGATTTCCAGCAGAAAATGTCACTGTGGTCGGTACACATACGTTACGGGTTGCTAGCAATGCCAAAGTCTTTTTGCAACGCGCAAAAGAGGTGATGCCCTATCCTATTGAAATTATTTCTGGTCACGAAGAAGCACGCCTGATCTTTATGGGCGTTGAGCATACGCAATCTGAAAAAGGGCGTAAGCTAGTGATTGATATTGGTGGAGGCTCTACCGAATTAGTGATCGGAGAAAATTTTGAACCCATCTTGATCGAAAGCCAGCGTATGGGGTGTGTCAGCTTTAGCCGTCAATTTTTCCCGAACCAAAAAATTAGCGAATCCGCTTTTCGTAAAGCTCGCGAAAAAGCAGCACGTAAAATGGAAAAAATTGCTTGGCAATATAAAATGACCGGCTGGGATGTCGCATTAGGCGCATCGGGTACTATCAAGGCTGCACATGAAATTTTGGTTGAATTTGGTGAAAAAGATGGTGTGATCACCCCTGAACGCCTATTAATGTTGACCAAACAGGTACTACGGTTTAAAAAATTTAAGGATATCACCCTACCGGGATTATCCGATGAACGTAAACACAGTTTTGTACCTGGTTTAGCCATTTTATGCGGTATTTTCGATACCCTAGGCTTAAAGGCTCTCCATTTATCTGATGGTGCATTACGTGAAGGTGTATTGTATGAAATGGAAGGCCGTTTTCGTCATCAAGATATTCGCCAGCGTACCGCCAAAAGCCTTGCTGAACACTATAATATCGATCGTGAACAAGCTAAGCGCGTCCTCACCACAATGCAATCACTGTATGCTCAGTGGGCGGAACAAAATCCTAAACTGGTTCGTCCTGATCTAGAAGCGATTTTAGTATGGGCGGTGATGTTGCATGAAGTGGGATTAAGTATCAATTTAAGTGGTTTGCATCGTCATTCTGCTTATATTCTTTCGAATACAGATTTACCCGGTTTTAATCAAGAACAACAACAATTATTAACTACATTAGTTCGTTATCATCGCAAAGCAATTAAGTTTGATGAGTTACCTAAATTTAATCTATATAAAAAGAAACAGTATTATCCATTAGTACAAATACTTAGGTTAGCAACACTACTTAATAATCAGCGTCAATCAACCACTAAACCGGTTTCTTTACGTTTAGTGACCGATGATAATCACTGGACACTCTATTTTCCTAAAAATTATCTTGCCGATAACACATTGATGGAATTGGATTTAGAAAAAGAACAGGAGCATTGGCAGGCCGTTCCAGGCTGGAAACTGGATATAAAAGAGGAATCTGCTTAACAATATGATATTATACAGAAAAAGACGCGGTATAATGCGTCTTTTGTTGCATTTATCATACAACAACTATCACATAACAACGTAAGGTTTGATTTGTGACGATAATATGAAAATACCCAATGTAATATTTTCAAGATCGCTATTTTTTTATATGGAGAAGACCGATAATCATCCTAAAATGGAATAATGAATACTAATGGTTATCTCCCTCGTAAGAATTAAAAAGGAATAACATGTCTCAATCAGCTATCAATAATGATACTGCGGCTGCCATCAATCCATATTCACAAAAAGTGGCACACCTGCGTCAGCAAATTCTGAACATCTTTCTTGAAGATGACCGTTTTGTTGAAACAGTGTTAGGTGAAGCAAGTGAAAGTGATAGGCTGAGCCACCATGAACTTCATGAAAAAATCACCACTGTTAGAGAATTACTACAAGATCTACACGCGGCAGATATTGCAGATATTCTTGAAGCCCTTCCCTATGACGAACGTTTAGCGTTATGGCATTTGGTTGATAATAATGAGCGTGGTGCGGTTTTAGTCGAAGCCTCTGTCGCCGTTTGGGACAGCCTAATTAAAGATATGACGGATCGTGAATTATTACGCTCAGTCGCTTCTTTGCATGTGGATGAACAGGCTTATATTGCGGAGCATTTACCCCGTGATACCATGCGTCGTCTTTTGACCTATTTAGAACCAAGTCTGCGTAATAGGATCAGAGAAGTCCTGCAATATCCGAAGGATAGTGTTGGACAGATGATGGATTTTGAGTTTGTCACCGTGCGTGGCAACGTAACATTAAAAACGGTTCAACGTTATTTACGCCAACGTGGCTCTATTCCTGAAGCCACGGATAAAATTTTCGTTATTGATAATGCCAATCATCTGTTAGGTGAATTACCCTTAACCACAGTATTAACCCAGTCGCCGGATAAACGGGTCTCTGATGTCATGAAAACCGATACTGTCAGCTTTATGCCCGAAGAGAAAGGCGAAGATGCAGCGGGTGCGTTCGAACGTTATGACTTAATTTCGGCTGCAGTTGTTGATAGTAATGGCCTGTTAATGGGACGTTTAACCGTTGAAGATATCGTCGATAATATGCATGAAGAGAGCGATACTAACATTCGTCGTATGGGGGGGTTAAGCCCAGAAGAGGATGTATTCGCCCCTGTCGGGCAAGCGGTTAAAACACGTTGGACATGGCTTGCTATCAACTTATGTACTGCTTTTGTCGCTTCTCGTGTTATCGGTGTGTTTGAGCATACCATTTCCCAATTAGTCGCCTTAGCAACTTTAATGCCTATTGTTGCAGGTATTGGGGGAAATACCGGTAACCAAACCATTACTATGATTGTGCGTGCATTAGCACTACATCAAATTCAGACTGGTAGTTTCTCGTTCTTAATTTTAAGAGAGTTAGGTGTTGCCCTTATCAATGGTATTGTTTGGGGGGGAATAATGGGAGTTGTAACTTACTTCCTTTATGGTGATATTGCGATGGGCGCCGTAATGACAATGGCCATGGTACTCAACCTATTAATGGCTGCCTTGATGGGAGTATTAATACCGATGACCATGATAAAACTGGGTAAAGATCCGGCCATTGGCTCAAGTGTGATGATCACCGCGATCACCGATACCGGTGGCTTCTTTATTTTCTTAGGCCTAGCTACTATTTTCTTAGTTTAACAAAACAGATAAAAACGCCACTGTAGAGTACATCACAGTGGCGTTTTTGTTTTTATAGATTTTTTAGGCTATTGTTGAAAGAGAGTAATAGACCAGTAGTAATGCGACAACAAGCGATACCATAAACGTTCTTCTTACCGCAACACTGACTGATAAATTATCTTGTTGCAGACTCCCATACAGCATTTTTTTTAGTAGCAGACTACTAGCTAAAGCGACAACAAACACAGATGCAAATAGCACAATCGCGGCTAACAACACCGCACTTATCGAAATTGAATTCATCATTCCCCCCTGCTATATCCACCGACATCTGATGTAATTATAACCAGATAATGACGCTTTGAGATGATTTTTGCTGTTTTTCCCTATTTATCATTTAACTATTTAAAATCTATATTTTAAATAAAAATGCGTAACCATGCTTACAATAACCAACTTGATTGACATTTAATATCAATAATTTTCAATTTTAAGAAATTTAAAACTAATGAACAACTAGATTCACTTTAGATGAATACCCTAAAAATAATGACAATAACAGGTTATATTGCTACAAAACATCAATATTTATTAATTAATAATCTAATTATTATTTAATTCACAAGAAATAATAAATTAAAATAACGCTAATTTTATTATTTAATTCAATTTAGAAAAATTGAAATGATATTCAATAAATAGTTTTTTTAACCATAACTAATAAATGAAAATAAAGGTAAGAACAAAACCTCTAATTTTATTAAAAAACTACACAAGAAAATAAAAACCGCCCTAAAAATCACAAAATAAACAAAACTTAGCATTAAAAACTACAGATGTTCACAATGACAACTTATCAGATTGTTTTATTTTATGCTCTTTACTTCATAAAGAGCTTCCTGATATAACTATTTACATCATTACAATATTATTCTTTCTTGTATAAAAGACGATAAATAACTTTTTAACGTTATTTATTGCCACCTTTGTGATCAACTTTTTTAAGAATTTTATTGATGGTTTGGTTATTTACTCTTTTTTATCACGATGATTAATATAGGTTGTTATTATGACATCACAATCACACTCCACTCAGCCGTTGAGTCAACCTACGGCAAGACCTTTAAACCGCAACGACTATAAAACGTTGGGTTTATCCTCACTAGGAGGAACATTGGAGTTCTATGATTTCGTGATCTTCGTGTTCTTTACGAAAACATTGAGCCATTTATTCTTTCCTGGTGATAACGCTTTTATCGCTCAGATGCAGACATTAGGTATTTTTGCTGCCGGTTATCTTGCTCGTCCTTTAGGTGGCATCATTATGGCTCACTATGGCGATATTATCGGCCGTAAACGTATGTTTACCTTAAGTATCTTTTTAATGGCTGTACCTACTTTGGTGATTGGCTTATTACCTACCTATGCCAGCATCGGTGTGGCTGCACCGTTATTACTGTTATTGATGCGTATTATGCAAGGGGCGGCTATCGGTGGTGAAATGCCCGGGGCTTGGGTATTTATTGCCGAACACACCCCGAAACAGCGTTATGGCTTAGGGGTGGGTACCTTAACATCCGGTATTACTGGTGGCATCTTATTAGGCTCTATCGTCGCTATTATTGTACAACGCAGCTATAGCGCTCAAGAAGTGAATGATTTTGCATGGCGAATTCCCTTTATTTTAGGTGGTATATTTGGCTTGATCTCGGTTTATTTACGTCGTTTTTTACAAGAAACACCTATCTTTAAAGAGATGGCAGCTAAAAAAGCCTTAGCACAAGAAATGCCGGTGGTTTCGGTTATCAAAAACCATAAACAAGCCTGCTTAATTACTGCAGCATTAACATGGTCTTTATCTACAGCTATTGTTGTTACTATTTTGATGACACCCAGTGTCATTGTTGAAGGGATCTACAAAATAGACAGAACAACATCGTTAGAAGCTAACTGTGTTGCCACCTTAACGCTGACCTTAGGATGTATCTTCTGGGGCTGGTTGGGGGATAAATTAGGAACCCGTGCATCCATGACCTTATCATGGGGTGGATTAATTGTTACCGCATTCCATTTTTATGGAAGCTTAGATGCCAATATGTCTGGTATCCAATTAGCATTTAACTATGGTTTGATGGGCTTTTTTGTCGGTGCAATTGCCACAACGCCAATTGTGAGTACTAGAGCATTTCCTCCTTCAATTCGTTTTTCTGGCCTCTCTTTTGCTTATAATATGGCCTATGCCGTATTTGGTGGCTTAACGCCAATGTTAACGGGCGCTTGGTTGGAAAAAACGGCAATGGCAGGAGCTTATTATGTTGCAGCTGTTTCTGCATTAGCCATTGTTATCGCATTCTTACCTTTAGCTTATAAAGGGTGGATCGCGGTAAACACCAGCTCACGGGAAAAAGAGATAGCATTGCAAGTTGATAAAGTCGCTAGTTAATCGTTGCTAGCAAGAAATATTTTACTCTCCTTAGAATTTATTATTCACAACAACACCACCCTAATAGGTGGTGTTGTTGCATCAATATAATTAATCTAATCACTGTAGTTTATCTGAATTTAATCTTGTTATATATCAATCAATTGATAAGATTGTAAAAAAGAAAATTTTCCGCAAAATTGGCCCTATCAAGACATTACAGGACTTGAGATCATTACTGAAACATTACATTTTAAGATCAACGATAATGAGTAGATTTTTATTAATTTGAAATATGTTTTCCAAAAAGACAAGTATAAATAAAAAACAACATTATCAATGTACTATAGATATTTTTTGTTAAAATTAACTTTATTTTTAAATAGATATAAAAAAGGATGCCCTAGAGCATCCTTTTATTGTCTGACAATAAATTTCACATATTACTGTGTCATTTTACTCAGCATAGGGGCAGTAAATAGCATTAACAGTGCAATAACACCTGTTACGATACCTATTTGTAAAAATACACTGCTATAAATTTCTAATGATGCGTGTGCATTTTGTACGTCTTCAGGAACGGCCATTAAGCTTGCCACTTTACCAGCAATAATTGCAGCTGCCGCAGATGTTAAGAACCATGCGCCCATAATAAAGCCCATTAAACGCTGTGGCACTAGTTGGGCCACCATCGCAAGACCTAATCCTGAGATCATCAGCTCACCAATACTTTGAAAGCCATAACTGGCAACAAGCCACCATGATGAAACGATACCAGCTTCATTTGCCATACTCGCCCCCAATGGTAATACTAAGAATGCAGTTGCACTCAAAAACATTCCCACTGTGAATTTATAAGGCATGGGTAATTTATCACCCATAAAGTTGTATATAGCAGCCAATAATGGACTAGCTAGCATGATCCAAAATGGGTTAAGTGATTGAAATTGCTCTGGCTCAACACTAAAGCCTAAAATAGCGTGTTCAACATTATGGATCGCAAAAAAGTTTAATGATGTTGGCATTTGATCATAAAGAACAAAAAATACCACGGCTTCCACCATCAGTAAGAAAGCGACGATCATTTTACGCCGTGCAACCCCTTTCATCATAAAAGTTTCACGGGCAAAAATCAGGATAATACCTAATGAAATAATCGCTAAAGACCATGTTGCCACTTCATTATTATGTAATAACCACGTTGATACCGCAGTTAAAGCAACAATCCCCACCAGCGTTAATAACAGTTTCAGGTAGTTTAGTGGCTCAAAGTCAGGCCTAGAGCCTTTATCTTTGATCCAACCGCGACATAGCATAAAGTTTGCCAGTGTGATCAACATCCCCACCACACTTAATGCGAAAGCGACATCCCAACCATAATTCGCCGCTAACCATGGTGTCGCTAACATGGATAAAAATGATCCCACATTAATCGACATATAGTACATGGTAAATGCACCATCTAATTGTGGATCATCTTTCTCATAACAGGTGGCTAATAAAGAGGAAGGATTGGCTTTAAATAAACCATTACCCACCGCAATAGTGGCTAATCCCCAGTAAATCATATCTTTATCATGATCGGAGAAAGCAACCATGGCATAACCAATTGCCAGCACAATAGCCCCTAGGACAATAACCCTTTTTGTCCCGAGAATTTTATCGCCAAGCCAGCCACCAATTGCCACAAAGCCATAAACTAATGCGGTAAATGCGGCAAAAACAGTGATAGCTTCCGCCTCACTCATACCCAGCATTTTAACCAGATAAACGGCCATGATCCCTTGTAAGCCGTAATATCCAAAACGTTCCCATAATTCGATTGAGAAGATGAGATAAAATGCACGAGGCTGTTTAAACGCATTCAGACTCGGTTTCTGTTCATCTTCAGGTGTGTTTGCAGTTGACACTAAAAACCTCTAGTTATTCTATTATGCCCTTATTTTTGGGCTGCTTTTACCAAAAACATTGTGATTCAAGACAGAGTTAAAGCGCGGTGTTATTCATACTGAATTGTTATTCTTAACAAAGAGTTCAACACAGAGAAAAACAAGGTTGGCATTCTATCACCGGAAAGAATAATTATCTAAGAATTATAACTAACTATTGCGTTTTATCATAGTTGACGCCATTTGTACAAAATAGTTATGCGTTCAAAAAATCAACAAACAAAATAACTCACTGATTATTAATCATTTATTTTATGCTGGTTTATTCATCATCACTATATAAAAATAAAGTGCGCCGAGATAGCTAGCTAGAAATCGTTTTTCTCTTTATAAAAAAGAGATAACTCCAGCATATTATTGCTAAGTGACAACAACTGATTAGAATATAATCAATAAACACATTCCTTGACTCAATTTTCATATTTCCTCCATTTTTACCCCTAAAGAAATAGGTAGAATGTCATAATTGATTGTGTCATTTCATTTTTTCTCAATTAGCGAGTTGTCAGTAGGATCACCAACGCAATGAATAACAACAAAAAGACCAAAAAAAGATTTTCTCTTATTATCACCCTGCTTATTGTTATCGCTGGCGCTATCGCCTATTGGCAATACTCTTCAAACAACAGCGCACCTTCTGTGAGTAAAGATACCCCTACTGCGAATACACCAAATAGAAGTACAGCTGGCTCAAGACGACCACCGATGCCACCTGTACAAGTGGCGACATCTACACAAGAAGATGTGCCGCAATTTTTAACCGCTTTAGGCACAGTGAAAGCCGTCAATAGTGTGACCGTGACAAGCCGTGTGGAAGGGCAATTAATGGCGTTGCATTTCACCGAAGGCCAACAAGTGAATCAAGGCGATTTGTTAGCAGAGATCGACCCACGCCCTTTTGAAGTGCAATTAGCGCAAGCTAAAGGGCAATTGGCAAAAGATCAGGCCACACTGGCAAATGCGCGCCTTGATTTAGCTCGCTACCAAAAATTGGCTAAGACCCATTTGGTTTCACAACAAGAATTAGACAACCAAGCGGCTTTAGTCAAACAGTCTGAAGCCAGTATTAGTATCGATAAAGCAGCAATTAATAATGCACAATTACAATTAACCTATAGCAAAATAACGGCCCCTATTTCAGGACGGGTGGGATTAAAGCAGGTTGATGTCGGTAACTATATTTCTGGTGGCTCATCTACGCCAATTGTCGTTATTAACCAGATGGATCCTGTTGATGTGCTCTTTACATTACCAGAGCAAGATCTATCACAGGTTATCTTAGCCCGTAAAAATAGCCCTACATTACCTGTTATTGCATTAGACAGAAATAATAAAATTGAATTAGCACAAGGGGCACTATTTAGTGTTGATAATCAAATTGATGCCACTACAGGGACTATCAAATTAAAAGCCCGTTTTCCTCAACAAGAAAGTACGCTATTTCCCAATCAATTTGTCAATATTCGTTTATATGTCACTACATTAGAAAAAGCAGTAGTGATCCCCAATGCAGCATTACAAATGGGAAATGAAGGACACTTTGTTTGGGTTGTTGATGAGGAAAACAAAGTCAGCAAACTCGCTGTTGAGGTTGCATCACAAAATGCAGATAAAGTTGTCATTGCCTCAGGGTTATCCGCTAATCAACGTGT
This sequence comes from Proteus sp. G2674, assembly GCF_009915195.1. Taxonomy (NCBI): domain Bacteria; kingdom Pseudomonadati; phylum Pseudomonadota; class Gammaproteobacteria; order Enterobacterales; family Morganellaceae; genus Proteus; species Proteus sp. G2674. The sequence goes on from NZ_JAABLS010000020.1 coordinate 32,404, forward strand.
TGTCACCGATGGTGTGGATAGATTAACGCAAGGTGCCAAAGTCGAGATTGTAACACCGCTGGCACCTAAAGCTAAAACCACTGATCCCGTTGTTGCGGAGAAAGCATAATGAGCGAAAAAATACCCGCTACAGGTGGTGGACCATCTCGTTTATTTATTTTACGTCCAGTGGCAACAACGCTGTTTATGGTCGCGATTTTATTAGCAGGAATAGTCGGTTATCGTATGCTGCCAGTGTCTGCATTACCTGAAGTTGATTATCCGACCATTCAAGTCGTCACACTCTATCCTGGGGCAAACCCCGAGGTGATGACCTCTGCGGTAACAGCACCGTTAGAGCGTCAATTTGGACAGATGTCAGGCTTAAAACAGATGTCCTCACAAAGTTCAGGTGGGGCATCAGTCATTACACTGATGTTCCAACTCACATTACCGTTAGATGTCGCAGAGCAAGAAGTACAAGCGGCCATTAATGCAGCAACTAACTTATTACCTACTGATTTACCTTATCCGCCCATTTACAGCAAAGTAAATCCGGCTGATCCGCCAGTGTTAACCTTAGCCGTCACCAGCTCTGTATTACCGATGACACAGCTACAGGATATGGTAGAAACGCGAATATCGCAGAAAATATCGCAAGTTAACGGCGTTGGTTTAGTCTCTTTAGCCGGCGGACAACGCCCTGCTGTGCGCGTAAAATTGAATGCCCAAGCAGCCGCCTCTTATGGGTTAGATAGTGAAACAATCCGCGTGGCTATTAATAATGCCAATGTTAACTCTGCCAAAGGTAGCCTTGATGGCCCCACTCGCTCGGTAACATTATCCGCCAACGATCAAATGAAATCATTAGATGATTATCGCAAACTGATTGTTAGCTATAAAAATGGTGCCCCTATCCGCCTTGCCGATATTGCCACCATTGAACAAGCCCCAGAAAATAACCAGCTTGGTGCTTGGGCCAATAATCAACAAGCCATTATTATCAATGTGCAACGCCAACCGGGTGTTAATGTTATTGAAACAACGGATAATATTCGTAATTTATTACCGGATTTAGTGTCTAATTTGCCTAAATCGGTAAATGTTGAGATCTTAACCGATAGAACCACGACTATTCGGGCATCAGTGAAAGATGTCCAGTTTGAACTGGGCTTGGCGATTGCACTTGTGGTCATGGTTATCTATCTATTTTTACGTAATGGTGTTGCCACTCTTATTCCTAGCATTGCCGTCCCCCTCTCCTTAGTGGGTACTTTTGCGGTGATGTATTTTTGCGGTTTTTCTGTCAATAACCTCACCTTAATGGCACTTACCATTGCGACAGGCTTTGTGGTTGATGATGCCATTGTGGTGATAGAAAATATCTCCCGTTATCTAGAGCGAGGAGATAAGCCGTTAACCGCAGCCTTAAAAGGGGCGGGAGAAATCGGCTTTACTATTATCTCACTGACATTTTCTTTAATTGCCGTACTGATCCCTCTGTTATTTATGGGAGATATTGTTGGTCGTTTATTTAGAGAGTTTGCCATTACCTTAGCCGTGGCGATTTTAATTTCCGCAGTAGTCTCTTTAACCTTAACGCCAATGATGTGTGCGCGCTTACTTAAACCAGAAAGTCAAATTAAGCACAATCGTTTTGAAATGGCTTGTGAGCGCTTTTTTGAAAAGATGATCGCCGTGTATGCGGTTTGGTTAAAACGTGTATTAAATCATCAATGGATAACATTAGGTGTTGCCCTCAGTACATTAGCACTAACAGTTTTGCTCTATCTATTTATCCCTAAAGGCTTTTTCCCTTTACAAGATAATGGGTTACTACAAGGTACAATAGAAACCTCACAATCCATCTCTTATCAAGCGATGGTTGAAAAACAACAACAAGTGGTTGAGAAACTGATTGACGATCCGGCCGTTGAGAATATTGCGAGTTTTGTGGGTATCGATGGCAGTAATGCCACCCTCAATACAGGTCGCTTGCAAATTACCTTAAAACCCCTCGATCAACGTGATTCACGTATTGATGAAATTATTCCTCGTTTACAAGCACGAGTCGCATCTATTGCAGGAATTACACTCTATTTACAACCCACACAAGACTTAACTATTGATACACAAGTTTCCCGTACTCAATATCAATTTACCTTGCAAGCAACCTCCCTTGATGAGCTTGCCTATTGGGTGCCTAAATTATCACAGGCACTACAAGAGAGTCCGGAACTTACCGACATCAGCAGTGATTGGCAAGCTGATGGGATGATGGCCTATATCAATGTAGATAGAGATTCAGCCAGTCGCTTAGGGATCTCAATGAGTGCCATTGATAATGCGCTGTATAATGCCTTTGGACAGCGACTTATTTCAACGATTTACACCCAAGCAAATCAGTATCGTGTTGTCTTAGAACAAAATATGCACAATAGTGAAGGACTACAGGCACTTTCTGCTGTTCATTTAACCGGCAAAGAGGGTGCTATGGTGCCACTCTTATCTATTGCCTCTGTGGAGCAACGTCTCGCGCCTTTATCTATCAATCACCAAGAGCAATTTCCTGCTACCACATTCTCATTTAATGTCGCGAAAGACGCATCTCTTGAAGCTGCTGTTAATGCCGTTAAGCAAGCAGAAGAGCAAATTGCGATGCCAAAAGATATTACGACACAGTTTCAAGGGGCTACATTAGCTTTTGAAAGCGCCCTTTCCAGCACGCTGTGGCTTATCATTGCGGCCATCGTTGCTATGTATATTGTATTAGGCGTGTTATACGAAAGTTTTATTCACCCAATTACTATTTTATCTACCCTACCTACTGCGGGTGTCGGTGCATTATTGGCACTGATGGCAGCCGGTAATGAGCTAGATATTATTGCGATTATTGGCATCATTTTGTTGATTGGTATTGTTAAGAAAAATGCCATCATGATGATCGATTTCGCACTGGCCGCTGAAAGAGAACAAGGACTATCTCCTTACGAAGCAATTTATCAAGCTTGTCTGCTACGTTTTCGCCCTATTTTAATGACCACTATGGCTGCGTTATTAGGTGCATTACCTTTAATGCTAAGCACTGGCGTAGGGGCTGAATTACGCCAACCATTAGGTGTATGTATGGTGGGGGGCTTAATTATGAGTCAAATACTCACCTTATTTACCACCCCTGTTATCTATTTGCTGTTTGATAAATTATCACTTTACCTTAATCGCCATAAACGCGTTGAACATGATAATGGAGCGGTGTCATGAAGCTGTTTGCTCTATTTATTCAACGACCTGTTGCTACTACACTACTTAGCCTAGCCATTTCTCTTTGTGGTGCATTAGGTTTTATGTTGTTACCTGTCGCACCACTGCCACAAGTTGATTATCCGGTCATTAATATTTATGCCTCATTACCAGGGGCATCACCTGAAACGATGGCTTCTTCTGTTGCCACTCCCCTTGAACGCTCCTTAGGGCGTATTGCGGGGATTGATGAGATGACGTCAAGTAGTGCTTTAGGTAGTACCAGTATCACATTAGTTTTTGACTTAAATAAAGATATTAATACCGCAGCTAGAGATGTACAGGCTGCGTTAAATGCCTCACAAAGCCTATTACCTTCAGGGATGCCAAGTCGCCCGCGTTATTACAAATCAAATCCTTCTGATGCACCGATTATGATCTTAACGCTGACCTCTGAAACACAAAATACCGGTGAGCTTTATGATCTCGCATCAACACGCTTGGCACAAAAAATCTCGCAAATTGAAGGAGTGAGTGAAGTTTCCGTAGGGGGGGGTTCACTGCCGGCTGTGCGTGTTGCACTCAATCCTGATGCGCTATTTAATCAAAATGTCAGTCTTGATGATGTACGCAAAGCCATTAGTCAATCCAATGTAAGAAGACCACAAGGCTTTATTCATAATGATGAAAATCGTTGGCAGATACAAACTAACGATGAGTTAAGCAAAGCTCAAGATTATCGCCCAATTATTGTGCATTATAATCAAGATGCTATCGTGCGTTTAAGTGATGTTGCCCAAGTGACAGACTCTGTACAAAACGCACGGGCGGCAGGAATGAGTGGTGGTGAACCGGCTATTTTACTGGTTATTCGCCGTGAAGCAGGCGCCAATATCATCGAAACTGTCAACCGCATTCGTGATGAACTCCCCGAATTACGTGAGCTACTCCCTGCCAGTGTCAATTTAAAGGTGGCTCAAGATAGAACCCCCACTATTCGTGCCTCATTAGCAGAAGTTGAACGCGCATTAGCGATTGCCGTGGCACTGGTTATTTTAGTGGTATTCTTATTTCTACGTTCAGGGCGTGCTACCTTGATCCCCGCTGTTGCCGTACCCGTTTCATTAATTGGTACTTTTTCGGCCATGTATTTATGTGGCTTTAGCTTAAACAATCTATCATTAATGGCATTAACGGTTGCAACCGGATTTGTCGTGGATGATGCGATTGTCGTACTCGAAAATATCTCTCGCCATATCGAAAATGGCTTAAAACCTAAACAAGCCGCCCTAAAAGGGGTTAGCGAAGTGGGCTTTACGGTACTTTCAATGAGTATTTCATTGGTGGCGGTATTTATTCCTCTCTTGTTGATGGATGGCCTTGTCGGACGACTTTTTAAAGAATTTGCCATTACCTTAACCACTGCGATTGGGATCTCTTTATTTGTCTCCTTAACATTAACCCCAATGATGTGTGCCCATTTATTAAAAGGCATAAAACCCAAAGCACAGTCACATTTACGCGGATTTGGTAAGTTAATTTTTCGCTTACAACAAGGTTACAGTGTCACACTACAAGCGGCATTACGGCATAAACGCTGGATCATGGCTATTTTTATTACCACCTTAGGACTGAATGCTTATTTATATATCAGTGCGCCGAAAACCTTTTTTCCAGATCAAGATACCGGTCGTTTAATGGGGTTTGTACGTGCAGACCAAAGTATTTCATTCCAATCGATGAAAGAAAAAATGACCCGTTTTATGCAGGAGATTAATGCAGATAAAGATGTTGATAGCGTCACGGGATTTACGGGAGGAGGACGTATTAATAGTGGATTTATGTTTATTTCACTTAATCCGCTCTCAGAGCGCACAGATAGTGCAAATCAAGTGATCAATCGCCTTCGTATCAAACTGGCTAATGAACCCGGTGCAACACTATTTTTAATGCCTGTACAAGATGTACGTGCAGGAGGACGCCAAGCCAATGCCAGTTATCAGTTTACTTTACTCGCTGATGATTTAAGTGAATTACGTAAATGGGAGCCATTAATACGTAAAGCGTTAGGCGAATTACCTGAGCTGGTTGATGTCAACTCAGATAAAGAAGATAAAGGTGCCGAAATGGCACTCACTTATGATCGCGATACTATGTCGCAATTAGGCATTAATGTCAGTGATGCCAATAATTTATTAAATAACGCCTTTGGGCAGCGGCAGATCTCTACCATTTATGCCCCGCTAAATCAGTATAAAGTCGTGATGGAAGTGTCTGAACAATATACGCAAGATGTCTCTGCACTAGATAAAATGTATGTGATGAATACACAAGGTGAACGTATTCCATTATCTGCATTTGCCAGTTGGTATCCCGCTAATGCACCTTTAAGTGTTAATCACCAAGGGTTATCTGCCGCCTCTACCATCGCTTTTAATGTGCCAGAGGGCTATACCTTATCTGATGCCATTAACGCCATTGAGCGAACCATGACAGAGTTAGGTGTGCCTAACACGGTACGAGGCACCTTTGCGGGTACAGCACAAATTTTTCAAGAAACCATTAAGTCACAACTTATCTTGATCTTAGCGGCTATCGTCACCGTCTATATCGTCCTTGGTGTGCTTTATGAGAGCTATATTCATCCATTGACTATTTTATCCACATTGCCTTCTGCCGGTGTTGGCGCATTATTAGCACTGCGCTTGTTTGATACCCCCTTTAGCTTAATTGCTCTTATTGGCATTATGCTGTTAATTGGTATTGTGAAGAAAAATGCCATTATTATGGTGGATTTTGCGATTACGGCTCAACGAGAAGGAAAACTATCCGCTCAAGAAGCGATTATTCAAGCCAGTTTATTGCGTTTCCGCCCTATTATTATGACCACCTTAGCCGCGCTCTTTGGCGCTTTACCTCTGATGTTAAGTAGTGGTGATGGTGCGGAATTAAGGCAGCCATTAGGCATTACCATTGTGGGTGGCTTGCTTATGAGCCAATTATTAACCCTGTATACCACTCCGATTATCTATCTGTTTTTTGATGGTGTTCGCCAACGTTGGCAACAGCGACGCCATAACAAAAAAGAGGCAAATGCATGAAACTAAGAAGTAAGCTATTTTTGGTGATCTTCGCGACTTGCATGATAGTGGTATTTGCTATGCATATCGGTATTCGTAGTAGCTTCCAGCAGGGTTTTATTGGCTATATCAAGAAGAACAGTGAACAGCGGGCAACCTTGTTAGCCGAAGCGTTAAGCGATCAATATCAATTAACCGGAGATTGGCGTTTTCTCAATCGAGATGATCGCTCTATTTATCAGATACTACGAACCATTGACCAAATAAGTCAAAGTGGTGAAGGCCCTGCCCCTCGAGGATGGCGTACTCAGTTTTGGATCGTCGATAAACAGATGAAACGCTTATTTGGCCATGATAATCAATTCCCCGCAGAAACCTTTAAAAAACCTATTACTTATCATGATGAAATTGTCGGCTGGGTAATTGTCAGTGCAGCGGATAAAATCAGCAACGAAGCAGATATTAGCTTTGATAAGCAACAGTTACGCACCAGTTGGATCATTGCCGGCTTAACGGTGCTTTTTGCGCTATTAATTACGTTAATCCTGTCACGCAGCATGATCCGCCCAGTAAAGCGATTAGTGGAGGCAACCCATAAATTAGCCGCTGGCGATTTTGCTGTTCGTGTGACCCCAACCAATAAAGATGAAATCAGCCAGCTAGCAACGGATTTTAATCAACTTGCCAGTACACTGGAAAAAAATGAACAAATTCGCCGTGATTATATGGCAGATATCTCCCATGAGTTACGTACGCCATTGGCTATCTTAAAAGGAGAGCTTGAAGCGTTACAAGATGGTGTAAGAAAACCAACTGCAGAAACGTTAAATTCATTACTCTTTGAAGTAACAAATTTAACTAAATTGGTAAACGATCTACATCAGTTATCATTATCTGATAGAGGCTCTTTGACCTATCGTAAGGATTTTATTGATATTAATGAAATTATTTTGTTAGCTGTCGCCTCTTATCGGCATATTTATCAAGCCAAAGAGATTGCTTTACAGACTGATTTAGATGATAACGTCAAACTGATTGTACAAGCTGATCCGGATAGGTTGATCCAACTTTTTCATAATCTATTAGAAAACAGTGTTCGTTATACCAATTCTGGTGGTCAATTGCATATTAGTAGCAAAAGAGAACATAATAATGTGTTGATTGTGTGGGAAGATAGCGCTCCGGGGCTAGATAAAGCACAATATGAAGCGGTATTCCAACGTTTTTATCGGGCCGAAAGCTCTCGTAATCGTTCCAGCGGTGGCTCTGGTTTGGGGCTTGCGATTTGCGAAAATATTGTCGAAGCTCATAATGGTAAAATTACGGCTATGCCATCCGCTATCGGTGGAGTAAAAATACTTATCGTATTACCTGTCTATTCTGAAGATAATTAAATTTTGCTCTATTGATTATACTGAATATTATTGTCCTAATTGATAACTATTGAGCCATATAGACAATGACCACGACCACATCTACATATTCAATTTTAATCGTTGAAGATGAGCCGAAATTGGCACAATTACTTATTGATTATCTTCAAGCATCTGATTATCAAACACAGTGGCTGGCAGATGGTACTGAGGTTATACAACATATCAAACAATCTCATTACGATTTAGTCCTGCTTGATCTGATGCTACCGGGTAAAGATGGCATTACCCTATGCAAAGAGTTACGTCAGTTCTCCGATATTCCTATTATTATGGTCACCGCAAAAACAGAAGAAGTAGACCGACTATTAGGGTTGGAAATTGGTGCTGATGACTATATTTGCAAACCTTATAGCCCTCGGGAAGTGGTTGCCCGTGTAAAAACATTATTGCGTCGCTATTATCGGCCACAGGATATTGTGCAAAATAGCGCCTTAGTTATTATTGATGAGCAGGCTTACCAAATTCAATATCATAATAAAATTCTTGATTTAACTACCGCTGAATTTCGTCTTATTAAAGCATTAGCTACACAACCGGGCAAAGTGTTAAGCCGTGACCAGTTAATGGATCATCTGTATGATGATTATCGCATCGTAACCGACCGTACTATTGATAGCCATATAAAAAACTTACGGCGCAAACTTGAGCAACTTAACGATCAAATTGAATTTATTCGTTCAATTTATGGACAAGGCTATCGTTGGGAAACCGCAGCCTATCGTTTTCGATGATATTTTTTCAGGAATACATTGAACCTCGCTACAGTTAAGCGCTAGAATCCTCCCCTTTATGATATACCCTTACCTTTTGTGTAGGGGACTGACTTGAAATCAGAACCAGGAAATTAATCATGTTTACACCCGAATTGCTCTCTCCTGCAGGCTCATTAAAAAATATGCGCTATGCATTCGCTTATGGCGCAGACGCGGTCTATGCAGGTCAGCCTCGCTATAGTTTACGCGTACGTAATAATGAGTTTAACCACGAAAACCTTGCTAAAGGAATACAAGAAGCGCATGAATTAGGTAAACGCTTCTATGTTGTGGTTAACATCGCCCCCCATAATGCAAAATTAAAAACCTTTATCCGTGACTTAAAACCAGTTATTGATATGGGGCCTGATGCGCTGATTATGTCTGATCCGGGTTTGATCATGATGGTGCGTGAAGCTTTCCCTGATATGGATATCCACCTTTCAGTACAAGCTAACGCCGTTAACTGGGCTACCGTAAAATTCTGGCGTCAAATGGGCTTAACTCGCGTTATTCTTTCTCGTGAGCTATCTATTGACGAAATTGCAGAAATTCGTAAACAAGTCCCTGATATGGAGCTTGAAGTCTTCGTTCACGGGGCCTTGTGTATGGCTTATTCGGGTCGTTGCTTATTATCAGGCTATATCAATAAACGTGATCCAAACCAAGGTACATGCACAAATGCCTGCCGTTGGGAATACAAAGTTGAAGAAGGCAAAGAAGATGAAGTGGGGAATATTGTCGAGAAGTACCAACCTATCCCGGTAAAAAATGTTGAGCCAACGTTAGGTGTAGGTGCCCCCACTGATAAAGTGTTCTTAATTGAAGAAGCTAAACGTCCGGGTGAATATATGACGGCGTTCGAAGATGAACACGGTACTTATATTATGAACTCAAAAGATCTGCGCGCTATCGAACACGTTGAGCAGTTAACTAAGATGGGTGTACATTCACTGAAAATTGAAGGTCGTACTAAATCTTTCTATTATTGCGCACGCACAGCACAGATGTATCGCCGTGCTATTGATGATGCTGTTGCAGGTAAGCCTTTCGATCCGACACTGCTGACAACGCTAGAAGGTTTGGCACACCGCGGTTATACCGAGGGTTTTTTACGTCGCCATACCCATGATGCCTACCAAACCTATGAATACGGCTATTCGGTATCAGATACACAACAGTTTGTAGGGGAATTTACAGGTAAACGTGTTAACGGTTTAGCTGAAGTGGATGTTAAAAATAAATTTATCTTAGGTGATAGCTTAGAGCTAATGACACCAACAGGAAATATTCAATTCACTTTAGATGCGTTATTTAATAAAAAACAACAGCCGACAGATGTTGCTCCGGGTAACGGCCATGTGGTTTATTTACCTGTTCCTGACGATGTTGATTTAAACTTTGCACTGCTTATTCGTAATCTGCCAGGAACGACAACCCGTCAACCTCATAAAATTGATGCGGTAGAAGTGAAGTAAATCATCATTATCTGATTTGATGTGGTCAATTTCAAAGATAGATCACATCAATACCTATTCATTTGCCGTATCATCTATTTCGAAAAATAAAGAACTAGAATGAATACAGTAAGACTAGGAACCACCTCCTTGGCAAATCCAATCTCCCTTGGATTTGCCTTTTCTTTTTTTACCCCCCCGCTATTTTTATTATTATTTTTTGAGTAACGTAAATTGCTTTTGGCTTTGGTGATACTTTGTAAAAAAAATGGTAATTCGCCTAATATCCATTATCTTTAAATAAGTCATATTAATTAAGGAGTCATATTGATGGGCCAAATCAGTTTGCTGATTATCAATGGAAAAACTCAGGCAATGAGGCTCTGCGACAAGCGGTTTATCAACAACGCAAGGAAGGTAATGATATCCAAGTCAGAGTGACATGGGAATCAAGTGATATTCAACGCTTTGTGCAAGAAGCACTACATATTCAAGCGCAAACCATTATCGCCGCAGGGGGTGATGGTACGATCAATAATGTCGCCTCTGAGCTGGTTCGTTTAGCCCCCTCTTCGCCCCCCGCGTTAGGCATTATCCCTTTAGGGACTGCAAATGATTTTGCCACCAGTGCACAAATCCCATTAGAGATGGACAAAGCGCTCAGTTTAGCGATTAAAGGTCGCGCCGTTCCTGTCGATATTATTAATGTGAACAAAACACATTACTTTATCAATATGGCCTCAGGTGGCTTTGGCACCAAGATCACCACTGAAACCCCTGAAGCACTAAAATCCGCCTTAGGTGGTGCTGCATATTTTATTAATGGTTTATTGCGTATTGATACCTTAAAAGCGGATCAATGCACCGTTGAAGCTGAAAATTTTCATTGGAAAGGTGAAGCTTTAATTATCGGTATTGGTAATGGACGCCAAGCGGGAGGCGGACAACAACTTTGCCCCGAAGCACTGATTAATGACAATAAACTCAATATTACCCTTGTTGAAGCCCGTGAATTGCTTCCTTCTCTATTAACCAGTCTGTTCGATCGTAAGAAAAATGACAAAATTATTGAGCGAGAAAGTGATTGGGTCACTATTAGTGCGGCTCATGAAATGGTATTTAATTTAGATGGTGAACCCCTTTTAGGGGATAAATTTGAATTTATTGTACTACCTGAAGCGATCCACTGCCGGTTACCGCCCCAATGTGACTTGTTATCTTAATGTAGATAAATGACAATCACTATCATCTCATCGTGAACTGGAGTAAGTAATGACTGATATAGTAAGTTTGTTAGGTGCTGATGCTAACTCATTATTGGAACATCGCTGCCAAACCATCCCAAGCGAAAATCTCTACCTGCCAGGTTCTGACTTTGTTGATCGTGTGATGATTGATAACAATCGCCCTAATACCGTATTGCGTTCTATGCAAACCCTGTTTAACCATGGTCGTTTAGCAGGAACGGGTTATCTTTCTATTTTACCTGTCGATCAAGGTGTTGAACACTCTGCCGCTGCCTCATTTGCAGCGAACCCACTCTATTTTGATCCCAAAAATATTGTTGAGCTTGCCATTGAAGCCGGATGTAACTGTGTTGCTTCCACCTATGGTGTTCTAGCTTCTGTTTCTCGTCGTTATGCACACAAAATCCCATTTTTGGTAAAACTTAATCATAACGAAACATTAAGCTATCCAACTCAATACGACCAAACGCTGTATGCCAGTGTTGAACAAGCCTTTGAAATGGGCGCTGTTGCTGTAGGTGCGACTATCTATTTTGGTTCTCCAGAAAGCCGCCGCCAAATCGAAGAGATCTCGATGGCATTTGAACGTGCCCATGAATTAGGCATGGTTACCGTATTATGGGCATATTTACGTAATCCAGCCTTTAAGAAAGATGGGGTTGATTACCATGCAAGTGCTGATTTAACAGGTCAAGCCAACCATTTAGCATCAACCATTGGTGCCGATATTGTTAAACAGAAAATGGCTGAAAATAACGGTGGCTTTAAAGCGATTGGTTTTGGTCATACTGATGAGCGTGTTTACACTAAACTGACGAGCGAAAACCCCATTGATTTAGTGCGTTACCAATTAGCTAACTGCTATATGGGACGTGCAGGATTAATTAACTCAGGTGGAGCATCGGGTAATAACGATCTTGCTGATGCAGTACGTACTGCAGTCATTAATAAACGTGCTGGGGGCATGGGGCTTATCTTAGGTCGTAAAGCCTTTAAGAAATCCATGAAAGACGGTGTTGCTCTAATTAATGCCGTACAAGATGTCTATTTAGATAAATCTGTGACTATTGCTTAATTTTTACGATTAAATTACGCATTGAAGCCCCTTTAATAGGGGCTTTTTGATATCACCACCAGCGATGAAAATGATGTACAGGGCCGAAACCTTGTCCCACCTTTAAACTGTCTGCCTGTTCTAACGCTTGCTGTAAATAGGCTTTTGCTTGTTTAACACAACTTTGCCAATCAGAAACTTGAGGACGAATAGCAGCTAAAGCGGCTGAAAGTGTGCATCCCGTACCGTGAGTGTTTTTTGTATTGATGCGCGGTGAAGTAAATCGCCATTGCCCATCTTGGGTCAATAACCAATCAGGACTTTCTTTCTCGCTTAAATGGCCCCCTTTCATCAATACCGCCTGACAACCTTGATAAAGTAATGCCTCACCTTGTTGTTTCATAGTTGTTTCATCTGTCGCGATATCACAACCTAATAGTGCTGCCGCCTCAGGCAGATTTGGCGTGATCAAATCAACGCGGGGTAATAACTGAGTGAACATTTTATCAATAGCATCAGGTTGTAACAGTGGATCGCCACTTTTGGCAAGCATAACAGTATCAAGTACGACAAAAGGAATGGGATATTGTTGCAGTTTATCGCAAACGACATCAATAATACTGGCATTAGAAAGCATACCAATTTTAGCGCTATCTATTCTGACATCAGAAAGTACCGCATCTAATTGTGCTGCGACAAAATCAGGGGATAAATCATAGACAGAGTGTACACCACAGGTATTTTGCGCTACCAGTGCAGTCATGACTGTTGTGCCATATACACCCAGTGCGGAAAATGTTTTCAGATCAGCCTGTATCCCTGCCCCACCACTCGGATCGGTGCCGGCGATAGACAATGCGTTATATCTCACTGATTAACTCCTCCTTTACCAGTTACAGAAAAGTCGGGCTCTGTTAATCAGCACAGTGACCTTGACTTCCCTACGCTGGCATTATCCAGATCAGGTTATACGGGTTCATCTCAGCCAATAGGCGCCCCGAGCCAAAGCTTATATGATATAAGCCACAAGAGTATCGCATGCAGAAGATAAAGAAGCTAGTTTGATAGTGACAACCTTTATCAGCTCACTTAACGTGCTTTAAGTTAACTTTTCTATGTTAGAAGATAAATTAATCTAGCTTATCTATAATAGAGGCAGGCTCGATGATTTATATTTTTATACCAAAACTATATGTACACAAGTCAAAGTTTGGCGCACGGTTGCTGCAGAACATAGTACTGTGACCCGAGCTATTCCTAGGGCATTTTTTAATTATTTACTCGAAAATTATAATATCGTTGTCTCTGATGAAGAACAAACGGGCGCTGGTAAACGATTCTGGGAGACAATGATTGACTGGGCTTTTAAAGCCAATTTATACATTTATATTTCTGATGGAACTGAAGAAGAGCGGCCTCTTATTAAACTAAATAACACTGATGAACTTTATGAAAAATGGGAAGATTTTTGCTGGGGAAAAGATCGCGATATTCATACTCATCGACTATTAGTTATTAGTAAAGAACCGTTATCTCAATAATTAAACGATTTTTTCTTAAAATCTGTGGGTTTTCCCCTCGTTACTCATAACTCACAGATTTACCCCTTCTTTAGGGGTGCTATAGTGAAGTGATCACTTTATCCAGCAGCCATAAAACTTAAACACTTTATAAACACATCTTCGTTTTTTGCTTTTTTTATTTAACTCTCATTATTAATTACTCTATTATCCTGCTCCTTTGCAATTTTGCCCATATAACAAACACTATTCATTATTAACGTTATATTAATATTTCAATATGCGATAAAAAAACCGATGGATATGTAATCGTTATATTATGTTATAATGTTTTTTAGATAATATTTAATCGTTATTATCTTACTTAGTTTGTTTTATTCTAAAATCTAATAAATTATGTATCATTATTAAGCTTAATAAATCCTCAATTATATTAACTAATACTATAAATAATTATCTTTTAAATGGGAGCAACTGAGATACATCTCTTTGTAACCATTTGAAATTAAATATAATGTTATTAAAATAGTTCAATTTCGGATAGCTCTTATCTGAATATTTCACTAATTAAATAACACTATGACACAAATTTTTTTAACATTACCAGAACCACCGCAATGCCGTATTCGGAGTTATATATGTCATCTACCTATTTTCACTCTAGCCTATTAGCAGCTACACTGTTTTCAGTTACGTTAACAGCACCTGCTTTTGCTTCTGAAAATACGCAAAACACACCTCAGACTATTACGACAAAAAAACCTCAGCCAGCAGAGAACACTTTCTCAGAAAAAAATGAGGAAAGCTATTGGGGAAAATTTAAACGTAATCTTACCCAAACTTGGGATAATGACCAATATGACTACTATTTACCGGTATGGACTTGGCATAACCGTTTTACTTACGATAAAGAAAAAACCAATCGTTATAACGAAACGCCTTGGGGATTTGGTATGGGTAAATATCGTTATGATAATGAGGGTGATTGGCATGGCTTATATGCTATGGCCTTTATGGATTCCAATAATCGTGTACAACCTATTATGGGCTATGGTTTTGAAAAAATGTGGTATCCCGGTGGAGATAGAGAGGGTTTTCGCATGGGGGCGGGCTTTACCTTAAGTGTGACTGCTCGTCATGAGTATAACTATATTCCTATGCCATTACCTCTACCGCTAGTGTCAGTCGGTTATGGACACTTATCATTACAGGCGACTTATGTACCAGGAACCTATAATAACGGTAATGTTTTATTTGCTTGGTTACGTTGGCAGTGATCGATTGCCCTAATAAAAAATAAAGTGACCCTTTTTAGAGTCACTTTTTTAATATCGCGTTTTTCTTATCTTTCGCTTAGGCTAACTTAGCCAAGATAATTTAACTATCTTGCCTTGCTTGTGTGGTTGTCAGCGATTTTTTAGTTCTTGAGATCTTAAAACCTATCCAGAGCAAGCCTACCCAAAATGGCATCAAAATAACGGAAATATTAATTTTTGGCATCATTAGAATAATGACCAAAATCATACATAAAAAGGCTAAACACAGATAGTTACCATAAGGATACCAAAGTGCTTTAAATGAAGGCTCTACACCCTCTTTAATTTTAGCTGCACGGAATTTTAAGTTTGCTAAACAGATCATGATCCAGTTAAGCACTAATGTTGTTACCACTAATGCCATTAATAGCTCTAAAGCTTGATCAGGGAGTAAATAGTTAACCAAGATCCCGAGTGATGTGGCTATCGCAGATAACCCCAAAGAAATAACAGGTACACCACGTTTATTAACCTTAGATAATGAATGCGGTGCATTGCCTTGTTTGGCTAAACCGTACAGCATCCGGCTATTAGAATAAACGCCACTGTTATAGACAGATAATGCCGCGGTTAAAACCACCGCATTTAAAATATGGGCAACAACAAAATTATCTAAATTATGGAAAATAAGTACGAAAGGACTTTCTCCTTTCACCACTTGGGTCCAAGGATAAAGAGAAAGCAGTACAATCAATGAACCAATATAGAAAATCAAAATACGATAAACAACTTGGTTAGTTGCTTTGGGGATACTTACTTTAGGATTTTCTGCTTCTGCGGCCGTGATCCCCACCAGCTCAAGTCCCCCAAATGAGAACATCACAATAGCTAATGCAGACATAAACCCAGTAAAGCCATGAGGGAAGAAACCTAGTTCCCATAAATTGCTCACAGAAGCTTGTGGACCACCATTACCACTGACCAATAAATAGCTACCAAATAAAATCATACCAACGATCGCCAAAACTTTTATAATGGCAAACCAAAACTCGGTTTCACCATACATTCTGACATTAATTAGGTTAATTAAATTAATAGCAACAAAAAACACCGCTACCGAAACCCACACCGGAATATCAGGTAACCAATAATTAATATATTTTCCTGCGGCGGTTAATTCAGCCATACCGACAAGAATAAACATAACCCAGTAGTTCCAACCTGATAAAAAGCCAGCAAATGGCCCCCAATACTTATTGGCAAAGTGACTAAATGAACCCGCAACCGGCTCTTCGGCAACCATTTCACCAAGTTGGCGCATGATCATAAACGCAATAAAACCACCAATCGCATAGCCTAATATAACTGATGGCCCAGTCATATTAATGGTTTGCGCGATACCAAGAAACAGACCAGCGCCGACAGCCCCACCCAGCGCAATCAGCTGGATATGTCGATTTTTAAGACCGCGCTTTAATTCTGCTTGTTGCGACTCTTTCGCCATACATCCTCTTTTCTTCATCTATCAGGTAAAAGTGTAAATCAATGTTTACGATTTTGTTTATTTCAAGCCACCATTAAAACACTAATCTGACTTGAATAACAAATACATTTTGTGATAGAGGGGGAAAAAGCATAGAAAGCGGGTTTTTTACGGCTGCTTAGAGGGGAATAAGATGGTAAAGCGACAGATACCTTGCTGAAAATCTTCGCCTTGATCGCAAAAATTATCTAACGCCACAAGGTACAACCCCAAGCTGATAGCTAATATAATTATTAAGCTAATAATTATTTTCTTTGCGTTCAAATTAAAATCCTTTAAATACATTTTGTTAATAGTACTTATTACAAAATAGGCATTCGCTTTAATACGATAACAACGCCTATCACTGTTGTTATAAAATTCGCAATAAGTTATCTCTAAGATTAAATTTAGCATAGTTTTCATAAAGAAAGTTAAATGCTTCCTCGACAGAAAACAGATAATTGGCACTATTTTTTCTTAATTGTACGCAAAATAGGCATTTTTATTTTAATTACACATTTTGCCAACACATAGAAACAGCAATCAACTAATATGGATTTCTCTGTTTGCCACTTTTTGTATAATATTAAGGAGTTAATTTTGTTTTTTACCTTAACTTCATCGATAGAATGGAACTGTAATGCCACAAGATAATCATCTCGCATTAGTTTGCGCGCTAAGTAAATGGATTGAGGAGCATTTAGGTCGCGTAATACACCTTGAAGAGCTAGCGGCTTACTCCGGCTATTCCCTTTGGCATATGCAGAAAATTTTTAAAGAAGTCACGGGCACCTCTTTAGGAAAGTATATTCGCCAACGCCGTTTAGCGGGGGCTATCCATCTTTTACGCACCAGTGACCGCTCAATATTTGATATTGCATTAGATTTCGGCTTTGGCTCGCAATCACACTTTACTTATATGTTTCGTAAAGAGTATGGCATCACTCCATTTGACTTTAGGCAAAATCAAGATATCGAGTTAGAGACAAAACAGCCCTTACATTTGCAATCACTTTGTTGTGATTAGACTGACTTTTATGTGGCATAGAGATATTCTCTTTCGTGTCACATAAATAAAGCCCCAGTTATGTGATGATAATGCCTCGCCCTTACCAACCATTAACTGCTTTACTTTAATATGGGGATGATAATGAGTATTAAGCTTATCGTTATTGATTTAGATGGAACGTTACTAAACGAACAACATGAGATCACACCTGAAGTACATCAAGCGATCCAACATGCTAAAAATTCTGGAGTGCACATTGTTCTTGCATCTGGGCGATCTTTTAACGGCATCTCTCCCTATTTAAAAGCACTTAATCTTGATACATCTGATAACTTTTGCATTAGCAATAATGGTAGCCAAATTCACCAAGCAGAAAATGGTGAAATTATCACCGAAGACTTGCTCAATTTTGAAGATTACCTCTATTTTGAAGATCTCTCCCGTGAGATAGGTGTTCACTTTCATGTTTTAAGTGATAATAAAATTTATACCACCAATCGCCATATTAGCCATTTTACTTGTCGTGAAGCATTCTTAACGTGGACACCTCTCTATTATCGCCCCTTAAGCGAAATGCAAAGAGATATGCGCTTTAGTAAATTTATGATCGTTGGTACACCTACGGTATTAGATAACGCAATGCAATATTTACCTGCTAATATCTATCAACAATACAGCATATTACGTAGTGCTCCTTATTTTATTGAGATATTAAATACCGATGTCAATAAAGGAAACGCGGTACAAAAAATAGCAGAACATTTAAAAATCACTCCAGAGAAAATAATGTGTATTGGCGATCAAGATAATGATTTAGCGATGTTACAGTACGCAGGATTGGGTGTTGCGATGGGAAACGCTCCTGAAGAGATCAAAAAAGTGGCGAAATTTATTACATTATCTAATAAAGAACACGGTGTTGCTGTCGCTATCAATAAATTTATTTAAACACGATATTTTTTGTGTTTTATCACTAATGTCTACAAAATTATATAGCAATTGTGATCCTAGCTAGAGGATCACACTGCTTGCCCCCCTGCTTTATAGCCATTTATTATGCTCCTTTTGCTGCTGGATCAGGATTAAACACCTATTTCTTCTTACATCTCTGTCAGAATTTGTTACTATCAATTCTCTTTTCGTTATTCAAACACTATTTTTACAAGATAATTACCTAGTAATTAGGCTAAATATAGAATAACAAGTATAAATTATTAAGATATTCTCTCTCAGACAGGTAGTATTAGTTATGCTTTCAACAAAAGACATGCTAGTCCTTGGAATGATGGTTTTTGCTCTTTTCCTTGGCGCTGGTAATATTATTTTCCCTCCAATGGCAGGTTTCCAATCTGGAAACCAATGGTTTAGTACGTCATTAGGATTTTTGGTTACGGGTGTCTTACTCCCTTTTTTAACCTTAGTCACCGTAGCTATTCGTGGACGTGGTGAACGCCTTTCTATCGACTTGCCATCATGGTTTGCGGTGTTATTTTGGATTGCACTTTACCTGATTGTCGGTTCTACCTTTGCAATGCCTCGGGTCACGAACACCGCCTATGAGATGGGATTTTTACCTCTTGGTCTTATTGAAAAAAATACCACGACACATCTGACTTTCGCATTAATATTTAACCTATTAAGTATGTTCTTTATGCTTAAACAAGGTACGATGATCAGTGCCATCGGTAAATTCATGACCCCAGCGCTCTTAATACTCCTGGTTGTCGTTGGTATTGCTGTAGTGGCTAAACCGCTTTCCCCTATTGAAGAGCCTACCGGCCTTTATGCGGTAAATGGCTTCTTCTCCGGTATTATTGACGGTTATCAAACCATGGATGTGCTATCTGCTATGGCTTTTGGCGGGATCGTGGCTCGTGCGTTATATACCAAAGGGATCACCAATCCTAAACAAATTGGTTTTATCACCATAAAAGCGGGGATGATTTCGGTTTTACTCTTAGCCGCCCTTTATTTATGTTTGTTCTATTTAGGTGCCACAAGTCACGCGGTATCTGTTTTTGCTGATCCGGCACTAAATGCCACTAACGGTGGCCAAATCTTCTCACGCTACGTAGACGCTTTATTTGGCTCTGTCGGTACTTGGTTGATGGGCGGGATTGTTTTATTAGCCAGTATGACAACCTTAGTCGGGGTTACTAGTGCTGCGGCAGACTACTTTGCGACATTCCATCATCGTTTAGGCTATCGCTTCTGGGTTGTAGTATTTACATTGTTAACGACGTTAGTCTCTACTTTTGGTCTTGATACCTTATTACGTGTCACTATTCCTGCATTATTAATGATTTATCCAACATCGGTGACACTAGTCTTACTACAATTTGTTCGCCATAAACTAAAATCACCGCGTTTTACTTACCGCTTTACAATCTGTGTCATTGTTTTAATGAGCCTACTTGACACATTAAAACAGTTAAAATGGCTAAATGGAGATTTATTACAACTATTTAGTTACATTCCACTGTCTGAGTATGGCCTAGGTTGGTTATTACCGGGTATTATTGCATTCGCAATTTCATTACTAATTAGTCTCAGTTTTAAAGAAACCGACACAGAAATTGCTACACCTAATACAGTAAAATAAATCTATTATTGCAAATAGCCCCGAAGTAAATAGTCACTTTGGGGCTAGTTTTTATCCTTAATAACTATCAATTATCTGAATGTTTTATTGGCTCAGTTGATGGCTGTATCCACTTAGTTCGATATTTATCAATTAACGCCATTAAAATAGCTTCTGACTGCGCATCAGGAATACCTTTAATATCACTTGGTCTAAAATGCATTTGAAATGCGCTAACCACTTTTTGCGTTTCAGGATCTAATATCCCTGTTGTTGGTGTTTGATAACCATACTTCGCTAACAAGGTTTGAAAATTAGCAATATCAACAGGCTCCGAGGCAGCTCTTCCCGCTAAATAGAAAGTAACTGTTTCATCATCTGGCCAAGCGCCTATTCCTTGTTTCGCTAATTCAGCCCATGGGAAAAGTGGCCCCGGATCCACTTTACGTTGTGGTGCAATATCACTATGCCCGACCACATTTTGTGGTTCAATACCATAGCGTTGAATAATATCTTTCATCATCATAGTAATGGTTGAGAGTTGTTCTGCGGTATAAGGTAACCACTCTCTTAATGTACCCTGATCTTTATAACCATAATTCACTATCTCAATACCAATAGAACCATCATTTAAACCTGCACTATTTCCCCACTGACTTAGCCCCGCATGCCATGCTCTTTTATCTTCACTCACTAAAGCAAACACAACCGGCTTACCATCAACATAATTTGGTTTGGTAGGAATTAAATAATGACTGCTTACATTTCCCGAAGTTAACGTTTTTAACGATTCTTTATCGTCAACGGCGGTGTAGTGCATAACTAAAAATTTTACGCGATTATCTTGCCCAGGGTTATTGGGAACAACTTGTGCAAAATAATCCCCCCTATCAATAAGCTGAGGTTGCTGAACACAACCTGAAAGCAACCCCAAAGTAACAAGTAAAAAGAGACTGTAGCGACTAAAGATCATTATCCATCCTGAATACATTAGACTATAAATTTAAGGCTAAATTGTAGACAAAAAACCCATATTAAAAAATATGGGTTTTTTATTTTGGTTTTTTTTTAATAATTTTTTAATGAATACCGTACTTGCTCAATTATTGCCTCACCTTTTCACAGCGGACTAACGGCTCATTAGGTAAAGGCTCTTTATCCCAAATACCTTGCTCAATATCATTTTGTAATTCAGGGTATTGGCGAATATTGAAAGTGGGTAATACACCAGCTTGTCGCTGTTGGTTATAATCTTTAATTAACTTCAAAGCGACGCCTGAAAGTAAAATAATGGCAATTAAGTTAGTGACAGCCATTAATCCCATCGAGAGATCAGCCATTTTCCACACTAACGGCATTTCAGCCAAAGCGCCAAACATCACCATCGCCAGTACGGCTGATCTGAGTAAGAATAGCCCTGTCATATGATTGCGGCCTAAAAAAATCATATTACTTTCAGCATAGGCATAATTTGCAATAATCGATGTAAAGGCAAAGAAAAAAATCGCAACAGCAATAAAAGTACTCCCCCAACCACCGACAGTTGACGATAATGCTAGCTGGGTTAACTGAATACCATTAATACCATCTTGATAATTATCTAACACACCTGAAGATAAAATAATCACTGCAGTCGCACTACAAATCACCAAGGTATCCATAAATACCCCTAACATCTGAATATAGCCTTGCGATGCTGGATGAGGTGGGTAAGGTGTTGCAGAAGCGGCGGCATTAGGTGCAGATCCCATACCTGCTTCATTAGAAAATAGGCCGCGTTGAATACCTTGGGTCATCGCTTGACTAATACCATAGCCAATTGCCCCTGCTGCGGCTTCCTGTAAACCAAATGCGCTTTTAAAAATTAGCATAAACACTTCAGGTAAACGTTCAAAATGATCTGCAACAACCCAAAATGCTAATAATAAATAGGCGATAGCCATAATGGGTACAACCAGCTCGGCAACACGCGCAATCCAACGTAGACCGCCAAAAATAATAAAGCCGCTCATCACCACCAGTCCAATACCAACATATAATGGATCGAAATTAAATGCTGATGCAGCAGCTTGTGCTATTGAGTTAGCTTGTACCGCATTAAAAACAAGTCCGAAGGCAATGATGAGGAAAATGGCGAATAATACGCCCATCCAACGCATATTGAGGCCTTTTGTCATATAATAAGCAGGGCCACCGCGATAGTTACCTTCATCATCTTTAGTTTTATACAACTGTGCTAATGTACTTTCTATTAAGGAAGTCGCCATACCTATAATTGCAACTACCCACATCCAAAAAATGGCCCCAGGGCCACCTGCGGTCAGCGCAATTGCTACACCGGTTAAGTTACCTGTTCCAACACGTGCAGCTAAACTGGTACATAAAGCTTGGAATGAAGAGATACCTGATTTATCTGACTTATGACTATTTTTTAAAATAGAAAACATATGACCAAAATGGCGGATTTGAATAAATCCTGTTCGAATAGTGAAATAAATACCCACACCAAGGAGTAAGTAAATAAGTACATATCCCCATAAAATGTTATTTGCAAAGTTAATTAGCCCTGTCAAATTAATCCCCTTATGTAATAACGTATATAACCTATCCTTACATCGCTATTGAAATAAAAAACAGATAAACACCTATAATTGAACCAATAAATGGCTTATGTATGTCTTTATCTCATATCAAAAATGATTGTCTAAAAAGCGACTTAAATGTAACACAAGATTATACGATATGTATATTTTTTGTTTATTTTTTTATTATTTAATCATTCTATTTAATTATCTTATTAACTAGAAACTTTAGCATAACAAAATAAAAAACCTATAAATATCATTTAGATAAATAATTAAAACATTCTATATTATAGAATAAAATAAATTTACTGATCTACAAAATATTGTTAATTGATTATTTAACAACATGCTAAAAGATGAAAAAAACACCAATAAGAATTGATTGCCAAATATACATTTTCCATTTTAAAGTGAGATTTAAATCAAATAAGTGGATTTATTAATTAAATATTCTCTTAGTAGTAATGCTAATAAGAATTTGAAAAGCGCATTATAAGAAATGCATAGTGAAAAAATAATATAACTTTAACGAACGGAATTATTATTTTTTAACAAAATATTAATAACTTTACTTTAGGGACAGGACTATTACGAACTCTATTAATAAAAAATGTTTTAAAGTACTCCGTTTTTCTTCTCTATCTTCTTTATTTTTACTTAAATTTTATTTTACTTATTTCCATTTTCTGCTTATTTATTAGCGCCTTTTCCCTTTTGTTTCCATAACAATTTAATGTTGATTATTTTTTGATTAATAAAAAAATCAATATTCACGTAAATTTACTTATTAACCATTTAGTTAATTTTATTTATAATACATTTTTCCCTGGTGTTGTATTATTTTTTGCCCTGTTTCCCCAACAGGGCTTTTTTTTATCCTTATTTTTCATTCTGTTAGTGATTACTCAATCGTTTTTATAAAAATTAACTTAAAAAATAAAACATAAAATAGACAATATTAACATTTTATTAAAATTTAATTATTACTTTATCTATAATGTAAAAATAATTGATATAAATAAAATTGATTTAGATCAAATATAAAACTCGTCAAAATTGGTTACTAACTCAGGGAAACATTAAAAAAACTAATTTTAAATATAATTAATTCAATATAATAAACATGTTACCTTGGCTAGCTAAAAAATGTACCAGTAGAATAATTTATTTAAAGACAATATTATTTACTACTAATAACTATTAGTAATAAAGTTTTTTATCCATTATCTATACAATCGCTTTCTATTTCTTTTTTTTAAATTTTTTAAAATAATTTCTTTTAGTTACTTGCATTACTCATCGCTCTCTTTTACTTTACTCTCATATAACAAGGGAGAAAGTACGATGGGTTATAACCTTGCTGAACTTACACAAGAAGAAAAAGATAAAATTAATGTCAACCTAGCCGCTTCAGGGGTTGCCTTTAAAGAGCGTTATAATATGCCAGTAGTGGCTGATGCGATAGCAAGAGAGCAACCTCAAGCTTTACAAAGCTATTTTCAAGAAAGAGTGACCTTTTATCGAGCACGAAGCCAACACTATTCTCGCTTACCTTTTGAGTCGAAATAAATACCGTGCTCAGTATTAAAAAAAGAGATAAACATTTACGTTTATCTCTTTTTTATTTTCAAGTAATGATATAAAAATGGGCGAAAAATCGCTATTTTTTATCAGTTAAATGATACTATTTACTTGATATATAGGTGATTTTATTCTCATCACAATTAACTTCAACATTGTAACGTAGATCGGTACGAGCACCTCTTACATCCAAGATAACATGATAGCTATTATCTCTTTTGATAACATCGTTCGCATTAATATTCGCCACAGGTTTTGGTCCTAGCGCTTTTTTATCATCCTGCCAGCGAGGTAATCGATTGAGTAAATAATCATTTTTCACTCTAGTGGCAAGTTGTTCTTTATCAAGATTAACACAACTAGCAAAAGGGGCTGAGCGCACAACATTATTATCATTATTTACATTTGTGACACTTTCTGCAGAGGCTCCAAAAGAAACCGCAAGAAAAAAACCTGCACCAAGTATCCCTGTTTGACCAACTAATTTGCTTAATTTCATAATAACCTCCCGAAAATATCCCTTAAAGCAGGACGAGTTTCTATTAAGCATAGCATAAGCAAAACAGGGTATTTGTGACATTTGTTAAAAAAATGTTTTAATCATTGTCATCGTCAAACACAATAGAGACTGATTCACGAGTCGTGTGTTTTTCTCTTAATTCTTGAGCGACCAATTGGATCGCCTCACCACTACTCATACCTTCGGACATCAGATGTTGAATTTTTTCTACTGCTTTTTGTTGTTCTTCATGTGTTAATGTAGGCATTCCTAGAAACATAATGTTACTCTTATCTTAATCGATTTCTATGTTGGTCTTTACAATAATGCAATCACTGAACTAATGATTGATAGTGTAAATGATACAGAATACTTGTTTAAATGGTCATAAAATGGATATGCAATTACAGCAACGTGAATTAACTTATACCCCTGATTTAGCATTACGGGTATTTGCACCTATCGCCTCTTTGTCTTGGTCTAGTTTACTGCATTCAGGTTTTGCCGAACATCACCATAATCGTTTTGATATTGTTGTATCCGATCCTGCTATTACCTTAGAAACACGCAAACAAATTACCACTATTAAAGAGAAAACCGGTCGAGTCAAACGCTCTAAAAAAGATCCCTTTACGCTTATCCAAACAGCATTAGACGCTTTTAATTTTCATCCAGTCAGTGATGAAACGCTTCCTTTTCTAGGTGGCGCATTAGGTATATGGAGTTACGATTTAGGTCGTCGCATTGAAATATTACCAGAATTAGCAAAAAATGAACTTAATTTCGCTGATATGGCTATCGGTATTTATGATTGGGCACTAATTGTTGACCATCAACTGAAAAAAGCCACATTAATAAGCTACCAAGATATTGACGCACGTCTCCAATGGCTAGCAAAGCACGCTGATAATAACACAATAGAAAAAAAAGAACCTTTTGTCTTAACTTCTCCATGGCAATCAAACATGAGTAGTGATGAATACAATGAAAAAATTGCTAAAATTCATCAATACTTACTTTCAGGGGATTGCTATCAAGTCAATTTAGCGCAACGTTTTTGTGCTAATTATAGCGGTGATGAATGGAATGCATTTTTAACACTAAATCAAGCGAATAAAGCGCCATTTTCTGCTTTTATGCATTTACCTCACCATTTTGTTATGAGTATTTCTCCGGAACGTTTTATTCATTTAAGTGATCATAAAATTGAAACACGTCCAATAAAGGGTACCCTTCCCCGTAAAGCGCATCCCGATGAAGATGATGAACAAGCGCAATTGCTGGCAAATTCTCGTAAAGATCGTGCTGAAAACTTAATGATTGTCGATTTAATGCGCAATGATATTAGTAAAGTTGCCACAACAGGATCAGTCAAAGTACCTGAATTATTCGTTGTTGAACGCTTTCCCGCCGTACACCACTTAGTCAGCACCATTACCGCTGAACTTCCAGAAAATTTAAACGCAACTGACTTATTACGTGCGGCCTTCCCCGGTGGCTCCATTACTGGCGCACCTAAAATTAGAGCAATGGAGATTATCGAAGAACTAGAGCCACATCGTCGCCATGGATATTGTGGTGCCATTGGCTATATTAGTTTTTGTGGTACGATGGATACTAATATCTCAATTAGAACTCTACTGACGGAAAAAAATAAAATTTACTGTTGGGCGGGGGGTGGAATTGTCGCTGATAGCGTTGCCGAACAAGAGTACCAAGAAACCTTTGATAAACTTGGTCAAATATTAACTGTTTTAAGTGAAGTTTCTCCCGATGACACTTATTGATACCTTTATCAATCGCTTTCAACTTACTTTACCCGAGCCGGTAAATCAGCCTATTGATGCTAAAAAATCGGCAGCGGTTTTACTGCCGATTATCAATAAGCCTAATCCAACGATCCTCTTAACAGAGCGCGCATCAACGTTGCGCTCTCATGCCGGACAAGTTGCGCTCCCCGGAGGGAAACGCGATCCACAAGATAAAAGCCTCATTGAAACTGCATTACGTGAAGCCCATGAAGAGGTCGATATTCCGCCCAGTATGGTTTCTGTGATCGGCCAATTAGCCCCATTACGCAGTTCAGAAGGTTATTTAGTAACCCCCATTGTCGGGGTGATCCCCCCCAATTTATCTTTACGGCATAATCCCACAGAAGTCGCTTCTGTCTTTGAAATGCCATTAAGTTATGTACTCAATACTCAGCGCTATTTACCGTTAGATTTTCGTCGTGCCGGTAAAATGCATCGCATCTATTTTTACCCTTATGAAGGGCATTTGGTGTGGGGACTAACCGCAGCTATTTTACATAACCTCGCGTTGCATATTACTTAATTTATTATTTTATTATCCAACGCTATCTTTTTATCGTCACCACTACAACTGTACTTAGCTATTTTAAAAAAATGTTGTAAACTAGACTATTAACGGGACGATATAATCGTAAAAACGCTCCCCTTACTATAAATAACTATATTTTTATTATTTTTTTAACCCTCACTCTTATTAAGGAGTCTGACGTGATTAGCGTTTTCGACATGTTTAAAGTGGGCATTGGGCCATCTAGCTCTCACACCGTAGGCCCCATGAAAGCGGGGAAAGAATTTGTCGATGATTTAGTCAGCCAGGATCTGATTGCGTCTGTCACTCGCGTAGCTGTTGATGTATACGGCTCATTGTCATTGACAGGCAAAGGTCACCACACTGATATCGCAATTATTATGGGCTTAGCAGGTAATGCACCCGCTACTGTCGATATTGACAGCATTCCCGGTTTTATTCGTGAAGTTGAAGAAACTGGCCGTTTACCATTAGCAAATGGATTAAAAGTTGTCGATTTTCCAGCTGAAAGTATGCATTTTAGCAATGATAATCTTTCATTACATGAAAATGGCATGACAATTCATGCTTTTGCAGGTGACAAAGAAATTTATCGTAAAACCTACTACTCTATTGGTGGTGGATTTATTGTTGATGAAGAAAACTTCGGCAAATCTGTGCTTGACAGCCAACCTGTTTCTTATCCGTATGCAAGCGCTGAAGAGTTATTAAAACATTGTAAAGAAACCGGATTATCAATCTCTAGCTTAATGATGAAAAATGAGCTAGATCTTCATACTCAAGCCGAAATTAGTGCCTATTTTGCTGATGTTTATAAAACCATGCAAGAGTGTATCGAGCATGGTTTAAATACCGAAGGCGTATTACCGGGACCACTTCGTGTTCCTCGTCGTGCTGCGTCACTAAATCGTTTATTAACTTCCAGTAATAGCCTGTCTAACGATCCGATGAAAGTCGTTGATCTTATCAATATGTTTGCACTGGCAGTGAATGAAGAAAATGCCGCAGGTGGACGAGTGGTCACCGCACCAACGAATGGTGCATGTGGTATTGTTCCAGCTGTATTGGCTTATTACGATCGCTGTATTGAAAAGGTCACGCCTGAAATTTATACCCGTTATTTCTTAGCCTCAGGGGCGATTGGTATTCTTTACAAAATGAATGCTTCTATTTCTGGCGCTGAAGTGGGTTGCCAAGGCGAAGTGGGCGTTGCTTGCTCAATGGCTGCCGCAGGACTTGCTGAATTACTCGGTGCTAGCCCTGAACAAGTCTGTGTTGCTGCTGAAATCGGTATGGAGCATAACTTAGGTTTAACTTGCGATCCTGTTGCAGGACAAGTACAAGTTCCTTGTATTGAACGCAATGCAATTGCCTCTGTTAAAGCGGTAAATGCTGCTCGTATGGCATTACGTCGTACCAGTGAACCACGAGTTTCACTTGATAAAGTGATTGAAACCATGTACGAAACAGGTAAAGACATGAACGCAAAATATCGCGAAACCTCTCGTGGTGGATTAGCTATAAAAGTTCAATGTGACTAATTAGCCTGATTTTATTTCTAAAGTCCATTTATAATAAATGGACTTTTTTATTTAAATAATAGTTAAACCGATTAAAAATAATAACCCTATAAATAACACCTATATTATTTATCTATAAATTACTTCTCTATTTTAAAATGTCAGTTAATAACTATATACCTACCAAATATAGGTTTATTTAACTTTCATTTAATTTATTCTCATTTTTATAACTTATAATTTATGTGTGTATTAATTTTTTATTTTATCTAAAAAATAAGATAAAAATAAATAAACACATTGTTTATTATATGGTTAATATTTCATCATATTGAATTTTATCATTTTTTTAACATGATAATAATATAAAAAATATATTTTCAAACGAAAAAATAATAATGATAATTATTATCAATATCATCTTTTAAATATATGAAATAATATGTTGCCTTTCATAAATAATATGATATCTTCTGCATCAAGTCATTGGGGAGTAGCCTGTCTTAAAATAAATCTCATTATTTTAAGAAGTCTGTATCAACATACTCGCTTATTTTTATTTAGCGTGGTACAGACGCCATTATTTGGTTGGCAAGACCATAGACACATAATTGTACTTCTTTGGTTGGGGGTCAATTGTGTGTATATGGAAACACCCCAACCGAGGCTATTGTTATGAGTTTTTACGCCACAATTATTCTCGCCCTTGCTCTTTCTATGGACGCATTTGCCGTCGCTGTCTGTAAAGGCGCCACCTTACATAAACCTCATTTTCGTGAAGCCCTCCGCACCGGTTTTATCTTTGGTATTATTGAAGCAAGCACCCCGATTATTGGTTGGGCATTAGGTTTATATACCAGTCAATATATTATTCAGTGGGATCACTGGGTCGCCTTTGGTTTATTGGTTATCTTAGGTGGACGAATGATTTATCAGAGTTTAAAGCGTGGTGATGATTGCATTTGTGAAGAGGCTCCTCAACGTCACGGTTCACTCTCTTTAATTGCGACAGGTATTGCCACCAGCCTTGATGCGATGGCAATTGGTGTCGGCTTAGCCTTTCTACAAGTCGATATTGTCCATACCGCGATGACCATCGGTATGATGACCATGATTATGGCAACACTGGGTATGCTGATCGGTCGCTATATTGGCCCTGTGCTTGGCAAAAAAGCTGAAATTATCGGGGGTATGGTGTTGATTGCTATCGGCTTTAATATTCTTTTTGAACATCTTGATCTGTTTATGTACGCACATTAAGTCGCCATAATATGAAAAAGCTTAGGTATGAACACAACCTAAGCTTTTTTATTCTAAACACGTTGATAAACACGAATTAGAAAATCAGTTTCACAAGCAAATTGCGCTGTTTTATCTAATGTCTCTTTTACCTCTTCACTCGCACGCCAAGCAAAAGGCGTCATTTGTAATAAATCAACCGCTTGTTTACCTGTTAACGCCATATTATAAGCAACTTGATGCTGTGCTATTTGCTTGAACCCAGCAAATATCTCATCTTTTAGTGGATGAAGATGCACTGTTGAATAAATCAACGCTTTGAGTTGATAAAGATGACGTGGTGCGGGTGTCACCGTAATAATATATCCATCTTGAGCAATAACTCGTGTTAATTCGCCGGCATTGCAAGGGGCATAAATACGTACCACTGCATCTAATGACGCATCACAAAAAGGCAGACGTTGGCTGGACGCAACACAAAATTGAATAGGAGCATAGCGTTTTGCTGCATATTTAATGGCAACCTTCGCCACATCTAAGCCATAGACTTGTGGATTTTTTGACTTTAGTTGTTGATATATCTGATAGGTATAATACCCTTCTCCACAAC
This sequence comes from Proteus sp. G2674, assembly GCF_009915195.1. Taxonomy (NCBI): domain Bacteria; kingdom Pseudomonadati; phylum Pseudomonadota; class Gammaproteobacteria; order Enterobacterales; family Morganellaceae; genus Proteus; species Proteus sp. G2674. Next base: position 62,914 of record NZ_JAABLS010000020.1, read on the forward strand.
CAATATCTAACACCTGAGGATTATCTTTCGGTAAATATTCAGCCACTAATTGAGCCACTTTGTCTCGCATTGGTTGATAAAAGCCCGCATCTAAAAAATCACGCCGAGCACTAATCATCTCTGCACTATCCCCCGGCTCTTTAGAACGTTTAAATTGTACCGGGAGTAAATTAACATACCCCTCTTTAGCGCAATCAAATTGATGGTGATTGTCACAAACCCAACTATGGGCTTTAAGAGCAAGTGGCTGGGAGCAAAGTGGACATTGATAAGACATAATATTTTTACATATTCCAAAATAAAATTGGGAGAGATAATAACATATCTCCCCCAATCATGCGGAAAACCTTAATGCACAGAGACCATTTCAATGCATTGTTGACATATTGTTATTCGGTTAGCTTCGTTTTAATTTTTCGGTATTTGCAATAAATAACGCGATAACGAGCAATAAAATGGCACCGGACTGAATCAAAGTATCTACCGAGTCTTTATGTTCAACAATAATCAGACGCACAATAGCTGTAATACCTATATAAATAAAATACCTTAAAGGGAAATGACCACCGGATAAAAAATATTTTACAATCAATGCGATAAACTCAAAATAAAGGAAGTAGATCAAAATTCCTTCTAATAACTGATAAGAAGATTCTTCAGCAGCTAAGTTAAATAATAAAGAGGCGATAACATAAGTTTCTTTGATCAAAAAACTGACTAATACGATGGCTAGAATAAGTAATCCGCAATTCAGCACCCATTGTAATATTGTTGCAATACATTTTAATAATTCTTCGCTTGATTTTCTCATAGCTTTATAACCTAAGGTTATCATTTATTGATAACAAATAATGATAGTAAACTACCTGTCGTTAACTTGGCACAAGTTTAATAGAACAATCTTTTTTCCACACCTATTTTTTATCTTTTAGGGCTAAAAACCCCAAAATAATGGCGCCATAATCGCAATATTCATCTTTAAATTTCAGCTTAGCCACTAAATTACCTATACTACTCGAGTGAAAAGGTTAATTTTTTACAGAAGGTAAATTATGGCTAAAACAATACTGGTAGCAATTGACTTATTAGAAGATGATAGAATTCACCGTATGGTTAAAGATATTCAATTTCTAGCAAGAAAAGCTGATCACTATTTTCATTTTGTCACAGTCATGCCTAATTTACGCTCTCTTGAAGCTTATGGGCTTGATTGTGATAGCCCTTCAGTTATAGAGAAAAAACATCAAGCCGTTATTTTGTTAACTGAAAAACTAGCACACTGTGTTCAACAACAATTCCAATTACCTAAAGAGCAGTACCAATGCCATGCCCTTATAGGGACACCAAATTATAATATTCTCGAACTCGCCAATAAGATGGATGTAGATACTATTGTCATTGGCTCTAGCTCTCGTAATAGACATAATATATTGCTTGGCTCTACTGCAGATTATATTGTTAACAACACCAATTGTTCTGTTTTAGTGATCCGTTGATAATTGACGATACATTGTTAATAAAAAATGCTAGGATTAAAATCAAAAACCTTTTTTTAATCCCACACTAAAATCAACCATCCCATTTTTGATTAACATATTGATGTATCATTTAAAAAATAATCTTTGCCCTGTATTAAAATCTTTGGCATTAAGATAGCTACGGCCAAGCGCACCGGTACAATGGCAACCATAAACCTCAACATGGTGACCTATTGCTTTTTTCGCTCTTTTTAACGCCGCCAGTGAGGCACAGCGAAGATGTAGCCCTCCGACAATAGCTTGGATCTTGTCATTTCCCGTTATTTTTTTCGCATGGCGAATAATTGCATCAATACCAGAATGGCTACATCCCGTGATAATCACCAGTCCTTGCTGACCTTGCCAAATTAGAAAACTATCATCAAGTACATAATCATCCGTTTCGCTACTTTCACTGACAATAACGCCATAACGTTTATGTATTTGACGCTCTGTCACTTGGCCAGAATAGATAAATCTTTTATCGATAGCTTTAGGTGTCGCTGTTAACTGAAATGAAAACTGCTGTTCTAGCTGCTGTCGGTTAAAAAATGGAGTAAGGCGCTTAAATTTAATAGACTGGCGCCCCATAAAAAGTGCTGAATAACGTACTGAAAATAAATCAGGATGGGCAATAATATGTGGCTTAGTAATAAAGAAATCCTCATTTAAATGAGTTAATCCACCAAAATGATCATAGTGCCCATGGGAAATAACAATTGTCGTTAATGACGTCAAATCAATCGCCATTTTTTTAGCATTATTGATAAAAGTGAGATCTTTACCAGTATCAAATAAAATTTTACTTTCGCTTTCAGTGTCTTCTAATAGCAGTGAAAGGCCAGGATAATGGCTAAGAGCGGGATCGCTTGTCTTATTTTCTAGTAGTGCCGTAATAGTAAGCATAATTTTTAATTATTATCTTATAGGGGATAATGCATGATAATTAAAAATAGCTAGAGTGCCAAATTAAAAAAGCAGTTGATAAGACGCCATCAACCGCTTAATGGTATTACTATATAAAATAAAGAGTCGGCTATCTTGCTACCATCACTGAACGTTTCGCATAACGGGTAATATCTGCCGCTGTTGAGCCTAAATGATAGCTGTCTGCTTCAGGATTATGTGAGCTAACAACAATTAAATCAGCATTAACCTGATCGGCTATCTGCAATATGCCATCCCGTGGTTTACCAATACAGATATGCGTTTCAATACGATCTTCCGGTAAATCAAATCGAGCAATAATTTTTTTTAACTCTTTTTCTGCTGATTTTTTTAAACATACTTGGTCAAGTTGATCGCCATTCATCACTAAGCGATAATAAGAAGATTGTGGCAACTTTGGTAAAACATACAAAAAATGGACATAGGGATCTTCTCTTTTGGCAATGTTCTCCACTAATGTAATGGCTTTATTTAGTAAGTTATCTTCATCGATATCAATGGGAACCAAAATATTTTTATACATATCGCCTCCTATTATTTTTTAATTGTAGGATAGTCTATTTTGAAAAAAATACCGGATATAGTTAACATATTTAGGAAATACATTAATAATAGACAGATATGATTATATAAAAATATATTTTTTCTTAATTAAACTATAATTTGAGCTAGCAACATTTATTTTAATATAACAATTATTTTTAATTAAAAAATCGAGTAATAAATTATATATTTACACTACTCAAACCAACAGTTTGGATTAAATAAAAGCAAAAGCCCTATCACAAAAGATAGGGCTACATCTATTTAATCAACACATAACGAAAACAGGTTAACTTTTTATTTGTGCTTTTTGTTTACGCTTTTTCACAAAGTGATACCCTATCCCTAAAGCAATAAACCAAATTGGCGTTACCATCAGTGCTTGACGGGTATCATGTTCAAATGCCAATAACACGACCATAAACACAAAAAATGCTAAGCATAGCCATGACATCACGATCCCTAATGGCATTTTATAAATAGATTGTTGATGTAATTGAGGACGTTTCTTACGATATGCTAAGTAACAGCATAAGATCATACTCCAAATAAACATAAATAATAACGCAGAGACCGTTGTTACTAGCGTAAATACTCGCATCACATCTGGAATAAAATAAATTAGCACAATACCGCAAGATAAACAGAGACTCGTAAAGAGTAAACCATTGGCAGGTACTGAACGTTTTGATAGCTGGCTAAACTGTTTTGGTGCCTCCCCCTCTTTCGATAAACCAAATAGCATACGACTGGTTGAGAAGATACCACTATTTGCTGAAGAGGCGGCTG
>NZ_JAABLS010000021.1:0-44252 GCF_009915195.1 Proteus sp. G2674
CTGCCGTTAATACCACAAAGTTAACTAAACTGGCTGCGGCTGGAATACCAATCATGACAAAGAGTTCTACAAACGGGCTTTTGTCTGCCAAAATCGAACGCCACGGCGTTACTGACATAATAATCGCCAAAGCCAAAACATAAAAAGTAATAATACGAATAGGAATAGCGTTAATCGCCTTAGGTAATGATTTCTCAGGATCACGTGTTTCAGCCGCTGCTGTACCTACCAGCTCAATCCCCACAAAGGCAAAGATAGCAATTTGAAAACCAGCAAAAAATCCGCTGATCCCTTTAGGGAACATACCGCCATCATTCCAGATATTTTCAATAGTTGCCGTGTGGCCGGCTGGAGATTGAAAATTTATGCTAATCAATACGATACCAACAATAATTAAAGAGACAATAGCGGTAATTTTGATCATCGAAAACCAAAATTCCATTTCCCCAAATAATTTTACTGTGGCTAAATTCAAAATAAGTAGTGTCAGCACACAAATAAAAGACGTTCCCCATTCAGGAAAATTGGGCGCCCAATAACTAATATAGGAGGTAATGGCAACAATATCCGCGATACCGGTGATAACCCAGCAAAACCAATAACTCCATCCAACAAAAAAGCCAGCCCAAGGCCCTAATAAATCCCCGGCAAAATTGCTAAATGATTTATATTCTAAATTTGATAATAATAGCTCTCCCATTGCTCGCATAACAAAGAACAGGACAAAGCCGATTATCATGTAAACAAAAATAATCGATGGCCCAGCTAGCGAAATGGTTTTCCCAGACCCCATAAATAAACCAGTACCAATAGCACCACCAATAGCGATTAATTGGATATGACGATTGGTTAGCCCGCGTTGTAGAGTGGCATTTTTCACTCTAACGGGCTGAGTAACTTCTGTTTGCTCTTCCATACAATACCTGAAATGTTTTCATATTTTTGATGTTGTTACGCCACTTTTTTATTTTTTCGCAGTGGCTAAGTTTGCGAAATTATTGTGACACAAATCTCAGAATAAGTAATGAAAAGATCACTTTTAGTAAAATGAGTGACGATTTGATAACCAAATAATATCCTTTCTTCATTTTAATAGACGATATTTTATACATTTGGAAAAAATTTCAAATTAAGGGTTGACCCGCCCTTAAGAGAGGAGAATAATTAGCGCATCGGGTTGTTAGCTCAGTTGGTAGAGCAGTTGACTCTTAATCAATTGGTCGGGGGTTCGAGCCCCCCACAACCCACCAAATTTACGCTGAGTAATCAGGCAGATAGGCCACTTAGAGATAAGTGGCTTTTTTGTATCTTGAAGAGAATGGCGACAAAATGGCGATAACAGCTAGCTATTATCACGCTAATTAATTGCGTTATATAGCTGACTAATATTTAACCTATAAATTATGATTGCAAAACAAGCACCTTTCAAAATATTAAACCAATAAAAATATTAATATTGGTATTATTAACTAATAACAGCATCAATAAAGTTTGATGGGTTAAATATCGCTTTGATTAAGCAATCTTAATGCTATTAATATCATGCTAAACAAAACCCTTTAATGGTTAATATTTACTGTTATTTTGCCAAAAAAATACCACCTATATTCTTATATAGATGGTATTTCATTAAATAGAATCTTACTGCTTATTAATAATTAAGTGTTACGATATTCCGCTTCTGCTTCATCAAAACGTTGTTGATTTTCTGCCGTTGGTGACTTACCCATTAAACTGACAATAACAATGGCTATGGACGCGAAAATAAAGCCCGGAATAATTTCATAAAGACCGAACCATTTATATTGCATCCATACCAGTACCGTTAATGCACCAATTAACATTCCCGCAAAAGCACCATTACGAGTCATACGTTTCCAAGTGACAGAGATAAGGATCACCGGACCAAATGCAGCACCAAATCCTGCCCAAGCATTACTCACCAAATCAAGTACTTTATTTTCTGGATCACGGGCTAAATAAATAGCGATAACCGCAACTAATAACACCATGCCACGACCAACCCAAACTAACTCTTTTTGACTGGCATTTTTACGAATAAAAGGCTTATATAAATCTTCAGTTAATGCACTGGCGCAGACTAATAATTGGCAGCTTAAAGTACTCATTACCGCAGCTAAAATCGCAGATAACAAAATACCAGCTATCCACGGGTTGAAAAGTAACGAGGCTAATTCCATAAAGATACGCTCATTTTTAGCCATAACTGGACCTGCAACGGTCGGATTAACCTCAAAATAAGCAATACCAAAGAAGCCCACCGCCACCGTTCCGCCTAAACAGAGGATCATCCAAGTCATACCAATACGGCGCGCTTTACGAATAGTTTGATTTGAATCTGCTGCCATAAAACGCGCGAGAATATGAGGCTGTCCAAAATAACCTAATCCCCAAGCTAATAATGAAACAATAGCAATAAAATCAAGCCCTTTAAACATATCAAGATAAGCCGGATCTTTCGCTTTAATGATCTCTATAGAGGTGTCAATTCCACCAATTGAGAAAATAACAATAATTGGTGTTAGAATAAGTGCGAAAATCATTAATGTGGCTTGTACCGTATCCGTCCAACTTACCGCCAAAAAACCACCTAGGAAAGTATATGCAATGGTTGCTAGTGCACCATAAATCATCGCTTCATGATAAGGAATGCCAAAGGTAGACTCAAAAAGCATACCTCCTGCGACGACACCTGATGCACAATAAATAGTGAAGAAAATAAGAATAACTAACGCAGAAATAATGCGTAGCATTTTGCTTTTGTCATCAAAGCGAGAAGTTAAATAGTCTGGTAAAGTCAGTGCATTATTGTTTTTTTCTGTTTGTAAACGTAAGCGCCCTGCAACTAAACGCCAGTTAAGCCATGCACCTAAACATAAACCAATGGCTATCCAACTTTCGGAGATCCCCGCAAAAAAAACCACACCTGGTAATCCCATTAATAGCCAGCCACTCATATCAGAAGCGCCCGCAGAAAGTGCCGTTACTACACTACCAAGCCTTCGGCCCCCTAAAATATAATCATCAAAATTTTTTGTTGATCGATACGCTAGATAGCCGATAAAAAGCATCCCCAATATATAGATCGTAAAGGTAATTAGCATTGGCGAATTTAGAGCCATAATCGCAGTTCTCCATATATCTGTTACGATCAATTGCTATGCTTTCAACTTATGCAGGAACGTTGCACTTCGTTGCACACCAATGACCTTATCAGTTTTTATTTAAAATAATTTCTTACTGTAACAAATAAAACATTCATATCAATCCTAGAATAGGTTATAAGCATTTAACAAGAAATTAACGTATCGGTGTTTAATTTTTGTATGTAACTTCACACTATTTGCTTCAGTTGAAAGAGATTAATATTATCTCTTCATTGAAGAAAAACATATAAACCAATGAATTATAAATATTATTTATTTATCTATCTAAGATAATATTTTTTAACCATTTATAAAACCTGACAACTTTCACATTATTTATAAATTTATTGTTAACAATGTTGCACAAAGTTGCAACATAGCTGATATTAAGAAAAATAACTGGTCAATGTGCCGTATAAGTAAGATGCACGATATGAGGAGCACTGCATGAGTAGCACAACAATGGGTGTTAGACTTGATGAAGAAACCCGTAATAGATTAAAAGATGCTGCACAAAAATTAGATAGAACATCTCATTGGCTAATTAAACAAGCCATCTTCAATTATCTTGAACAAATTGAAAATGATCAGCTCACCCTAACCCCTATTACACAGGCTGAGCAAGATATTGAAGAAAGCACAGATCCCCTAACGGCACATTATCAACCGTTTTTAGAATTTGCAGAGCAGATCCACCCACAATCGGTGTTACGCTCGGCAATTACTTCTGCTTATCGTATACCTGAAACACAAGCAGTGCCTATGCTACTACAGCAGGCAACGCTACCTGAGCATGAGGCTCAAGCCACGCATAAACTGGCTTACTCCATTGCAGAAAAATTACGCAAACAAAAACAGGGTGTTGGACGCTCAGGTCTGGTACAAGGCTTACTGCAAGAGTTTTCTCTCTCTTCCCAAGAGGGGGTTGCCTTAATGTGTTTAGCCGAAGCTTTATTGCGTATTCCTGATAAAGCAACCCGTGATGCCCTGATCCGAGATAAAATTAGCCATGGCAATTGGCGCTCGCATTTAGGGCAAAGCCAATCTATGTTTGTCAATGCCGCCACTTGGGGTCTACTGTTTACAGGCAAACTCGTCTCTACCCATAACGAAGAGAAATTATCTAATTCTCTAAATCGCATTTTAACTAAAAGTGGTGAACCTTTAGTGCGTAAAGGCGTTGATATGGCGATGCGGTTAATGGGGGAACAATTTGTCACTGGTGAAACTATCTCCCAAGCGTTAGCCAATGCACGCAAACTTGAAGAAAAAGGCTTTAGATATTCCTATGATATGCTAGGAGAAGCGGCCTTAACGGAAAAAGATGCGCAAGACTATTTAGTCTCTTATCAACAAGCCATCCATGCCATTGGTAAAGCCTCTAATGGACGAGGTATTTATGAAGGACCGGGGATCTCCATTAAACTTTCAGCGTTACATCCCCGTTATAGTCGAGCTCAATATGATAGAGTGATGTCGGAGCTTTACCCTCGTCTACTCTCTTTAACGCTACAAGCCAAGCAATATGATATTGGTATTAATATTGATGCAGAAGAAGCGGATAGACTGGAAATATCCCTCGATTTATTAGAAAAACTCTGCTTTGAGCCAGAATTAGCGGGTTGGAATGGTATAGGATTTGTTATTCAAGCCTATCAGAAACGCTGCCCTTTAGTGATTGATTATATTATTGATTTAGCTCGCCGCAGTCGCCGCCGTTTAATGATCCGTTTAGTAAAAGGGGCTTATTGGGATAGTGAAATTAAACGCGCGCAAATGGATGGACTGGAAGATTACCCTGTTTATACCCGTAAAGTGTATACCGATGTCTCTTACCTTGCGTGTGCGAAAAAACTGCTTGCTTCACCGAATTATATTTATCCGCAATTTGCCACGCATAATGCCCATACTTTATCAGCCATTTATCATCTAGCGGGTCAAAATTACTATCCTGGTCAATATGAATTCCAATGCTTACACGGTATGGGTGAACCCCTCTATGCACAAGTTGTGGGTAAAATTGCTGATGGTAAACTTGGTCGCCCTTGTCGTATCTATGCGCCAGTAGGTACTCATGAAACCCTACTGGCTTACCTTGTGCGTCGATTATTAGAAAATGGTGCAAATACCTCGTTTGTAAATCGTATCGCTGACACCACCATCTCCTTAGATGAATTAGTTGCCGATCCGGTTAAAGAGATCAATAAAATTGCGCAAGCTGAAGGACAAATCGGACTTTCACATCCTAAAATCCCGCTCCCAATGCAGCTTTATGGTGATGAACGCAAAAATTCACCGGGGATTGATATGTCCAATGAGCATCGTTTAGCCTCACTATCCAGTGCATTACTGACCTCTGCGATGGAAAAAATTCACAGCCATCCGCTCATTGGTGGTGAGTGTAATAGTGCAGAAGAAGTGATTGCACCACAATCTATACTCAATCCGGCAAATCACACCGATGTCGTCGGTACAGTACGTGAAACAACGGCCGCCGAAGCTAATTTTGCTTTAGATATTGCCCAAGAAAATGGTGAAATTTGGTTTGCAACCCCACCTGCGGAAAGAGCGGCGTTTTTAGTCCGCACGGCAGAACTGATGGAACAGCAAATGGGGCCATTAATGGGTGTCTTAGTAAGAGAAGCGGGCAAAACCTATAGTAATGCTATTGCAGAAGTGCGTGAGGCGATTGATTTTCTTTATTATTACTCAGCACAAGTGGCAAATGATTTTGATAATAATACCCATCGTCCTTTAGGCCCTGTTGTCTGTATTAGTCCTTGGAACTTCCCATTAGCGATCTTTAGTGGACAAATTGCAGCGGCGTTAGCGGCAGGTAATACCGTACTGGCCAAACCTGCGGAGCAAACCCCTCTGATTGCTTTTAAAGCCGTAGAACTATTTTATCAAGCAGGAGTACCTCGCAGTGCATTACAACTCTTACCGGGTCAAGGGGAGACCATTGGTGCACAATTAGTGGCTGATGAACGCGTGCGTGGTGTGATGTTTACAGGCTCTACCGAAGTTGCCCACATTTTGCAAAAAACCTTAGCGGGTAGACTCGATAGCGAAGGTCGCCCTGTTCCTTTAATTGCTGAAACAGGTGGCTTAAACGCCATGATTGTCGACTCTTCTGCCTTAACGGAACAAGTGGTCACTGACGTTATGGCCTCTGCTTATGATAGTGCGGGTCAACGTTGTTCTGCTTTGCGTATTCTCTGTATTCAAGAAGAAGTGGCTGATAGCACGATTGAAATGTTAAAAGGCGCAATGGCACAAGCCATAATAGGTGATCCAAGTCTCTTATCAACAGATATTGGCCCTGTAATTGATAAAGAGGCAAAAGCGGGTATTGAAAAACATATCCAAACTATGCGCACAGCAGGTTTTGACGTTTATCAAGCAACCTATAATCAACTTACTAAACAGGCTGAAAATAACAGTACTTTTGTTCCTCCTACCTTAATTGAGTTAGATAAAATTAGCTCACTTAAAAAAGAGATTTTTGGCCCTGTACTGCACGTCGTACGTTACTCAAGCCAAGATCTGCCTGCTTTATTAGCTGAAATTAATGCGACTGGATATGGATTAACAATGGGGGTTCATACCCGTATTGATGAAACTATCGCTTATGTAGCGACTCATGCAAAAGTAGGAAATTTATATGTAAACCGCAATATGGTAGGTGCTGTTGTCGGGGTACAACCTTTTGGTGGTGAAGGCTTATCGGGTACGGGGCCAAAAGCTGGAGGCCCTGCTTATTTGTATCGTTTATTATCAAAACGTCCTGAAAATGCCATAACACAAACCTTAGCACGTCAAGATGAAACATTACCCCTTGATGCCTCTATGCGACAAAAGTTATTACAAACCTATCATCACTATATGACGTGGTTAGCAAATAAAACGGAACCTGCACATTATCAGGCGCTAGAAGAATACGCCAATGCATCACAAGCCGGCACATTGCGCGTATTGCCGGGGCCTACTGGCGAGCGTAATACCTATCAATTAGTCCCTTGTGGCAAGGTGCTTTGTCTCTCAGATAATGAGCAAGATATATTTACTCAGTTAGCGGGAGTCTTTGCATCAGGATGCCATGCTATTGTCCATAATGCTGTTTTCTCGCAAAAAACCTATCGTGAATTGCCTGATATGATCAGAAAAGCAATCACACTCACGGACAACTGGCAAGATGAGTCACTAAGCATTAATGCCGTTATTTATCATGGTGATAGTGATCAGTTAAAAGAAACTTGTCAGCAAATTGCACAACGTAAAGGGGCTATTATTTCAGTACAAGGCTTCTCACGTGGTGAGACAGCATTGTTATTAGAGCGTTTATTGCATGAACGAGCATTAAGCGTCAATACCGCTGCTGCCGGAGGCAATGCCAGCTTAATGACGATCAGTTAAACCCAGCGTTCTCTTTCTCACTTTATTTTTGAGACCACCTTTAACTTACTTATCTATTAAAGGTGGTTTTTTTATTTCTGGAATAAAAAATAAAAAGGAGCAACATAATGTTACCCCTTTTTTTAGGTCTCTCTTGAATGCGATTAGTGACCACTACTCATCGAGGTTGGCGCTTGGCACCAATCAAGATATTGCTCATACTTACGTAGGGCAATGTTGTAGTTACTAAATGCGGAGGGAGTGAGCTTTTTACTCAAGTCTGACTGAATTTTCTCTGTCGTAAATTCTTGACGAGGAAAATTAGTGGAAGTCAGCAATTCATCGAGTCGACGTAAACGAACCACATACTCACGAACAGTACTGTGGCTCATCTCCGTTTGTTCGAACAAATACTGCTTAAAAGACATAATGTCAAAGTAATCAGTTTCACTATTACAGTAAATCTCACTACAAAAACGGCACAGCGCAGAAAACTTTCCTTGCAAGGTTTCCCATGTTTCATCATCAATTAAATCTGTCATTTCAGAAATGGCTTCTTTATTGATAACTTGGCGATTGAATACGAGAGAAATCCGATCAAGCGCCTTATGGCAATGCAAACAATGAGTTTGGCTGTGTTTATAGTCTTTAATGTAACGGCTTAGCGGCCGTTTCTTTTGTGTTGAAACAGACATAAGAGATAAAGCCCTGTGTTGTAGTCTTAATAAATAAAAACAAAAATAAGCAAAACTTCTATTTCTCTGGGTTTAAGCGTGCTCGCAGCCTTTTGATTGCTTGGCTGTGTAGCTGACTTACGCGGGATTCCCCGACATTAAGCACTGCGCCTATTTCTTTCAAATTAAGTTCTTCCTGATAATACAGGGTAAGAACCATTTTTTCCCTTTCGGGAAGCAATTCTATCGCGTCTATGACTCTTTGGCGAATATCACTTTCCAATAACATTTGTAAAGGATTGTCATCGTGATCTTCGTCTTGAGACGGTTCACAGCTTTCACCGTAAATTTCATGCCATTCGTCATAAGAGAACAACTGGCTGTTATTTGTATCCAATAGGATCTGCCGGTATTCTGCTAACTCAATCTGCAAATGATCAGCAACTTCCTGTTCTGATGGTGGTCGTCCTAGATCCTGCTCTAACTGATGAATGGATTGTGTCACTTCTCTTGCATTACGGCGCACACTACGGGGCGCCCAATCACGACTTCGTAGCTCATCTAACATAGAGCCACGAATACGTTGCACAGCATAAGTAGTAAAGGCGGCACCTTGCATTGAGTCATAACGCTCAACGGCATTCAGTAGGCCAATCCCCCCTGCTTGCAAAAGATCATCCAATTCAACACTCGCAGGTAACTTGACCTGTAATCGTAATGCTTCATGGCGAACCAAAGGGACATATCGCTCCCAGAGGCTATTTTTGTCCATCACGCCTTCGGCGGTATACAAATCACTCACAACAAAAGACACCTTTGGATAAAAGACCGGAAACCATTATCCGACGAAATAGTGTTAGCAATCGGCTGAACAGTGAAGCAAAAGCCCCTCTTTTTCACCTATGCTAAATTTTCAGCGAAAATTGGGTTTTCATTGATAATTTAATTTGTTATTGCATTACAAGTACATACTGTACCTTAAGATGGGTCATACTAATCCGCAGAAAAACCGTTAAATAAATTGATATTTTGTCTTATTGAAAGAAATGTATTCATCAAATCTGTATTTTGTTGATAAAAAAATAACATATAAATCATATTACTTATCTTTTATCTATTTTTACCTACAACCTATCAATGGGAATACCTATCCATGATTAATAAAAAAAACGATTGTTTTGATGAAAAAACACCCACAGCAAAAATGGCTGTGGGTGGGATCTGAAGATGAGTTTAATGAAGGATTAACGTAACAGAGACAGAACAGTTTGTGGTACTTGGTTTGCTTGAGCCAGTACAGCAGTACCTGCTTGTTGCAAGATTTGATTTTTACTCATATTGGACACTTCTGTCGCATAGTCAGCATCTAAGATACGGCTACGTGAAGCAGATAAGTTATTAACAGTATTGTTTAAGTTATTGATAGTAGATTGGAAACGGTTTTGAATTGCACCTAATTTAGAGCGACTTTCATCAACCTTGCTAATTGCGTTATCTAAAGTTGCTAAAGCGTCATCCTTAACATTTAAAATTTTAACATCTTTACCTGCATCTGCTGTAAATTTTGTGGTGGCAGATGCTTTTAATCCAAGTTTAGTACCTTTAGCATCTAATTCGAAATCACTTTTAGATACTACATAGTCTGCACTACCTTTAGTAACAATAAATTTATCTTTTACTACTTTACCATCAAGTTTAAATTCTTTTACAGTAATATTGTCATACCCATCTGTCGCAGCAGCATTGATTTGTTTCGCATCGATTGCATTACCTGCTGCTGTAACCCCTTTTTTCTCTGTTTTAGCATCAAACAGTTTATCACTAGCAACACCTAATGTGTCGTTATCAATTTTATCTAAATTGAATTCAATCACTTCATTGTCATTAGTACCCACTTGAATGGTCATTTTTGACTTTTCACCACTCAGTACTTTCACACCGTTAAACTGAGTTTGTTCTGATACACGATTGATTTCATCTAAACGTTGATTAACTTCATTTTGGATAGAAGTGATATCTGAGTTAGAGTTAGTCCCGTTTTTCGCTTGAACAGTTAATTCACGAATACGTTGTAAGTTATTGTTGATTTCGTTCAATGCACCTTCAGTGGTTTGAGACACTGAAATACCATCATTCGCATTACGAGATGCTTGAGTTAAACCGTTAATATTTGAAGTGAAACGGTTAGCAATAGCTTGACCTGCCGCATCGTCTTTCGCGCTGTTAATACGCATACCTGAAGATAAACGTTCAATTGCATTACCAAGTGCGCTTTGTGAACGATTTAGATTATTTTGAGTAACTAAAGACAGATAATTAGTATTAATAACTTGTGCCATACAATATTCCTTCAATTTTATTTAAAAACTTTTAATAAATAGGTTTGTTATTACACTCCTGTAATAACGTTGCCTAAACACTATCGTCATTAAATCGAAGGTATTTATGTGTTTTCGCGTCGCGAAAATAGTAAAAAAAGCCAATTAATTAATTTATAAGAGATAATGACTATCAGAAAAAACAAAAATAGATGGAGAGAAAAAAATAAACTAAAACAGAGTGAGTTTAAATATAAAATAAAATGACAAAAAAGACCCTCAGATGAGGGCCTTTGATATAGAAAGGTATCTTTTGTGTCAGTATACGAATTAACGTAACAGAGACAGAACAGTTTGTGGTACTTGGTTTGCTTGAGCAAGTACTGAAGTACCCGCTTGTTGCAAGATTTGACCACGGCTCATGTTAGAAACTTCTGTTGCATAGTCAGCATCTAAGATACGGCTACGTGAAGCAGATAAGTTGTTAACAGTGTTGTTTAGGTTGTTGATAGTAGATTCAAAACGGTTTTGAATCGCACCTAATTTAGAACGGCTTTCATCAATGGTGTTGATAGCTTTGTCTAAAGTTGCTAAAGCGTCATCTTTAACGTCTAAAGTTTTAACTTCTTTAGCATCAGCCTCAGCAAATACTGTTTTTGAAGCACCTGCTTTCAGTGCTAATTTGTCATCACCATTTTTTTCTAAATCAGATTTATTAACAACAAATTTGCCACCAGCGTCATCTTCAATGATAACTTTATTAGCATCTGCAGTACCATCTACATTATATGCAGCAGCAGATTTTACAGTACCATTAGTACCGTCACCGAAACCCGCACCAGCAGCTAAAGTTTTAGCATCAATTGCAGTACCTTCTTTAATTTCACCTTTTGTTACTGTAGTTTCAGTGAACAGTTTATCACTAGCAACACCTAATGTATCGTTATCAACTTTATCTAAGTTAAATTTGATAGTTTCATTATCGTTAGTACCAACTTGGATAACCATTTCTGATTTCTCACCGCTCAGTACTTTAACGCCGTTAAACTGAGTTTGTTCAGAAATACGGTTGATTTCGTCTAAACGTTCTTTCACTTCGTTTTGGATAGAAGTGATATCTGAATTAGAGTTAGTACCGTTTTTCGCTTGAACAGTTAACTCACGGATACGTTGTAAGTTATTGTTGATTTCGTTCAATGCACCTTCAGTTGTTTGAGCGATAGAGATACCATCGTTCGCATTACGTGAAGCTTGAGTTAAACCATTTACGTTTGAAGTGAAACGGTTAGCAATTGCTTGACCCGCTGCATCGTCTTTTGCACTGTTGATACGTAGACCAGAAGACAGACGCTCGATTGCACTTCCTAAAGTTCCCTGAGATTTGTTCAGGTTGTTTTGAGTTACCAGGGATAGATAGTTGGTATTAATGACTTGTGCCATAGCTAGATTCCTTTAAAATCAAGTCGATAAAATAAAAGTTTGCCTATTCATTTACGGTGTCAATCACCGGCAACAAGTTTATCGGCACCCCAGATACAACCTTTAACTTTTCCAACAAAATTTTCTGTGATTTTTTATAGAATTGCCATTAACTAAATGATATATAAAGAAATTAATTTATTATTTTTTTATATTATTTTTATCAATTCTCGTCATAAACCTTTTTCTTATGCAAAATTCGACTTTAGTATTCAATGACAATAAAAGGCTTCTATATGGCGGTCTGTTTCCCTCATCAAAAATAGTAAATAGACGTAAACTTTTCGCCAATTCTTCCGATAACGCTGTGTAGGGATTATTTTACGAACACAGAAAGGAGACCAGTATGGCTGGTATTAGTGCACTAGGAGTAGGCGCCAAGATGCCGCTTGGCGAAACATTAATGCAATTAGAGGCTGCGGAAAATAAACGCCTTGAACCTTTAGACAAACAGATGAAAAGCTACGATGCACAAATTACTGCATATGGAAAAATTCGTAGCCAATTAGATAAATTACAGAAAGCATCTGAAGAATTAAAAAAATTCGATAAAATTGTCGCCACCAAAGTTGATGATGAGTTTGATGCATTTAAAGTAACCACTGATGGTAAAGCAAGCATTGGTAATTATACGGTCTCGGTAACAGAGCTTGCCCATGCTCAAACACTGAAATCAAAAGCCGTCAGTGATATCAAAGATCCTATTGGTGAAACATTAGGTGAAGGCAAAACTCGGACTTTAGTGATCACCCAAAAAGGTGAAAAAGAGCCTTTAAAAATAGAGTTAACAGACAGTCAAACTTCTATTATTGAATTACGTGATGCTATCAATAAAAAAGAAGGCAACGTTTCTGCCACTATTGTAAAAGCCCAAGATGGCGTTAACCATTTAGTTCTGACTTCTCGTAAAGAAGGTACAGATTCTCGAATGGAAATCACTGTTGAAGGTGATAGTAAGCTTAACGATTTTATTAGCTACTCCAGTGAAAAAAACAGTGGCGCAATGACAGAGATCGTTAAAGCAAATAATGCAAAGTTAACGATTAATGGGATTAAAATTGAACGTCAAACTAATGAAATTAAAGATGCGCCTGAAGGGATCACGTTAAATCTTAAGAAAAAAACCAATGATAATAAAGATAGCGTAGATAAGCCTGAAATTATTACGGTTGCGCGTGATATTGAGCCAATGAAAAAGGCCATAAAAGCCTGGACAGACGCTTATAATGAATTAAATAAAACCTATAAAGATTTCACCAAATACACCCAAGTTGAAAAAGGTGAAAATGCCTCTAAAGATAATGGTGTGTTATTAGGTGATACCACTAGCCGGATGATTATGTCTGAGCTAAAAAGCTTTATCACTCGTTCTCAATCTTCATCAGAGATTGATACCCTTAATAAAATGGGCATTAAATTTAAAGTAGATGGCACATTAGAAGTTGATGATAAAAAACTCGATAAAGCATTAAAAGAAAAACCCGCTAACGTCAAAGAGTTTTTTATGGGGGATGGTAAAGAAACAGGATTTGGTACTCAAACCTATAATTACCTGAAAAAAACACTGCAATCCAACGACGGCACCCTTGATATTGCCACTGATGGTGTTAAAAAACGTAAAAAATCGTTAGATAACCAAATTAAAAATACCAAACGTACTATTGAAGCGACGATGGAACGTTATAAAAAACAGTTTCAATTATTAGATAAAATGGTCAACGCCATGACTAACTCAAGCGCATCAATTGAACGTTTATTACGTTAATTTTTTAAGTAGGATATTAGGATATTATGTATCAACAATCAGCCAGTAAAATGTATGCTCAAATCGATGTTGAAAGTGAGATTTTAAATGCTTCACCTTACCAGCTGATCCAAATCCTATTTAATGGGGCGCTAAGCGCCCTTCGCCGTGCATTAATATTAATGGAACAAGGAAATATCGCCGGAAAAGGAGAAAATATTTCTAAAGCCATTAACATTATTGGCAACGGCTTAAAACAGGGGCTGGATAAAGAAAAAGGGGGAGAGCTTGCTGAAAATTTAGCATTACTTTACGACTATATGATCACTCAACTACTCGATGCCAATTTAAAAAATAATCCAGAAAAAATTCATGAAGTCATCAAGTTATTAACTGAAATTTCTGATGCTTGGCAACAAATTGGCACACAGATTAATTCTTATTAAAAAGCGTGGACAGCAAATATGGATATAATGGCAGCTTACGAGCAGGTTTTGAAATTAAGTGAGCAAATGTTAACGCTTGCCAAAAATCAGCAGTGGGATCAGCTGATAGAAATGGAAATGGATTATTTAAAAAGTGTAGAAATTATCACTAAGATGATAAAACCCACTGAGGGTGAGCTGATAATACAACAGCAGCTCACCAATATGTTAAAGAAAATACTCGAAAATGAAAATGAGACGCGAAATTTATTACGAGCAAGATTAGATAAGCTCGCTGTTTTAATAAGACAGACTGAACAAGAGCAGAGGGTACAAAATAGCTATGGTCAGTTTTCAGAGCATAGTTATTATCCTGATCTCAATCTAAAATAACTTTCCTCTGCGCCAAAAGCGGTTTTATTAGCTAATGGCGTCTTTATTTACCGAGTTATATCTTGCTATACGATATTATTTGTTATCGGTAACGTTGTGACAATTAAACGATATGATATAAAAATAACATAATAAAAACTCAATTTATTACACTATATCATTAGACTATCGCTATCATCATCTGCTCTTCCCCATCTATTTGTTCCCCATTTACTGATATCATCACCGATAAATAAAAATCGCCTACACATGGCAGGCGATAAACTTACTGTTTCAAATAGATAATAAATGATTTATTTGATCACATCGTAGAGTTGAGGGTTTGCAAAATAGTCTGCGGTTAATGCCATAGAAGGCTCATATTGTGCCCCATAGATATCAGAGAATGCTTTACCCTCTTTGCCTAATGAAACTTTACGTTGGTCTTCGCCGGTACTTTCAGATATAGAATAAGTTTTACGGCGCATAGCAATATATTTATCCGCATCATTTTTAATATCAGTATGATGCTCAAATATCTCCTTATCAGTTAACTCTAGCTTGTTCGCTAATTGACATCCCCAACGTGTTAAACATCTTTCTGCAAAATGTCGCACAATTAACCCCGGTGAAAATAGTGCATTTTTACCTTCACTACCATCAATAGCAGCATTGCCTACTAAAGTCGCATGGCGTCCAGAAAGCGGGAAAATATGCATTTTCGTCTCAGCAGTCACGGTTGGAATAACGCAAGCAAATCCTTTTGAGCGTTCATCAATGGCATAAAATCCGACATATTCCTTAACATTGCTACCTAGTGTCACCTTTTCTGGTTGGAAATTAAGTGGCCCTGGGACGGGATCAATAGCAAAAATATTGACCGGAATATCTTTTAATAGGGGATCTTTTAACATGGCATTGGCAAGCATATGACAGGTGATGCCACCACGGCTCCAACCCATTAAATTCACTTGGGTGGGAATGATGCCATCTTTGCGAAAGGTACGAATAATTTGTTGCTGAAGTTGTTGTTGAGTGACATAGCGGTCACCATAATTATATTTACGCCATAAAAAAGAGCCAGTCACTTCAACATCTTCAATGGGAATACCCGCTTTTTTCAGTTGATTATATTGTTGTTCTGTTAACTTTTCACGTTGCCAGTCAAAGTTGCCTTTCATTAAGCATAGTGCATGTTCAACATTTTCTTCCCATCCACTGCCAAATAAAGCGCCTTTTATATCTGAATAATTAGGGCTTTCAACCCATAAATCATCTTCTTGCAAATTACCGCTACCTGGGCCATCTACAATAAACCACTGAGCAAATTCGCGATCTTGATTATTATGCGCCAAGGTGGAAACAAGCTCACCTTGCCAATAAACAGGATTATTATGATTATTATTATCAAAAGATGAAGCGCCGGTACCACAAAAATAAACGGTTAATACTGTCATAATTAAAAATTCCTTGTATGTTTTACTAAAAAATCAAAATAATGATCTCTATTTCCTTGTATCGAGCTATTCCTTAGCTCAAGTAAACTTTAACGACTACACTTTTTTTATTCAAATATAAAAAAGTCATTATCACAGTTCAGATCACATAATTAATAACTATTTAAGTTAAGTCGTATATTAATTGCTGTATAGCCATCTTAATTAAACTAATGCTATTCATTATCTGCTTTTTTAGTGAAAAAATTATTTTGATTATAAAAATAATATCGAATATTTCACGAAGTTAAGAGACTAAATCTTAATAGATTTATTATTTATTGTGATAGCGAATTGGGATAGTGAAGAGAGTAGTTAAAAATAAATCATTAACGAAGTGTTTATTTTTCTTCTTACCGTTGGAAGTTGAGATAAAAACAAAAAAATCTCGCTAATGATCTTAACGAGATTTTTATTAATTGATACGCTTATAAACGATTAAATGCCACAACTCTCACCGCAGGAATATCAGCTTGAGCCCCTTGTGCAACTTCCTGACATGCTTTTTCTAACGCAATATGGGGTGTGATCCCACTCTCAGTTTCTACTATTTTATGCCCGGCGTAGGTATCACCATTTCTGGAACGCACTTTATACGCAATAAACCAATATTCCATATCATCACCGTTTACGTTATTAATCATAAAATTACCATAACGGTTTATGACTAACGTTAATGTGATAATAATCAATAATTTTCAGTTTTTTCGTATCAGGTTGATAAAAATGATAACAGCGTACAGATCTAACGATTAGTTTCCATTTCAGTTTGTATCATTTTCTTAATTGTTGTGGCTTTTTCAAAATGATCTAATTTATGCGTCATTATCCACCAAGTTGCCACTTCCATTAATAATTCAGGATCATCATTTTTATTAGCAAAAAAAGCATAAAAAGAGAGGCCTACCCCTTCTCCCTTTTGTGCTATTTTTGTATCACATACTTGGATGATTTTTTGCTGTAATATTCTGCCCATCGTTTGTGTCACTCAGTGCGTTGTTAGTTAGTACAGCTTACATAGGAAGTGTTGTCTTGTGAAGACGAAAATGACGGAAAGGATTTTATTAAAAATGAGCGTTTTAAAGTTGATTAATTTAATTATATTTATATAAAAATATAAAACAATCTAAAAAAGAGTATCTAATTAAAATCCTATTTAATTAATATAAAACCCACATTTACCTATCGGGATTAAAACACTATTTTAAATTATTTCTTTTAGCGAATATCGGATAGTAAAACAAACTCACTTTAAGAAAGTCTAAATTAGATATATTAAAAACATATTTATTTAACATTAAATAAATGAACAAAAGGTGTATTATATAATATTGTTTTGTTATTTACCCTCTAAAAAAGAATAAAGGAATAATGATATGAAAAAAGTATTACTTAGTCTTGCTATGCTGAGTGTAATATCAACACCGGTATTGGCTAAAACGCCTGTGGCTAACTTAAAAATCAATGGTGATATTAAGCCACCAACTTGTACTATTAATGGTGGCAATGTTGATTTAGTCTACAATCTAGGGAATATTTCACCGTCCGTGATACCTAACGATATGACCTATAATCAACTTCCATCTATTTCGAATACACTGACAGTGACATGTGACACATCAACTTTTTTAACTTTTAGAGCAACTGACGGCTATCCTAATCCCTTTATCCAAACTCCCGATATGAATATCAATTTTAGAGCACACGCTTTTAATTTAGTGGATAGTGCCGATACATCTAAAACCGTAGGTGGAATTACATACCGGTGGAAAGATGTAACAGTTGATGGAAAAGATGCTTATCTTTCACGAGCTAATGATGGTGATAACGGTTATGATAATGGTAATTGGTCTTATGAGAACGAAATAGTAAAAGGTGCTACCGTTGGATGGACAGCAGAACAGCAAAAATATGTCCCGCTCGATAAGCTTAACTTATTGTCTGGAAAGACTTTTAAAGCTACATTCTATAATGAAAATAAAATAACATATAATGTTGCGCAAACTTATTTGCACCCAAAAAAAATGTTAACGGAAGATGGCATTGATCTTACAATGGGTCTTGATTATACAGGCCAAGTGATCCTCACTTTTAACTTTGGTGTCTAAATTTTAGAATAATTGATAATCACAATATAACTACATAAACATTTATATTGTGATTATCTTTTTATATTAATATGAATGAATACTATTTATGTATGAAAGTCATATCAAACAAGACATATTTATAATGCTTAGATAACTGAGAACGATCAAGGCCCAATATCGCTATTAAGCCAAACATTGAATGATCCTATCCCCTATGTGCCCCCATCGAGCCACAACAAAGATAATATTCTTTTATCTCAATTAGTTAATTTTATCACACCTGCATTGACATAATCTCTTGATAAGCGGCGACCAGCTTATTACGCACTTGTACGCCCATTTGTAATGAGATGCTGGATTTTTGCATATCCACCATCACATCATTTAATTCAACACCGGGCGTACCTAACGTAAATGCTTGTACTTTGTTGGTTGCATTAACACGAGTTTCGTTAATTTTACCTACTGCTTGAACCAACTGAGTTGCAAATCCTGCCTGTACTGGCTGGGGTTTGGCAATATTGGATGCTTGTAAAGTTTGAATTTGCATTTTATCCAGAACACTTTCAATAGCTGGAATTGACATATAAACCTCTGCGTTAATCATCTAATTCAATTTTTGAATCAATGTCATAGTAAGTAGGTGAACCAACACGCTTACCGAGTAATACCCTAACACAGGGGCTTCATTCCAAAGCGAGTAATTAACGCAAAAGTTAAAGGCTAATTACGCCATTAAATGAAACGCAAAAGGCCAATAATGAGACACCTGAGAGTAGGTTTATTTATTTGCGTAAGGGGAGTCTGTTTTGTTACGCCACGCTTTTAGTATTCATCCCGAACTACAAGGCAAGGATTGTCTATGAATGCCGAAAAAACCGACGTTGTGAACCAGAAAAAAGGTTTTAACGCCATTATTAACCGGATAAAAGCCGATCCGAAAATTCCGCTTATTATTGCGGGTTCGGCGGCGATTGCCATTTTTGTTGCTGCTTTTTTATGGCTACAAAGCCCTGATTATAAAGTGCTTTATAGTAATCTTAGCGATAAAGATGGTGGCGAAATTGTCACACAGTTAACACAAATGAATGTACCCTATCGCCTATCACAAAATGGTTCTGCGATTATGGTACCTGACAATCAGGTTCATGAATTACGCCTGAAACTCGCACAAGCGGGGCTTCCAAAAGGTGGAGCTGCCGGTTTTGAACTACTTGATAAAGAAAAGTTTGGGATCAGCCAGTTCAGTGAACAGATTAACTATCAACGTGCACTTGAAGGGGAGCTTGCTCGCACCATCGAAACCTTAGGTCCAGTGCAAAATGCTCGTGTTCATTTAGCATTGCCTAAACCCTCTCTTTTTGTTCGTGAGCAAAAATCACCTTCTGCTTCTGTAACAGTAGGTCTGCTGCAAGGTAGAGCCTTGGACGAAGGTCAAATTAATGCCATCGTACATATTGTAGCAAGTAGTGTTGCAGGTATGCCCGATAGTAATGTGACCATTGTTGATCAAAGCGGTAAGTTATTAACACAGCCCGATGCTTTAGGGCGTGATCTTAATTCTATTCAACTCAAATATGTCCAAGAGTTGGAAAGTCGCTACCAGCAACGTATTGAAACACTATTAGGCCCTATTGTTGGGCGTGGTAATGTTCATGCGCAGGTCACCGCTCAAGTTGATTTTTCTCATACAGAAGAAACTGCTGAAGAGTACAAGCCTAATCAGCCCCCTAACCAAGCTGCAGTACGCTCAAAACAAGTGAGCCAAAGTGAGCAAAATGGAGGCATGTTAGCTGGCGGTGTACCCGGTGCGTTATCTAATCAACCTGTTGCACCACCGCAAGCGCCGATTGAAAAAGCCAAAGACGCGACGGCTGATGAGAAAACAACATCTACCAATGCTAATCGTTCAACGACACGTAATCCAAACAGCAATAGCCGTTTAGATGAAACAACCAACTATGAAGTAGATCGTCGTATCCGTCATGTTAAACGACCTGTTGGCAATATTGAGCGCCTTTCTGTTGCGGTAATCGTCAATTACAAAACCGTAGAGGACAAGAAAAAAGCAACAGAAGGTGAAGAGCCTATTGTCGAAAATAAACAAGTTCCGTTAACCGATGAACAGCTTCAACAAATTGAAAGTTTAGTACGTGAAGCGATGGGTTATTCCCAAGAGCGCGGTGACTCTTTAAGTGTGGTTAATTCTCAATTTAACGATACCAAAGAGCCAGTGATTAGCGTTCCTGTGTGGGAAAATCCACAAATATTGGCTAAAGCATTAGATTTAGGCCGCTGGTTATTGCTTGTTATCATCGCGTGGATCTTATGGCGTAAATTAGTGAAACCTCAACTTGAGAAACGCCGTGAAGCAGAAGTCGCCGCACAAAAAGCGATTTTGAAAACCAAGCTTGAGGTGACAGATGATGTCAACGAAGCTGAATTAGATGAAGAATCAAGACGTAAACAAGCACGTCAACGTGTTAGTGCCGAATTACAAAGCCAACGTATTCGAGAGATGGCAGAAAAAGATCCTCGTGTTGTAGCCATGGTAATTCGTCAATGGATGAGTAAAGAACAATGAGTAATGACTTAACTGGAACCGAAAAAAGCGCCGTTATGTTACTGACATTGGGTGAAGATCGCGCAGCAGAAGTATTTAAACATCTCACGACACGTGAAGTGCAACAACTCAGTATTGCGATGTCTTCTATGCGTCAGATCTCCAATCAACAACTCATTGATGTGATGGCAAGCTTCGAAGAAGATGCTGTTCAGTATGCGGCATTAAATGTGAATGCTAATGATTATTTACGCTCTGTACTTGTTAAAGCATTAGGTGAAGAGCGTGCTAATAATCTGCTGGATGAGATCTCAGAAACCCGTGAAACCACAACAGGTATTGAGACACTTAACTTTATGGAGCCACAAATGGCTGCCGATATTATCCGTGATGAACATCCACAGATTATCGCCACCATTTTGGTTCACTTAAAACGTGGCCAAGCTGCTGATATTCTTGCTCTGTTTGATGAAAAATTACGTAATGACGTCATGTTACGTATCGCAACATTTGGTGGTGTTCAGCCATCAGCCTTAGCTGAATTAACGGAAGTACTGAACAATTTACTTGATGGTCAAAATCTCAAACGTAGCAAAATGGGTGGTGTTCGTACTGCAGCTGAAATTATCAACTTGATGAAAAGTCAGCAAGAAGAAAATGTTATCACCGCAGTACGCGATTACGACGGCGAATTGGCACAGAAAATTATCGACGAAATGTTCCTGTTCGAAAACCTTATCGATATCGACAACCGTTCAATTCAGCGCATTCTACAGGAAGTGGAATCCGAATCCTTGGTTGTGGCATTAAAAGGTTGCGATCAAGAACTACGCGATCATTTCCTCAACAATATGTCGCAGCGTGCTGCTGAAATTATGCGTGATGACTTGGCGTCTCGTGGACCTGTTCGCATGTCTCAAGTGGAAGCTGAGCAAAAAGCAATTCTGCTTATTGTACGTCGCTTAGCTGAGAGCGGTGAAGTTGTTCTTCATGGAGGAGACGATACCTATGTCTGATAAAAATACTGATACAAACTGGAAGCCTTGGGTTCCAAAAGAACTTATTGACTGGGAATTAAAAGTCAAGGAAGACACGGGGTTAGACGAAAAGGAAGACGAAAATCAAGAAAAAGAAGTCGTTCAGCAACAGAAAGTCCTCGAGCAAATTAATATGCTTGATGACATGAAAGAAAAGGCTCAAAAACTGGGCCATGCTGAAGGCTTTGAGGCAGGGAAAAACCAGGGTTATCAGGAAGGCTATCAGGCAGGATTACAATCGGGTATCGAAGAAGGTATCCGTCAAGGCATTGCTAAACAAGAACCTTTTATTAATGAATGGCAAGGCTTATTAGCTGAATTTAGGCATTCATTAAATGGTTTAGATAGTGTTATTGCCTCACGATTAATGCAGATAGCACTCACAGCGGCCAAAGAAGTACTTGGACAACCTGCGGTCTGTGATGGCTCTGCATTACTTGCTCAAATTACACTAATGTTGCAACAAGAGCAGATGTTTGCAGGGGATCCGCAGCTACGGATTAACCCTAAACATATCCCTCTGATTGAAAAGGAATTAGGCGATTCTCTTACCGCCCACGGTTGGAAAGTGGTGGCTGATAATAGTATCCATGTGGGGGGATGCCGTGTTGTAACCAATGATGGTGATCTTGATTCCACAATTGCGACACGTTGGCATGAATTGTGTCGTCTTGCTGCACCGGAGGCGTTGTAATGACCGCAAGATTGGGGCGTTGGTTAGAAAAACTCGCTGATGCAGAATCTCGTTTAAATAAAATTCCGCGCATTCGCCAATATGGTCGCTTAACCCGTGCTACAGGCTTAGTTATGGAAGCTAAGGGGCTAGTTATGCCCCTTGGCTCTACCTGCTTAATAGAACGTACCATTGGTAAAACGGTTGAAGAAGTTGAAAGTGAAGTCGTTGGATTTAACGGTAGCCAAATGTTACTCATGCCACTACAAGAAGTGGAAGGATTAACCCCAGGTGCTCGAGTCTACGCTCAATCGATCCCCGGTCGTGAAGGCGAAGGCCGACAATTGCCCCTCGGAGATGCTCTATTAGGCCGCGTACTTGATGGCTCAGGAGATCCCCTAGATGGTTTACCGCCGCCAGATACCAGTTATCGTGCACCACTGATTACACCACCTATCAACCCATTACAACGTACCCCCATTACAGATGTACTTGATGTGGGTGTACGTGCCATCAATGCACTACTTACGGTCGGCCGTGGCCAACGTATGGGACTCTTTGCCGGCTCGGGTGTCGGGAAAAGTGTTCTATTAGGTATGATGGCGCGTTTTACTCAAGCCGACGTTATTGTCGTGGGGCTTATTGGTGAACGTGGTCGTGAAGTTAAAGACTTTATTGAGAATATCCTAGGTAAAGAAGGATTAGCACGCTCGGTGGTAGTAGCAGCACCTGCTGATGTTTCGCCACTCTTACGAATGCAAGGTGCTTCTTATGCAACCCGTATTGCCGAAGATTTTCGTGATCGCGGTAAACATGTTTTATTAATTATGGATTCGTTAACTCGCTATAGCATGGCGCAACGTGAAATTGCCTTAGCCGTTGGTGAACCACCGGCGACAAAAGGTTATCCCCCTTCTGTATTTGCAAAATTACCCGCACTTGTTGAGCGTGCAGGTAATGGCGTTGATGGTGGTGGCTCCATTACTGCTTTCTATACCGTGTTAACAGAAGGTGACGATCAGCAAGATCCAATCGCTGATTCTGCCCGTGCTATTTTGGATGGACATATCGTGCTTTCGCGTTCACTGGCGGAATCGGGTCACTACCCTGCTATTGATATTGAAGCGTCCATTAGCCGTGCGATGACCTCACTGATTGATAAAACACATTATCGCCGAGTACAAGTATTTAAGCAGCTATTATCCAGTTATCAGCGCAATCGCGACTTAATTAATGTAGGGGCTTATGCCGCAGGCAGTGATCCTATGCTGGATAAGGCGATTGCCCTTTATCCATCATTAGCAAAATTCTTACAACAAGATATTCAAGAGCAATGTAGCTATCAACATGCTTGTGAACAACTTAATCAACTGATCACACTAGATTCATTCTGAACATAATCAGAAAAAGTAAAGAGGGTTCCAATGCGGGAGCAGTCACCTTTAGTGACACTGAGGGAACTGGCACAGACAGCGGCAGAACAAGCTGCTGTCCAACTAGCCCAAGTCCGCCAGAGTCATCAACAGATGGAACAGCAACTCAATATGTTGATCGGGTATCAGGATGAATACCGTGTTCGTCTCAACCAGACGTTAAATGTGGGAGGCATGTCATCAGCATCATGGCAAAACTATCAACAATTTCTCAAAACACTTGAATTAACTATCGAGCAACATAAACAGCAACTTCGTCATTGGCAAGCGCAACTCGACCTTGCAACGGAACATTGGCGAGAAAAACAGCAACGACTCAATGCGTTTGAGACACTGGAGCAACGCGCTGAAGATAGCCGTAAGCGACAACTTGATCGTATTGAGCAGAAACAAATGGATGAGTACGCACAGCGTAGTACTTTACGGAGAACAACTTGATGGAGATAACGCTTCTGACCATGGATGTCACAGCAACCTCTCCGGGAACGACATCCGCTACAACAAGTCAACCCGGTGATAATGCGTCGACATTTGCACAACTTCTGAGTACTCAACCTCAGAATACACCCAGTGATAAAAAAAACGCCTCTATTTCAGGCCATTCCTCAAAAGAGAATAAGGCGCACAATCACACTGAAAAAAATAAAGACCAACAAAATGATGACGATATTGATACTATTGTCAATGAATATGCGGCATTAGAGGCTCCAGCAACGAAAAATACCCATCTTGCCCTCTCGTTACCTGATAATGAGCAATTTAGCTCAATTCTTGAAAATAAAACGGCCTCTTCATTAATGTCCGCAGAAGAATTAGCGGCAGAGCTTCCAGTACAACTTGCCGGGCTTGCAGGGTTAAAATCTACATCGCTTTCAGCCAACCAAGCTCATCAGCCACATTCGTTGGGAACCTCGTTAAAGCATGCTGGGAATGGAAACGAGTTATCTCACCTTATGGCAGAAAATGCCCGTGCTGAGCGTGATCTTGTCGATAAATGGCAACAATTCAATACGCAAGCTAATGCTGATGACAAATCATTGCTTGCTCAATTACGCCCTGAAACAGCGTCATTAACCCAACTTGCAACACATGAAGCTCGCCATTTAACGAATGGGCATTCAGCAAAGAAAGTTGATAACGTATCACTGTTATCTTCCGTAGCAGAAAAAGCGGATGGATTGTTAGCCGATGACAAAGCATCAGCCAATACAAAATTAGCCGATAATCTGGCAAACCAAATAATCGGTAATAACCGTATTGCTGAACGCGATCTACACAATAGATTATCGACCTCTTCGGTGTTTGCCTCTTCATCAGTAGCAAGTCATGCACAACCGTCATCAATGATGCAACCGCAAATGCATTTTTCCTCTATGCCTACCCCGATGTTAAATGCACAAATAGGCACACCGGAATGGCAACAGCAACTCAATCAGCAAATTGTGATGTTTAGTCGTAATGGTTTACAAAAAGCTGAGCTACGTTTACATCCCGAAGAGTTGGGTTCATTACATATTCGCATGAAAATTGAAGATGGACAGGCTCAATTACATCTTGCCTCTCAAAATGGACAAGTGCGTACTGTGTTAGAGAATTCCCTGCATCATTTGCGTCAAGCACTCTCTGAAAATGGGATACAACTCACACAAAGTCAAGTGTCTAGCGACAGTCATGACGGTTGGCAACAACAAAATATGTCAGATTCCTCTCAATTTAGTGGAAATGGTGCCGATAATCATCAAAGAAGCGAGGGTAATTCTATGCAATTAGCCTCAGAAACGGCACAAAAGATAACCCTTACGCCTCAAGAGTTAGCCTCTGCTCGTGGTGGTGTCGATATTTTTGCCTAATACAAATGTATTGGGAGGACACACTATGTCAATAAACGTAAGAGTTAATGGTTTTTTCCCTATCTGTTTCTGCCATTAAAAAACAGAAATAGCGGGATAATTAAGGTTGATTTAGATGGATATGGAAGTCCACAAAAGTGAACACGTATCCACTACAAAACAGGAATTTAACTGTCCATGTCTAATTACAGCAATGAACGTAAAAGCTATAGCTTAATTCTGATCATCCTATTATTGGTGATCGCCATTATTGCAGCGGCATTCGGTGGATATAGTTGGTGGGCATTGAAGCATGCTAAATCAGGTACTACGGGCACTAGTCAGCAAAAAGTTATACCGGCCCCCGTTTTTATGTCATTAGAGCCTTTTACCATCAATCTGATTGATGAAGAAGAACATTTAGATCGCGTACTCTACATAGGGATCACGTTACGCTTACATGATGAGAATACACGTAAGCGCTTACATGATTATTTACCCGAAGTTCGTAGTCGCTTGCTACTACTTCTTTCTCGTCAACACGCTAATAAAATTGCAACAGATGCGGGGAAACAACAACTCATGACAGAAATAAAAGAAACGCTGAGACCGACTCTTGTACCGGGTGAATCTGAACAGATCCTCTCCGATGTACTGTTTACCACGTTTATTCTGCGATAATCATTATGAGCGATAATATCCTTTCACAGGCAGAGATAGATGCTCTGCTGAATGATGACACATCAGGTGACGACGCCCAAAAAAGCGCGAACAGGGAACCTGCGATAGCGAAGGATCCGAATGAACCGGATATTCAGCCTTATGACCCGAACACGCAACGTCGTGTCGTTCGAGAACGGTTACAGTCGTTAGAAATTATTAACGAACGTTTTGCGCGTCAATTCCGTATGGGGCTGTTTAATATGCTTCGCCGAAGCCCTGATATCACGGTTGGTGGCATAAAAATTCATCCTTATCATGACTTTGCCCGTAACCTACCTGTACCAACTAATCTAAATTTGGTGCATTTAAAACCGTTACGCGGCACAGCGTTATTTACCTTTGAGCCGAATCTGGTTTATATCGCGGTTGATAACCTGTTTGGTGGCGATGGGCGTTTTCCAATTCCCGTTGAAGGACGCGAGTTCACCAATACAGAGCAGCGTATTATCAACAAAATGTTAAAACTGGCACTTGATGCCTATCGTGATGCTTGGGACTCCATCTTCAAAATTCAAGTTGAATATGTTCGTTCTGAGATGCAGGTAAAATTTACCAATATCACCTCATCGCCAAATGACATTGTGGTGACGACACCTTTTCAAGTAGAAATTGGCTCTATGGTTGGGGAATTTAGTATCTGTATTCCTTTTGCCATGATTGAACCGCTACGTGAACGGCTAATCAATCCACCAATTGAAAACCTTCGCCAAGAAGATAGCGTTTGGTTAGACAGTTTAGTTAACCAAGTTAAGCACTCAGAGCTTGAGTTGGTTGCTAACTTTACTGACATTCCGCTGCGTTTATCAAAAGTCCTTACCCTGAAAAAAGGGGATGTACTCCCTATTGATAAACCAGAAAGATTGATTGCACATGTTGATGGTGTGCCGGTATTAACAAGTCAATACGGTACAGTTCATGGGCAATACGCCCTTCGTGTTGAACATTTAATTAACCCTGTTTTAAACGCTCTGGATGAGGAACAAACCAATGAGTGATGAAAATCGCCCAACTGATAATTCACAATCGGCTGAGGATATGTGGGCTGATGCAATGGAACAGCAAACTGGCAAAAGCCAAGATAATAGTTCCGACGTATTCGAACATCTGTTACCTGAAGATGATACGCTTAATCATCTATCTGATATCAATTTGATTATGGATATTCCTGTCAAATTGACAGTAGAGTTAGGGCGTACCAAAATGACGATTAAAAAACTCCTAAGCCTATCACAAGGCTCTGTAGTGTCATTAGATGGGCTTGCGGGTGAACCCCTTGATATTCTTATCAATGGCTACTTAATCGCCCAAGGAGAAGTCGTGGTCGTTTCTGATAAATATGGTGTTCGCATTACCGATATCATCACCCCTTCAGAACGTATGCGCCGTCTGAGTCGTTGATCTATGGAACAGATCCCTTCCTTTTCCAGCCAAGGTGCGGTTAATACTGCCGCACCCGCCACAACGCAAACTATCCAAACACCGGCGCAACCTTTACCCGTTGGGCAAAGCCTTGTGCAAGTCAGCACCGCGCTTGCGGGTATTATTGTACTGATCATTGTTGCAATGTGGCTTTTCCGCCGTTTTGGCTTTGCTCGCGGTACATTTAAAGCTAATCAAGCACAACTCACGGTTAAAGCGAGCTGTTCATTAGGTACCAAAGAGCGTGTTGTCGTTGTTGAAATCGAGCAGGAATGGCTTGTATTAGGGGTTACGGCATCGCAGATTAATCTGTTACACACCTTACCTATTCCTAATCATGCCTCGCAGGAAGCGCCTATACCACCTTCTTCACCGTTATTTATTCAATTATTACAAAAAACGCTAAAGCGAGATAAAGGCAACTCATAATGCATCAGTGTGTCTCTTATTTTAACGCATTAAAGCGCTGGCCTCTCTTCGCTAGTGTCCTTATTTTGTCACTATTGCCAAGCCATGCGTTTGCTCAATTCCCCAGTGTTATTTCACACCCATTACCGGGAGGTGGCCAAAGCTGGTCATTGCCAGTACAAACACTGATTTTTATCACAGCCCTAGGTTTTATTCCCGCCGTATTACTGATGATGACGAGTTTTACTCGGATTATCATTGTGCTGGGTTTATTACGTAATGCGTTAGGGACACCTTCTGCTCCCCCTAATCAAGTGGTACTGGGTCTTGCGCTATTTATGACATTTTTTATTATGGCACCGGTGTTTGATAAAATTTATCAAGATGCTTATCTCCCTTTTAGTGAAGATAAAATCACTTTTGAACAAGCACTCGATAATGGCTCACAACCACTGCGCCAGTTTATGATGCAACAAACGCGCGAAACCGATCTTGCACTCTTTGCTCGTCTTGCTGATGCCCCCGCATTTGAAACACGCGATAGCGTACCCATGCGAATTTTAGTACCTGCTTATATTACCAGTGAGCTAAAAACCGCTTTTCAAATTGGTTTTATGATTTTTATCCCTTTTCTCATCATAGACTTAGTGGTTGCCAGCGTCTTGATGGCACTCGGTATGATGATGGTGCCACCCGCCACCGTTTCACTGCCTTTTAAACTCATGTTATTTGTATTAGTCGATGGCTGGCAGTTAATACTTGGCTCGTTGGCTCAAAGCTTTTTTAACTAGCAAAGAGGTTCTTTATGACGCCTGAATCTGTTTTAGCATTAGGAACGGAAGCGATGAAAATTGCCTTATCCCTTGCTGGACCTCTATTATTGTCTGCACTGGTTACTGGTTTAGTAATAAGCATGCTGCAAGCGGCAACACAAATAAACGAAATGACACTGTCGTTTATTCCTAAGATCCTTGCTGTATTAGCGGCTATTTTAGTCGCAGGCCCGTGGATGCTCAGTTTGCTATTAGACTATATGCATAACTTATTTACGGGCATTCCAGGAATGATTGGTTAATAACAATGATAACCTTGACCAGTGAAATACTTAATGGCTACATCAGTGATTTTTTCTGGCCATTTGTGCGTATTTTGGCACTCTTTAGTACCGCGCCTTTGTTTAGTGAAAAACAGACACCTAAAAAATTTCGTATTGGACTCGCCTTTTTAACCACAGCGTTAATTGCACCGGGGCTACCGCAAAGTCAAGTACCTCTCTTTTCTATCATGGCTTTTTGGGTACTGATCCAACAAATTTTAATTGGCACAATTTTAGGCTTATCTATGCAGTTAGCTTTTGCTTCTGTACGTCATGCAGGAGAAGTGATTGGTTTACAGATGGGGCTGTCATTTGCGACTTTCGTCGATCCTTCAGGTGGCCCGAATATGCCTATTCTTGCTCGTATCTTTAACATGTTAACCATGTTGCTTTTTATGGTGTTTGATGGGCATTTATGGCTGTTATCGGTATTAGCAGATACTTTCTATGTTGTTCCTATTGGAAATCAGACCTTTAATTCATTGGGTATCCTTACTTTAGTACAAAGTGGTGGCACTATATTTATTAACGGGATGATGTTAGCCATGCCATTAATTACTCTACTATTAGTACTCAACCTTTCATTAGGTATTTTAAACCGTATGACACCACAGCTTTCTGTTTTTGTGGTCGGTTTCCCTCTTACCCTCACGATCGGTATGTTGGCGTTATCACTGATTATGCCGGCATTACCTGTGTTTACTGAGCGCGTCTTTAGCGATACATTCAATCGTATTACCTTAATATTGCAGCAATTAGTTTCTTGAAAAACCTGATGATTGAGATTGTGTTATCTATTTTTCCATTGGCTAATTAAATTTAATCTGCTTTTTGTCACTTGTTTTGTTTATTCCACAATTAATATATCATTTGCTATAAACCAGTGATGAATAAAGTCAGCTAGATAACTTAATATTCGTGCTAAAGGATCAGCACGGGCACTTACTGCTACTGCGACTAAAGTCATGCATAAACCTTGTACTGACTTCATTCGTTACAGATAAAAAATCCCCTGATAAATATCAAGGGATAATCGCTTATTTTATAGAATAAGATGCTATTTACTATTACGACTAAATTAACGATACATCTTAAACATCGACATATCTTTCATGTCATTAAAAACTTTATAAGATGCCTGTAATACCGACTCTTCTTGATAATAATCTGAAATTGCTTGTGTCCAATCTAAGTCACGTAACTCACTTAAGCGTTTAGCATTTCTTAATGAGGTATCGGCACCTAAACTATCCAAATTTTCAAGCTCTTGAAGCTGTAAACCTAATTTAGCTTCCACACTAGAAATATTATTTAATGTGGCGCGATTAACACGGTTAGCCGTATTAATCTTATCTAATGCAGCATCACGATCAGCTTGTGGTTTTCCAACTAGAGGTTCACGTAGTGCACTGATGGCTTCATCTAAGGCATTAAAAATATCCGGTTCTGTGCCTTTTCCTCCCGATGATTGTAACGTTTCTATCCCTGTAAAGTTGGATACCATTTCAATATTGCTATCAACTTTTTGGGTAATTTGCTTGTCTCCACCTTGGTAGGTGATTTTACCCGTTTTGTCAGCAACAAAAGGAGGTTTATCTGTTTGGAAACCAGCAAAAACATAACGTCCAACACCATCTTTCGTATTGCCAATACCCACTAACTGATCTTTTAAACCACTTAATTGTTCCGCAAGAGAGGCGCGATCTTCATCACTTAATGCACCATCATTACCGGCAGCCACTAATGTTTCTTGAATTTTTGTGGTGATATTGACCATTTGGCTTGAAAGGCTCATTTGCAATGACATGCTGTTTTTAGCAAATCCACGTGCTGTCGCATATTGCTGATTACGCGCTTCAGATTGCTTAACCATTACCGCTTGTGAGGCCGCCATCGGATCATCAGAAGGTTTTTCAACACGTCGACCACTGGAAATTTTATTCCCTTCTGTCATCCATCTGCTTTGCGAGCTAGTAATATTATCCACTCGCTGAGTGTAAATTTGATTTGAACTTAAACGCACGATTTATTCCTTAATCAAAGAGGATTTATAAGACCTGCATAATCGCATCAAACATGGTATTTGCAGTTTGAATAACTTTTGCATTTGCCATGTAATACTCTTGGATACGATACATTTCGCCGTATTCTTCATCCAAGTTGACCCCTGAAATCGATTGTTGCTGTGTGAAAATACTGCTGGTGATCGCATTTTGCGCATCATAATCAACTTGTGCAGTATATACTTTATTACCCACCATACTTATTAGTGAGCCATAACCACCAGCAATTGTTGCTTTACCATCGATAAGTTTTTCATCGGGTAATTCGAACAATTTTTTCATGTTCTCATTATCACTAGGTCCAGAGTCTTTTGTACCCGCGGCTGCTATTTTGCTTGGATCGCTGATTGCAACACTCATCCCTGCAATCACGTTACCTACAGATTGAACAACGATAGAATCGCCCTCTTGTGCAGCTCCATTGACCTTGATGCTCATTCCTTCGAATTCTAATTCACCCGTTGTTGCATTAGGTGTTGCTGTAAATTTACGATTACCCGGCTCTACAGTGACATTCCATTTACCACCTTCATACTTAACCGTATAATCTGCAGCTTTAACTTCTCTTGTGTCAGTGTATTTGACATCGAAAGTCGCATCACCTTTGTTCTTACCATTAGGCATGGTATGTGCCCCACCTAGATTGAAGAACTTATCACCTTTATCGCCGTTTAAATCAAAACCTTGCTCATGTTGTTTATTAAATTGATCCCCCAACACTAAAGCTAATTGGTTTAATTGATTTCGGCTTGCATCTAATACTTCATTACGGCTACGGTAAGCGCCACCTAATTCACCGCCATTAATACGTTTAGCATCAACTTCACGGACTTCATCAATACCGTTGCTATAACCAACAACAAGGCGTTCACTGTTTTTACTGGAAGGAATAGCAGAGACTTCATAAGAGCGAGTCCCCGCAACAAGAGGAAGACCATTGGCAAAGCTGACATTAACAAATCCGCCATCTTGTTGGGTCACTTGTACATCAACCAGCGTATTTAGCTCTTGAATTAAACGGTCGCGTTGGTCCAGTAGATCATTAGGCTCGGCACCATTAAAACCTTGGGAGCGGCTAATTTCTTGATTTAATTTAGCTATCTGCTTGGAATATTCATTAATATTCTTAGTGGTATTAGTGACTTGGCTATTAATGTCTTTTTCGAGATCGCGCAATGATTGATCCGCTTTGTTAAACATATTCACCATTGCTTCCGCTTTACCCAGTATGGTGGTACGGGCTGGGTTATCTTCCGCATTGTTCGTTACATTAGGTAAGCTGGTAAAGAAGTCATCAATTGCACTGGAAACATCATTGCCTTTATCCGCTAATAAATCATTTATTTGCGAGATATTTTTGTTATAGCTATTTAAAGCACTCTGTTTTGTTACCGCACGATTCATTTGTCCCGCAAGGAACTCATTATATTCGCGATGAATACGACTCACATTAACACCATTTCCAATATAACCATTACTGGTCATCGTGCCACCGTTTTCATTAAATACGGTCATTTGACGGTTATACCAATTTACTTTTTGGTTAGCGATGTTATTACTAATTGTGCTCATCGCAGCTTGTGCTGCATTAAGCCCACTCATCGCTGTATTAATTAAATTGTTGGACATTTGTCTATCCTTTTACGTTTAGTCATCTCCTGTATGTTCGGAGCATAACTAGGCAATTGATATGGATGCTCTGCTATTTGTTATCGGTTATTCCCCTCTAAACTTGAGGGGAGAATAGTTAAAAGAGTTCACTTAAATCATGCGTATAGGTTTTCGCAACTTGCTCACCCTGTCCCTTTAATTGCCCTATAATAGAAACAAGTTTTTTGGCATACCCCGGATCGGTCGCATAACCGGCTTCTTGGATATGATAAGCAGCCTGTTCTGGTGTTTTGGCTTGCGGTACTTTGGCATAGCGCGGGCTTTCAGTAAGCAATCTTAGATAATCTTGGATAGCCTCCACATAAGAGCCGTAGACACGGAAATTATCACGCATCTTGATCGATTTACCGTCAATCACTTCCGTTGTCATAATATTAGTGACAGGCCCTTTCCAATAACGCCCCGCTTTAATACCAAACAGGTTGTAGCTCGGTTTTCCATCACCCGTTAAAATTTCTCGTTTACCCCAGCCAGATTCTAGTGCCGCTTGTGCTACAACTAAAAGATGATGAATACCTGTACCTTGTGTCGCTTGTTTAGCTGGCCCTAACAATTTAGCGGCAAAAGAAGCGCTACTTTCAGACAGTCCTTTTAACTTGCCTACCGTACTTTCAACTGCATTTTGTAACGGTTGCATCGCACGATAGAGCTGGCCTAATGCTTGTGTTGGCATTGATTGAAAAATATCACTGCTGTCTAATGGCATCGGCGTTTTACCGGCCAGTTCGCTCGGTTCCATCGTTACTTTAGCTGACAGTTGTTTTTCAATCATGTCAGCAAACCCCAAGCCTTTTTTGGATAAATCTTGAGCAATTTGCTGATCATAAAGAGAGGTGTACATTTTAGTGCTTTCTGAATTGAACATACTCTCTTGTGGAATAGCTTCACGCATACTTTTTAACATCATTTGCACAAAAACCCCCTCAAGTTGCTGCGCCACTTGGCGCAGCCCTTGCTGATCAGCATTTTGTCCAACCTGATATTTAAGTTTATTCAATGCGTTACTATCATATGCCGGCGTTGAAATATTCGGCATTGAAGAAAGCAGAGATAACTCTTTCATCAGATAATCTCCAATCTCGCCCGTAAACAACCCGCACTTTCCATCGCTTGTAATATCGACATGAGATCTGTTGGGGTCGCACCTAACGCATTGAGTGAACGGATCACTTCATTGAGGCTAGCACTGGCGTTGACTTTTTGTAATGAACCACCCTTTTCATTGACATTAACACTCGTGTTACGTGACACAACCGTACTGCCACCTGCAAAGGGGGTATTCGGTTGACTCACATTCACTTGGCTATCTACCGTAACAGATAAGTTGCCTTGTGCGATGGCACAGCTACCTAATACCACATCACGGTTCATTACAACAGAACCTGTTCTTGCATTGATAATCACTTTAGCATCAGCAATAACTCGTTTTACCTCAAGGTTTTGCACATCTGCTAAGAAACGAACTTGTTCACTTTTACCAAGAGGCACACGTAATTGCACCGTACGGGCATCAAGAGGAAGCGCCGTTCCTACCCCACGTAGCTTATTAATCGCATCAGCAATACTTTGTGCTAGCGTGAAGTTTTCTTCATTAAGCTGTAAGTTTAATAATCCTGTTTGACCAAACTGAGAAGGTAACTCACGCTCAATAATGGCACCGTTACTAATACGTCCACCCGCTAACTGATTGACTTTTACGCTACTGCCTCCCGCAGAAGCACCAGAGCCACCGACAATAATATTCCCTTGGGCTACCGCATAAACCTGGCTATCTACCCCTTTAAGTGGGGTCATCAGTAACGTACCACCTCGTAAGCTTTTGGCATTACCTAATGAAGAAACAACCACATCGATAGATTGTCCAGTACGTCCAAAAGGAGGTAGTTTTGCTGTCACCATTACTGCTGCGACGTTTTTTAACTGCATATTAGTGCCCGCAGGTACGGTGATCCCCAATTGTGAGAGCATGTTATTTAGACTTTGCGTGGTAAAAGGTGTTTGCATGGTTTGGTCACCCGTACCATCAAGGCCAACAACCAAACCATAACCAATCAGCGCATTTTCTCTTACCCCTTCAACCGAAGTAAGATCTCTGATCCGTTCGGCATGGGCAGAAAAGCCGACACATGTCATCACGATAAAGAAAAGGCTAATCGCTAATTTTTTCATCTAGATCCTACTCGTTAAAAAGGTGATACATTTAAGAAGAAACGTTGTAGCCATCCCATGGATTGCGCTTCATTAATATAACCGTCTCCGATATATTCAATACGCGCATCAGCAACTTGGGTTGAGTTTACCGTGTTTGAGCCACTGATAGTGCGCGGATTCACAACGCCTGAAAATCGAATAAATTCAGTGCCTTGGTTTATCGCAATTTGTTTTTCACCCACCACATGTAGATTGCCATTTGCCAATAACTGATCAACCGTTACCGTAATGGTGCCTTTAAAGGTGTTATTCGCATTAGCACCACCTTTACCACCGAACTCACTGTTTCCTTCCATGCCCATATCAGTACGGCTATTCCCTAATAATCCTTCTAAGAACCTTGGTGTAATAGAAGCAAGGAAACCGGCTTTACCATTGCGACTGGCATTCGCCGACGAGTTTTTACTGGCACTGACATTTTCTTGCAAGGTGATAGTCAATGTATCGCCAATATTTCGCGGTCGCCTATCTTCAAATAATGGCTGATAACCAAAATAAACCGGCTGAGTAGCCTGAAAAATAGAGCCATTAGGTGCTGGTGTGGTGGGCGCAGTAGGTATTGCCGTGGTGTGTCCTTCAACCAATGGTTTTTTCGGTATCTGAGCGCACCCTGCTAGTGTCAGTACCAACAGGGCGGTACCTAAACGTTGATGACGACGCCATCTGACACTAAGCTTGCTTGCCCCAGAATTGTCAGTAATGACCTTTGTATCCATCTTCGATACTCTTTTAGTAATACGCCTGACAGAAATTCTGTCAGGCTAATGAATCAACGAAATTAGAGTTGCGTGAGTTTCTGTAACATCTGATCAGAAGTTGAAATCGCTTTACTATTAATTTCATAAGCACGCTGAGTCTGGATCATATTGACCAATTCTTCCGCGACATTAACGTTAGAGGTTTCAACATATCCCTGATATAACAAGCCCGCACCGTTAATACCCGGCGCATTCTCAGTGGGTGCTCCGGAGCTGGCTGTTTCTAAGTACAGATTTTCCCCAACACTTTCTAACCCGCTATCATTAATAAATGTGGTGAGGGTTAATTGCCCTACTTGTTGAGGTGCAGGCGATCCTTCAATCTCCACACTGACAATACCATCACGACCTACCATCACCTTTTTAGCGGTTTCTGGCAAAATAATCGCTGGGACGATTTGAAAGCCACTGGAGGTCACTAGTTGCCCATTTTGGTCCATTTGAAAAGAGCCATCACGAGTATAAGCATCCGTACCATCAGGTAATTGAACATGGAAAAAACCTTGCCCTTTGATAGCAACATCACGCGTACCATTAGTTTGCGCTAAATTACCTTGGCTATGTAAACGTTCTGTCGCCACTGGGCGAACACCAGTACCAATTTGTAAACCAGAAGGCGCATTCGTCTGCTCGGATGTCATCGCTCCCGGTTGACGAATAGTTTGATAGAGTAAATCCTCAAAAACCGCACGTTGGCGTTTAAAACCATTTGTGCTGACGTTTGCGAGGTTGTTGGAAATCACATCCATGTTAGTTTGTTGTGCATCCAACCCTGTTTTAGCAATCCATAAAGAACGGATCATGGTTTTCCCCTTACACTATTTAACTCATTGATAGCAATTGGTTAGCGCGCTGCGCATTATCATCTGCACTGTGGATCACCTTCATTTGCATTTCGAAACGGCGGGCATTGGCAATCATATCGACCATAGCTTCAGCAGGATTGACGTTGCTACCTTCTAATACACCAGCAAGAACTTTGACGTTATCATCCGCAGGTAATGTTTCACCCACTCGTGCTGTACCTTGAGGTGATAGGTGAAATAGACCATCATCGCCTCGTACCAAATCATTTTGTTCTGGCTTCACCATTTTTAGGCGACCAATTTGCCCTAGCATTTTCGGTGGATCGGTAGGGACATGAGCCGTGACAATGCCGTTATTAGCAATGCTAATTTCCGCTTGTGGTGGCACTTCAATTGCGCCATTATCGCCCATCAAAAGACGCCCTTGTACCATCAACATGCCATCAGCGTTACGCTCAATATTGCCGTTTCGGGTATACGCTTGCGTACCATCTTCAAGTTGAACAGCCAAATAGCCATTATCACTTAAAGCAACGTCCATCGGTCTGCCGGTGTAATTCATCGTTCCCTGACGCTGATCACTACCGGGCGTTGACGCGACGGTAAGTGTACGCGTCGGTAAGGTTTCGCCATTGATAGGTACGGCTCGCATCGCACTAAGTTGCGCTTTAAACCCTGGTGTTGATGCATTTGCTAAATTGTTCGCCACGACAGCTTGGTTTTCCATTGAGTGTCTGGCACCGCCCATCGCGGTATAAATCACATGATCCATAACAGATGATTTCCTGCGTTATTAGCGCATGCTAACTAGTGTTTGCAGGATCTGATCCTGAGTTTTGATAGTCTGCGCATTAGATTGATAGTTACGTTGAGCAACAATCATGTTAACTAACTCTTGGCTCATATCTACGTTAGAGGCTTCTAAGGCATTGTTGGTTAATTTACCGAATACGCCAGAGCCTGCCACACCAACAATGGGTGAGCCTGAACCATTGGTTTCAGACCACATATTGTCACCTTGTGAACTTAAGCCACCAGGATTGGCAAAGTTAGCTAATGCGATTTGACCAACTACTTGGCTTTGTTGGTTTGAGTAGGTCGCCATAATGGAACCATCTGGCTCAATACGGAAATTGGTGAATTCCCCTGCTTGGTAACCATTTTGCGCGAGTTTAGAGACACTTGATTCAGCGACTTTTTGCTGCGTACTACCACTAAAGTTCATTTCCATATCCATGGGTTGTGAACCTTTATAAGCAACGGTAGTAAAGTTTTTCAGCTTAGGTGCTGTTTCATCTAATACCCCGTTATCCTTATAAACTAATTTACCCAGATCTTGTGCTGGCTCACCTGTTGTGGTGTCTTGAGCATAAACACTCCATTCGTTATCTTTGGTTTTAACAAAGAATAAGTTCAGGTTATGTTCATTACCTAAGCTATCGTAGGTTGTCACGTTAGTACTAAAGTTATAAGAATCGTTATCTTTGGGATCAAATTTATGTGTTGTTTGATCGATAGCCTCTTCAGCTGAATTCAAGTTAACCGTCATATCCATTTTATCGGTTGCACTTGCATTCATCATATCGGTAGGAATAATGATAGGCGTTGGTGTTGCCCCTTTTTGTACTACATTTTTACCGTCTACGTTTTGTACTGGATAACCTGTAATACGCATGCCTTGCATATTAGTGAGATAGCCGTTTTTATCTTTGCCAAATTCACCATTACGTGAATAGAAAACGCCACCGTTACTATCTTCAATACGGAAGAAACCACCACCAGAAATCGCCACATCGGTTGGGCGGTTAGTAGTAGTGATACTACCATCTTTAAAGTTTTGGCTAATGCCTGATACTTTTACACCAAGCCCTGCACCAGAGCCGGCAAAAACATCGGCAAAAGAGACTGTTGCCCCCTTAAAACCGTAGGTTGCAGAGTTTGAGATATTATTACCAATAGTATCTAAATTAGCGGCTGCTGCATTTAAACCACTGACTGCTTGAGAAAAGGACATGCGCCCTCCATTATTGAATTAATGTTGATTAAAAAACTTTACGAATTTCGTCCAATGAAACGATGACACCGAGGCCAACATCAAGATGAGGTTTTCCCTCTTTCATAGAAACGGAATTGACTACCGCACTTTTAAGTGTTTTTACTGGGACTTGCGCATCATTAAATGTGGCATTTACTGTAAATTGATATTTTCCAGTAGGAACTTTGTTACCATCATCATCCGTGCAATCCCAAAAGAAGTGATAAACATCCGGCAGAATTTTTGAATTCATTTCGATCGTGCGAACTTTAGCCCCACTACTATCAGTAATATTGACTGTAAGCGTATCTATTGGACTAAAGGATTCAAAACCAAAGGCGCTGGAGAAGATATTTTTATTATCTGTCACATCAGTAGATGCAGGTAACTTATCTAATTGAGTATCAGGTGTTGTATCTGTATCTATATCTGTATCAGATCCAGCGTTTTCACCATTATTAATCTTATCAACGCTGATTTCATTACCGGCAATCATCACCACATGGTTAACTAATGAGGTTGCACGTAATGCCTGACTTTGGTCTATTTGGCCAACAATGGTATTGACTGTTTTATTGAGCGTCTCTATCCCTTCAACCGTAGAAATTTGAGCTAACTGAGACGTTAGCTCATTATTCTGCATTGGGTTGGTGGGATCTTGGTTTTGCATCTGCGTGATAAGTAACGTCAGGAAATTACCTTTGATATCATCACTACCCCCTTTTTTAGTGTGGTAGGACGAAGGCGCTTCCCCGATAATGGTATTATCAGTAGGTTCATTCATTGAGGCAGAAATACCCACAATTTATTCTCCCTATTGACCTATCATTAACGTTTTTTGCATCAGCGATTTCGCTGTATTCATCACTTCAACGTTAGCCTGATAACTTCTTGACGCCGAAATAGTGTTGATCATCTCACCGACGACATCGACATTAGGCTTACGCACATAGCCTTTTTCATCTGCAAATGGATTTCCTGGCTGATATTCCATACGAAAGGGGGTCGGATCATCCACCACTTGCGTAACATGAACACCACCAATATCTTGGCCTGCCGGCGCATTCACTTGGAAAACGACTTGTTTTGCACGGTAAGGTTCACCATCAGGCCCCACAACGCTATCTACGTTGGCCATATTACTTGCACTGACGTTTAAACGTTGTGATTGTGCTGAAAGTGCAGAACCTGAAATATCGAAAATACTAAATAAAGACATACTCTTTATCCTTGTTGCAATACAGCCATCATGCTTTTAACTTGAGAGTTAATAAATGTCACATCTGCCTGATATTTAACGCTATTATCGGCAAAATTGCTCCGTTCCATATCCATATCGACCGTGTTACCATCCATCGATGTTTGATGA
Organism: Proteus sp. G2674; assembly: GCF_009915195.1. Classification (NCBI taxonomy): domain Bacteria; kingdom Pseudomonadati; phylum Pseudomonadota; class Gammaproteobacteria; order Enterobacterales; family Morganellaceae; genus Proteus; species Proteus sp. G2674. The sequence continues at coordinate 40,255 of NZ_JAABLS010000021.1, forward strand.
GGAACCCGATAAAGCAAATCAGCCTCTAAACGATAACCCGGCTTAATGGGAATATGGCGTTCTGATGTCATTGTCAGTTGCAATCCATGACTACCAGTACGCCCGTTTTCCATGGTTTTTTTCAACTCAGCCGCGAAATCAATATCCCGAGCTTGGAAGCCTGGCGTATCAGCATTAGCAATATTTGCCGCCAAAATTTCTTGGCGTTTATTACGTAGTGAAAGCGCTTCTTGTTGAAAATGAAACGTATTTTCTAATTTATCGAGCATCTTCTATCCTTGGTGGCTAAGCCACTTACCCTCAGCTGATAAAACAATTTCAGTTAACAGAATAAACGCTCAAAAAAAAGATGATTGGAGGAATAGGGGTAAATTGAATTGCTATTTATGCGTTTAAGGCATGTGAAGAGGATGTACACTATTTTGGCTAAATAAGTTTAACCACACCATTAGCATAAACTTTATAAGGTGATACAAACTATGTCTGTTAGAACGTTTATCGGTGTTATTTCTTTTTTCTTTATAGTAAATAGCGGTATAGCCAATCCCCTACCCGAAGCGCTACAGCAATTTTTCCAAACGCGCCACCACAAAGACGATAAAGTCACCGTAACCGTTTTAACCCCAGAGGATAAATGGCCACATTGCCAACAACAAGAAATCCTACAGCATGCAGGCTCTCGCAATTGGGGACGTCTTTCTATCCCCATTCAGTGCGATAATCAACGTCGTTTTATACAAGTAGGTGTGAATGTTTATGGACAATATTTAGTCGCTAAAAAAGAGATTAATCGTGATGATGTAATAACAACATCTTCGATTAAGATCATAAAAGGTGATTTAGAAAAGCTACCTTATGACGTGTTAAGAGATCCAATTTTTATTAAAAATGCCATTGCTATGCGCCATATTGCGACCGGAAAACCGATAACATCAACCATGATCCGTCGCCCTTGGGCCATTTTAGCGGGGCAGACTGTAACGGTTTTTGCACAAGGTGATCACTTTCAAATCCGTTATGAAGGAAAAGCGATTAACAATGCCGTTGCCAATGAAAGTATTCGTATACGGGTCAAATCAGGGCAAATTATTACTGGTGAAGCGCTTGAAAATGGCTCTGTACGTATCCCCTTGTAATACATTAAAGATAACAATTAAAGGTAACGATAAGCAGAATAAGCCTATATTAAATGACTTGTTAACCGTTTTAATGGTAGCAAAGCAAGGTAAACTCTCTTGCACTATAAGTTGAATAAAAACGCTGCTTGTAGACTAGTGCTAATAAGTACGCTACAGCTTGAAGTATGACGAGAAAATACTCTAAATAATTCAAGTTGTAGCTAGGCGGCAAGCGAATGAGTCGCTAGGAGCATACATAAGTATGTGACTAGTGCGAATGAGTGACGCCAACAACGCTACAGCTTGAAGTATGACGAGAAAATACTCTAAATAATTCAAGTTGTAGCTAGGCGGCAAGCGAATGAGTCGCTAGGAGCATACATAAGTATGTGACTAGTGCGAATGAGTGACGCCAACAACGCTACAGCTTGAAGTATGACGAGTAAGATAACATTAAAGTTTATATCTACACTGCCGATATAAAACTACAAGATGATAGGCGAAAACACATAGGTTGTTTACAATGGCTTCATCTGACGATTAATTGATGCCTAACAAAGGATTTTCCTATGAGTATTGAACGCACAAATCCACTTATCCCAATCACGGCCATTTCTCAGCGTAACCTTAATGAAGGTGCCCAAGAAGCACGAAAAACCGGTAATACGCAAACAAAAGCAATGGCGGGTGATACTTCTGTGAAACTAAGTGAAGCACAGAAAAAATTAGTTCAACCTAGCAATCAAGACATCAATGTCGAGAAAGTTGCCCGTTTAAAAGCAGCGATTGCCGATGGAACATTAACAATGGACAGTAGCAAAATTGCGGAAGCACTTTTCCGAGAAGCTGCTGAAAGCATAACTAAATAATATTAAAGATTATGATGGAAGAACTCCGCCAGACCTTAGATCTTCAGTTATCACAGCTCAATACCATTGCGGGTATTTTACGTGCTGAGCAACAGTTATTATGTGCAGGAAGTATTGATATCAATAAGCTGCATGAAATAACTGAACAGAAGAATTTTGTATTAACAGCTCTAGGTCATACCGATCAAAAACGTCAAATACTCAGTAAACAAGTCGGTATTGATAGACCCTATCAAGGACAGCCTTTTTTAGCTGATTTATGGGGGCAACTGGTTGATCTAACGGAAGAGTTAAAACATCTTAATCAACACAATGGCTTATTGTTAGAGCAACATATTACTCGCAATAGTGAAACGCTGCATTTTCTACAGAAAAATCATAGCCCAACACTTTATGGTGCAGATGGACAAGCACAGCGTTCAATATTAGCTGGGCGAAAAATACAAATATAATTTTCTTTTATAATTAAAGAATAGTCCCTGTATTATCTCAATATAATACAGGGAGTGTTTTATTTAATATATTAATTTATATATAACAACCTTCAGATAAAGATTGAATTAGCGTTAGGATTTAAATCGATAGTAATAATTAAAATAGCCTTATTTGTATTCAGTATAATCTATAATAGTTGATCTACCTAATTTATATTTTGTTCCCCCCTCTAATCTTAATCCCTCTGTTCCTATTAACAAGTTTTTACCTTCAATATCAACTTTATCATCATTTAATTGTAATATAACATGACCATCCCCCTGGATTTTACCACTAAGAAATATACTATCCTCAGCGAGGATATGAAAAACACTATTATACGACAATGATATATTACCTATTCCTAGGGTTCCTATGGTTCCTACTCTTCCATATAAATAACTATCATCAATATTAAATGTTCTATCTAAAAGCAACCTATCCGCTTTCATAAATAGAATACTATCTTTAACATTAAATGATGAATTATTAAGACCAGAAGAATATTGATAAACCATTACTTTTGATTGTTTCGTCCCATCATAAGCTGTTCTATATAAATTATCATCTTGATTTATATCTATGTTTCCTGCATTAATTAAGCTATAAGACTCATGATTTAGTGACAAAGTATTTATATTACCATCATTATAAACGTTACCCTGTTTTGATTTTATTATTAAATATCGACTATTTATTCCTGCCTCTGTCCTTAACAAAAAATGGCTGTATTTATTATAATCATTTTTAGCTCCAAGATTAAACTCACTTAACCCTATATCAAAACGAATATATTCAGCATTTAAATCACCGTCAATCAAGTCTACATTATTAGAGATAATATTTATCATTCCAGATGAAATATCTTTATAATTGCGATTAATATGACTATGTTCATTTTTATCTAATTTATTTCTCATATCAAAAACAACACTAGAACCTATATCTGCTATAGTGAATGTCTTAGAAAATTTCCCTGTACTGCTACCTGCAATTAGTTTAATATCATTAATTCCAGAGAAAGAACAATCACGACAAGAAATTCCATTAGGATTAGCTATAACCACTGTCGCCTTTTTTCCTTGTAACTCAAGCTCACCTCTTAGAATTGAAAAATCTTTAGAAACAACCTCATTAATAATTAATTCTGCTTCAGCATTATTTTTTAATGATAAACCCAAATTACCAACATCAAGACGATTATAATAGATATGGGCGGTACCATCTTGATTAGTATTTATCACTTCAATTTGTGTTTTCCCTGTGTCACTATCAATAGATACCTGTGCATCTGATAATGAATCAGGGTTTAAAATAACATCTTGATGAGCATAACAAGATAATGAAATAAATACAGATAACAGTGAGACAGTAAATAGAGCGTTTTTTTTCATGGACATTTCCTTTGGTTTTAAAACTGATTATCATAATTAGCACAAGGAACAATTAATTTAAAAAAAAATCCATATAAAAAACATATAGACAAAGCATTTAAAAAAACATATAAATAATATATTAATGATTAAGTATTTATATT